>JAJYPA010000030.1 GCA_021795795.1 Pseudomonadota bacterium | reverse complement strand
GCCCAAAAACCGTCGAAATGCTGAAATTTGGGGAGATTTTCAGCCAAAACCGGCTCCTCAAGCGAAAAAAATCGCATTGAACGTCAGCCGCCCAGTATTTTCGATTCAATCAGAGGCTCCTTAGGCAAGGAAAAGTCAATACGACCTTCAGGCCCGGATGATTATCTTGCAGCTCGACGGTGCCGCCATGTTCGTGCATGGCCGCGCGCACCAAAGCAAGCCCCAAACCACTGCCGGGCGAGCTTCGCGCCGTATCCAGCCGAACAAACCGTTCCAGCACGCGCAAACGGTCGGCGGGATTGGGGATGCCCGGCCCGTTATCGGCAATGATGAGCGAGATGTTTTTGTCCTGCTGACTGAGGGTGATGGCTACTTTTGATCCAGCGGGGATGTGATTGAGTGCGTTTTCCAGCAAATTGACCACGATTTGGGTCAGAAGCCCTTGACTGGCCAGGCGGGTTATACCCGGTTGAATCTGTGCGCTGAGATGAATGCCTCGATCCTCTGCCGCCAACTGGTAAAAATCAACCAAATCGAGCAGAAGACTGCTGAAATCTACCGTCGTAAATACTTCCCGTCGCACACCGGCTTCCGCTTGAGCAATGGCGATCAGGGTATTGAACAGTGCAAGGAGTTGATCGGCATCGTCCAGGGTTTGCTGCATGACTACACGGTATTGTGCTGCGGGACGTTCATGCGTCAGGGAAATATCCAATCGGTTGCGCAACCGGGTGAGCGGACTGCGTAAATCATGAGCGATGTTGTCGGTGACACTCCGCATCCCGGCCATGAGTTCGTCGATGCGATCGAGCATTTGATTGAGCCGGGCGGAGAGATCGGAGAACTCATCGCCTTTGCCTTCATCGGGAATGCGACGGGAAAACTCCCCGGCCATGATCTGCGTTGCGGTATGGGTGATGGTATCGATGCGGCGCAACACGGCAAGCCCCATCCAGCCGCCGCCAGCCAAGGAAAACAAGGTGATGATGCCCAAGGCCCAGGTCAGCAGATAACCGGTGTGGTCGGTGAATCCTTCCTCTTCAATCATCGCTTGCCCAACCAAGAGACAGCGCCCATTCGGGAGCTGCGTGCTCAGGGCGCGCACGCGGATATCCGAATCTTCCGCCTGTCGGTTTTTCGGCACGATGTCGCTTTGGTCGCTGAATTCAGCCGGCTCACCACAGGTCAAATCCTTGGGCCAGCCCAAGAGATTGCCCGCCAGAATATGCCGATTGGCATCAACCAAGAGATAAAGGCGGCTGCTTTTATCGTTTTGCGAGACGCGTTCCCGAATTTGCCCGATCAGGCCCTCACTTTGGCCCTCACCGATATCGCCGCGTAACTGAGTTAGTTCATCCTGCAAATTCACATCGATTTGCCCGACGATATATTGAGTGGAAAGCCAGTACACCCCGGCCAGAGATACGCCAACCACCACGCTGAACGCAATGGCGAATAACAAAGCCAGCCGGAAGACGCTGGTGCGCAACAGACGCCGAAACCGCCGCCAGATCATGCCGGGCTGGCGGATAAGTTCAGACAGGCGCATCGCTGAGCACATACCCGGCACCGCGCACGGTGTGCAACAGCGGCGTATCGAAATCCCGATCGATTTTGCTGCGCAGCCTTGAAATATGCACATCGATCACATTGGTTTGCGGGTCGAAATGGTAGCCCCAGACCTGTTCGAGCAGCATGGTACGCGTCACGACCTGTCCGGCGTGGCGCATCAAGTAATCAAGCAGTCGGAATTCCCGCGGCTGCAACAGGATCGGTTGATCGCGACGTGTGACCTTATGCCGTACCCGATCAAGGACGAGATCGGCCACCGCCAGCGTATCGCTCGAATCGCGCGTTTGCATCCGTCGGGTGAGTGCCTCGATCCGGGCCAGCAATTCTGAAAACGCGTAGGGTTTGGTGAGGTAATCATCGCCACCGGCTTTGAGCCCGGTCACGCGGTCATCGACTTCCCCGCGTGCCGATAAAATCAACACGGGCGTTGCCCTGCCCGCCGCGCGGTAGGCGGCGATCAGTGATAAGCCATCCAAGCCCGGCAACATGCGATCGACGATCAAGGCATCGTATTCGCCCGTCATGGCCAGATGCAGGCCATCGGTGCCGTTTTCCGCCCGATCCACCGAGTGTCCGCTTTCCTCAAGCCCCTTGGCGAGGTAGGCCGCCGCCTGCACATCATCTTCAACCAGTAGTAGTTTCATCCGCTCATTCTAAAACAGCCATGTGACCTGAAAGATGAAATTTTGGTCATGTGGCGTTCATTCGCCCAAAAGGCGTAAGCCATTATGATGTAGTCATTAAGGCTCATCCCCGTGCCCAAAAGTGAGAAGGGATTTATGTTTTTAGAATCACAATTGCCGAATCAGACAACGCATCGTTGGCTTGCCGCCGCACGAGCGGGCACCTTGCTGATTTTGCTTGCCGCATTGGTTGGCTGCGCCCAGTATCAGCCCCTGCCAGATACGGCAGGAATGCCCATCTCACCCACGCCGCCCAAGCAGGCCTGGACACTCGATAGCGCCACGCTTTTTGCGTTAAGTCACAATCCACAGCTGATCGAAAGTAACACCCAACTGGCACTGGCGCGCCAACAGGCCGGTTTGGCGAATGTGCCGCCGCCGATGAGCCTGGGGTTATCGCTGGATCATCCCTGGCAACAAGGGCTGTTTAACGCCTTCAGCTTATCGGTGAGTCAGGATTTGAGTTTCTGGTTGAAACAGGCTCCGCGCAAACAAGCCATTCAGGCCCGTTTGCGCCAGGCGATTCTGAATCATCGCTGGCAGGCGTGGCAACTGGCCGCCGCCGTGCAGCAGCAATATCTGAATGTTTGGTATTTACAAAAACAGACGCGCTTGCTGCAGACCCAAATTCAGTGGGTCGATCAGCGAATAACGGCGAATGCGGCGGCAGAAAAGGCGGGGCTAATCACTGCCGACACGCAAGCCTTGCTGTTGGCCAATGTGTCGCAGTGGCAGCAAATGGCGCACGCGGCCAATCTGCAACGGATTAAAGACAGCGCCCAATTGCTGCAACTTTTGGGGTTGCCCGCCGATGCCGCACTGCGGCTGACCGAGCCACCACAACCAGCGCTTTCTCCTCAGATAATCACTACATCATCGATTGACCAACGCCCCGATGTGCTGGCACTCAAAGCGGCTATTGATGAGAAGGATGCGCAGTATCGCCAAGCCCTGATCGATCAATTCCCATCGATCAGCCTGGGGCTGACCCGCGCGCAAGACACCTCCAAGGTGCAGACCATTGGCGTCGGCGTCAATCTCGTGTTGCCGTCTTTCGATGGTAATCGCCATGCGATTTCGGTCGCGAAAACCAGCCGGAAACTGGCGGCAGAGCAATATCAAAATCGCTTGGTGCAAATCCGCAGTGACTTCGCGACGCTACGGCAAAAACAAGCAGAACTGCAACGCGCACGGGAGGAGATTGAAGCGAACCTACCGGCGCTGCGCCGACGGATGACGCAAGCCGAGCAAGCAATGGCACAGGGTTTGGTGAATGCCAATACCGTCGATACCTTGCGTCAAACCGTCGTCAATCAACGTCTGGCCTTGTTGCAGAACGCCGCAGAACGCCAACGCGCCGAGTATGCCCTGCCCGCCCTGGTGGGCATCGATCCTGCCGTTCTACCCGCATCAAACGCGGGCGCGAACCCTTCACCGACACCCACGGAACACTGAACTATGTTTTCTTTATCAAATTACACCGCTTGGCGCTGGACACTCATTGGCTTGCTGGGTTTGGTGGCACTGAATACCGCGCACGCGGCCGACTCTTCCCCCTCCGACCCCGTGCAAATGCAGGTTCAGCTCGTCTCACTGATCGAAGGTCGGCTTCAAGCCACACCTCGGTTCAACGGGCTGATTGCGCCCATCCCTTCGGCAGTTCGGGTCGAAAGCTGCGCTTTCGAGGGGCAAGTTTCGCGCGTGTTCGTCCAGCCCGGTGCGACGGTCGGCAAAAACGCGCCCTTGCTTACGGTGCGCACCAGCGCCCAGACACGCCAGCAGGTGGCGCAAGCAAAAGCTAATCTGGCGTTTGCTCGCAAACATCTGGCACAAATCAAAGTCATGCTCAAATCCCAACTGGCGACACAAGCGGACTGGGCACAGGCAGAACAGGGCCTTGCCTTGGCCGAAGCGAATTGGCAGTCGCTGGTGGCCAGCGGCGCCACGCAGCCTGAACACACCTTGACCGCGTCGCGAGGAGGTGTGGTGCAGACCATTTCCGTGCAATTGGGCGGCGTATTTACGGCCAATCAACCCCTGTTGACCACGGTGGATGCCGGGCAATGGGAAATCAAAGTCCCGGTGCCCGCTGCCGTGGCCCGGCAATTGACCATCGGTGATGGGGTGAAGGTGCAATCGGTTTTTGGCAATCAACCGCCGCAGGCAACCCAAATTTCCGCCATTGATCCGATGGTCTTGCCGGGCAGCAATCGCCAACCCATTCATTTGCACCTTCCAGGCAATCAATCTGCCGATACGCCAAATTGGGTGCTGGGAGAGGCCGTCTCGGCGCAATTCACACTGCCGGGCCATACCGGGTTGATTTTGCCGCATGCGGCCATTCAAACCGATACCAAAGGCCAACCGCGCATTTGGCTGGATCGTGCGCACAAGGCTGTGTCCGTGCCGGTGCGAGTCCTCGCGACGGTTGAAGCGAATAGCGTGGTCGAGCCCATCGATGCTGCGGCCTTGAAGGCGGGCGACAAGGTGGTCGCCACGGGTGCACCGAATGTGGCGGCGGGCATGACATTGATTGCCGAACCGTCAACCGGGGCTCAGCCATGAGGTCTTATTCTGCGGTGGCCCACTTTGTATTGCGCCATCAACGCTCGTTGTTGTTTTTACTGTTGGTGCTGGTGGCCGGTGGCTCGTTCACTGCCATGACGCTGCCGGTAGCGCTGTTTCCGAGTTTGAGTTTTCCCCGGATTGTGGTCGCCGTCGATGCCGGTAACCGCGATGCCGCACAAATGGTGCGCACAATCACCAAGCCGGTCGAACAAGCCCTGCGCTCGGTGCCCGGTGTTCAATCCGTCGCCAGTAACACCAACCGGGGCAGCGCCGATCTGGATTTGCGGTTCGCCTGGGGCACCGACACGGCCCTTGCTGCGTTGCAAACCGCCGCAGCGATGAATTCGGTGTTACCCAGCTTGCCTGCGGGCACGGTCTTTCGCGTGCATCGGGAAAACCCGACCCGCTTTCCGGTAGTCGCCTACAGTCTGACATCCGACAGCCAGAGTCAGACCGAACTGCGCACACTGGCGCAATACACGATCGCCCCGTTGCTTTCCAGCATACCGGGCGTGCGGCAGGTTCAGATTCAGGGCGGTGCGCTGCCGGAATACCATGTGCTGCTGGACCCTGAACGATTAAAGGCATTGAACATCACCACGCAAGAAGTCGTCACGGCGCTGAACAGTGGCCAGGGACAACACGCGATTGGGCATCTACAAACCCCCAATCGGTTAGAACTGTTGCTCACCGATGGCCGTTTGCGCGATGCGGCCGAGATCGGGCAGGCGGTGATTCGGCATTCAGCGGCGGGCAATATCCGAGTAGCGGATATCGCGACTGTTGTGCATTCAACAGTGCCGAATTACCAACGCATCACCGCCGATGGCAAACCGGCCGTGCTCTTGATGATCAAGCAGCAACTGGGCGGAAACACCGTAGCGATTGCCCATGCGGTGAGCGCGAGTTTGCAGGACAACGCAAAATTGATTCCACCCGGCGTGGTGCTGAAAAAATGGTACGACCAGAGCACCCTGATCGTCGACTCGGCGCAATCCGTGCGGGATGCCATCGTACTGGGTATCCTGTTTGCGATATTGATTCTGTTTTTATTCCTGAAAAATGGCCGCGTCACGTTGGTGGCCTTGCTTGTGGTGCCCGCCGTGATGGCCAGCACACTGATTTTGCTTAAATTATTCGGGCTTGATTTCAATATCATGACCTTGGGCGGCATGGCCGCGGCGGTGGGGCTCGTGATCGACGACATCATTGTGATGATCGAATATCTGTTGCACCCAAAACACACCCGGCGTCACCCGCATTTATTGCATCCGCTGTCGGAATTCACCCGCCCTCTGGTTGGCTCATCGATGGCCACCATTATTATTTTCGCCCCGCTGGCCTTTCTCGATGGCGTGACCGGCGCGTTTTTCAAAGCCTTGTCCCTGACCATGGCGTCCAGCCTGATCTTGTCGTTCTTGTTCACCTGGTTACTGGTGCCGATTTTGCTCAATCGCTTGAACATCAAGCCCAAGCCCCCGACTGATACGACAATGCCGCAAGAGAGCATGATGACGCGCACTTATCGGCGATTGTTGTTCCGCCTGTTGCGTACACCGGTGTTGCTTTTGCCGGTAATCGTCGGTTTGGCGGCCATCGGTTGGGTAAGTCTCACGCACATCCCCACCGGGTTTATGCCGGAAATGAACGAGGGTGGCTTTGTACTGGATTACCAAACCCGGCCCGGTCAATCCCTTACCGAAACCAACCGCGAGCTGATGCAGGTCGAAGCCTTGATTCGTGCCATGCCTGAGGTTGAAACGCTGACCCGTCGTACCGGTGCACAACTCGGCGGTGGGCTTACCGAGGCCAATCAAGGTGATATATTCATCGAACTCAAATCACCCGCGCATCAACAAAAGGTAATGGACCGCATCGCCACGGAAATTGCCCATCAAGTGCCCGGCGTCACCGTGCAGGATCTGATGCAACCCATGGGGGATTTGATCGGTGATCTGACAGGTTCGCCCCGCCCCGTTGTGATTCGCCTGTTTGGTCAAAGCCAACAGGAACTGCAAGCACTTGCGCCCAAGGTGGCGAAAGCCATCAGTGGCATCAACGGAATCAAAGAGGTGCAAAACGGCCTCGTGATTGCCGGAGATACGCTCGAATTTCATATCAATCGCAATAAAGCGGCTATTGCCGACATAACGCCGGGCGCCATCGTGCAGCAGATGGGCACTCTGCTCGGCGGAACCATCGCTACCCGTCTTGCCGAGGGCGAGCAAGTCGTCGGTGTGCGCGTCATCACGCCCACGCACTTGCGCGCCACGCCGCAAAGCCTGGAAAACATGGAACTGACCAATGCGGCGGGGCAACCGGTTCGAGTGGGTGATGTGGGGAATTTTGTGTCTATAACCGGCACGCCAGAAATCACCCGCTATAACCAAAAACCGATGGTGGCTGTTTCGGCGCGGATCAGCGGACGCGGCTTCGGCGGCACTATTGCCGATGTCAAAAAGGCCTTGGCACAACCGGGCCTCTTGCCGCAAGGCGTTTATTACGAGCTTTCTGGTTTGTATCAGCAGCAGCAAATCGCCTTTCATGGCCTGATGCTGGTATTTGCCACCGCCACCGCGCTGGTGTTTCTGGCCTTGTTGTTTTTATACGAACGCTTCGCCATCAGCCTCTCGATCATCAGCGCGCCGCTCATGGCCGTGGCCGGGGTGTTTTTCGGGCTGTGGGTGACCGGCCAAACGCTCAATATCACCTCGTTGATGGGGCTGACGATGATCATCGGCATCGTTACCGAAGTGGCCGTGTTCTACTTCTTCGAAGTCGGCCGCATCCGCAGCGGCCCCTGGAGTGATCGTTTGATTGAAGCCGGTGTGCGCCGCCTGCGTCCCACCATCATGACCAGCTTAGCTGCGATTTTAACCCTGCTGCCCCTGGCGCTTGGCATCGGGCAAGGCTCGGCCATGCAACAACCCTTAGCCATTGCCATCATCAGCGGCATGATTGTGCAGATTCCCCTGGCCTTGCTGGTGATGCCGGTTATTTATCGATTGATGATCCGGCAACGGTACGCGCTCAATCATTGATTCGTCGGCCTGGCACATGAATAACAGTTAATCCCGCCGAAATCTCAGCGTAGGGTCGCTTCGATAATCTGGTTCCACTGATTCGATGGAGTCAGATTCAACCCAAGCAGGAGATTATGCAATGAAAACCAACCTTCGTTTATCACGCGCTTTGACCGCCGCCGTTATTCTTGCCATCGGTGCCGGCACCGCCGCGGCCTATGCCAATAACAGCCCGTCCAAGGCGGACGCCAAAATCACCATGGAGCAGGCCAAGGCACAGGCATTGCAACTGCAACCCGGCTCGATCAAAGACGCCGAACTGGAACATGAGCAGGGCGGTTCCGGCCTACGATATTCGTTCGACATTCAAACCCAGCAAGGTGAACATGAAGTGGGCATCGATGCGATGAACGACAAAGTCCTTGAAAACGGCATGGATCACGGTGATGCGAACGGCATAGCAGATGATCACAAAGACGGGGAAACTCAGGACGACTGATCAGCCCGATACCAAACGTTGAAATCACAACCCCGTTCATCCAGGTATGAACGGGGTTTTTTAATGTGTCATTTGTAGCGAACTACCCTTCGGGGAACACAAATGAACATACAACGCAGGAATGAGGTTCGTCGACAGCAGGGCGCTCCAGAAAATCCCACCCAGAATCACGACCGCGAGCCCTTGTTCGGGCGCGGCGCCCTGTCCCCAGCCCAAGGCCGTAGGCAACATACCGAGCATGGCGGTCAGCACGGTCAGCAAGATGGGGCGAAAGCGGATCGCGATGGCCTCTTCCACTGCCTGTCGCAATGGCAGATGGCGTTCGTTGCGATGAATGCGATACAACAGGACGATGCCGTGATTCAGGCTCAGGCCGATCAGGGTAATAAACGCGATCAAGCCGGTCACATTCAGCCCGATCCCGCTGAGGCTCAGTGCCAAAGCGCCGCCCGTCAAGGCCAGGGGGATTTGCAGCAGCAATAAGCCCGGCGCCAGCCAGCCATCGAATTGCAGCAACAGGATGCCCAGCATCAAGCCAAATGCGATCAACGCGGCCACGGCCAGCACGATGCCGGTGTGAATCAGTTCTGGATAGAGCCCGCCCACCGTAATCCGGTAGCCACTGGGCAGTTTGATCTGATCCAGCGTGTTGTTGATGTCAGCAACGGCACGGATGCTCGTTGGCGTGGCCAGAATATCCAAGGCGCGGGCACCCTGAATGTGCCGGATCTGATTGGGTGTCTGAATCATCTGGATCGATGCGATTTGCCCCAAGGTGACGGTCTGACTGGCTGCGTTTTTTGCCGGATCGCCATCCACGGTGATGGGGAGCGCCGCCAGTTGGCGCAAGGACCAATCCGGTGCGCCCGCCAAACGAATGAACAGCGGCAGGGGCAAATTGCCATCCGGTACCGTCGCCAGTATTTGGCCAGAAAGCAGAGGTTGCAGTTGCATGTCCAGTTGGCCGGGCGTAATGCCGTACAGCGCCAGGGCGTCAGGGCGAGGGACAATATTGAGTTGATTGATCGGGTAACCATCGTTATTGAATACATCGCTGAGGCCGGGTGCGGCGGTGCGTAATTGATGCGTTATCTCATCGGCCAATTGATGCAGGGTGTCGATATGCGGCCCGAATAGCCGAATCACAAACGGTTGCGGCAACCCCGATAAACTTTCTCCCACCCGCTCAATGGTGGGCGTGTCGATGCTGGTTTGCACACCGGGCAAAGCGCTCAAGGCGGTCAATCGCCCACCAATCGCATTCAGATCGTTCACTGCCGTATGGCGATGCAGCACGATTTGGATCTCCCCCGCGTAAGCCGGTTCGGTATAGGCCGTCGAGGTCGCAGAACCGATGCGTGCAAACACATGCGCCACGGCAGGATCTTCACGCAACCGCTGCGTGATTCGGGCAACCGTCGCGCGCGTTTCGGTCAGGGAAGTGCCCGGCGGCAGCGTAAAACTCTCGAGCATGACGCCCTCATTCGGCAGCGGTAAAAAATTCACCGTCACCCAGGCCATGCTCGCCACACTGAGTACGAGCAAACCCACGCTGAGGCTCAAGCCCGCCCGTGGGTACCGCAGAACGCCATAAAACAGCTTCAGATTCCAACGGTAGAGCGCATCAATCAAGCGCGCGCCCGAGCGTTTGCGGGGTGCTGCCTTGGCGGGGCGTCGAAGATAACGATCCGCTTGCAACAGCCCCAACCCCAGGGGAATCAGTGTGAGCGACACCACCAAGGAGGCCAGCAGCGCAAAGGTCATCGCCAAGGCAAACGGCAGGAAAAACAGCCCCGCCAAGCCGCCAACCAACAGCAAGGGCAAAAACACGGCCACCGTGGATAGGGTTCCGCTGATGTCGGGGCTGGCAATATCCCGCAAGCCCCGCCAGACGCCCGTCCAGCGGGCATCTCCTTGTTCCCAGCGATGGATGATGCTTTCGAGTACGATGATCGCATCATCGGCCAACAAACCCACGGCGACCGTGAGCGCGCCCAGTGTGAGTAGATTCAGGGTTTGCCCGACGGCATAAAGACCGGCAATCGCGAGCAAAAGCGACAAGGGGATGCTGACGGCAAGCAGCCAGACACCGCGCCCGCCACCGAGCAGCCAGAATAGAACCAGTACCGCCAGTGCCGCACCCAGTAGCAAATTCCGGGTGAGATCGTTGCCGATAATGCCAACCAAATGCCCTTGGTCATACACCCGCAACCAGCGCGAACCAGGGGGCAGCATCGATTGGCTCAGGTTTAGTGCGTTTTGCACCTCTCGCGTCACGGGCAGCGTGGACGCGCCCGGCTGCTTAAATACGGTCATGGCAATGGTGGTTCGATTATCTAGTGTCACCGCGCTGTGACTGGGCATCGGCGCACGCACCACGCGCGCAATGGCGCTCAAGGGAATCGGGCCTTGGCGAGTCGGAATGGTGATTTGACGGATGGCTGGGGCTTGGCGCGGCAGGGCACGCAGCTCGATTTGCACATCCTGATGCCCTAATGACACATAGCCTGCCGGTTGCAACACCACATACTGGCGCAGCGCATGGGTAATATCAGCGACACTGAGGTGCCGTTGTTGCATGGCAGCCAGATCGGGTTGAACCCACAGAACCTGTACACCACCGCCAAACACATCCACTCGCTGTACGCCGGGCACTGCGCGCAGCTGCGGCACAATCGTGCTGTCAATCAATCGGCGCACAGAATCCGGCGAAGCATCAGACGGCAAAATCAGGCTGTAATCGGCAATTTCATTGATCGCATTACCCATGATTTCAGCAAAAGGATGCGCCGCATTAGGCAGTTGGCTGCGTGCCCGATCAATCGCCCCATTGACCATTTGCAAATCCAGCGTCGGGTTGGAATGCTCGGCAAAACGCACATGGGTTGCCACCTGCCCATGACCGATGGTCGAGCGGATATGAGTCACTTGCGGCAGCGCCAGTAATTCATTCTCTATCGGGCGGGCGATTTCTGCTTCCAGTTCCTGCGTGCTGCTGCCCGGCAGCGAGGTCACGATGCTGATTTGCGGAAAATCGAAACGCGGCAGCACCTCAACCGGAATGTTGATTAATGCGTACAGCCCATAAGCGATGAGCGCGCCATAAACCATTGCCCAGACAACCGGCTGCCTGAGCCAGCGAACCCATCCCGTCTCGGTAATGGGCACGGCCTCGTGCGACTCGTTCTGCTCCTGCTGCATGCTTAATCCGGCTGCTGATAACGCAGGCTGAACTGATGATGAAACGCCAGATACGCCTGATCGACCCGGATCCGCTCACCCGCGGATAAACCGCTGATAATATCCGTCGATGAACCGTGACTGTCGCCGATGTGGACGCGCTGTCGCTGCCAGTGCCCATCCTGCCAGACCAAAACCCACCATTGCCCCTGATCGAGAACCAGTGCGCGGGTCGGGATGGGAATGACCGTCTGTTGATTGGCATCCAGTTCAATCGAACCCATCGTCCCCGATTGCCAGCCACGGGGCATCTGATGCGAAGCCGCGTTGATTACCGGCCGCAAAATGACGGGCAAAGCGCCATTTTGAGGATTCAGCGGCAACAGAGACTGAACGCGTATCGCTATTTTTTGCCCGGAGCCCAAGGGCTGAAACCAGCCCGTCATCCCCGGGTGAATCTGGCTGGTTGCTTGACCCGCCTCGGCCGGATAAAAGGTGGCGCGAAGTTGCAAATCATTCAAAGGCTCAATCCGCGCAATCGTCATGCCGGGTTGAACGAGACTGCCCTCGGCTTGATCAATTTGCGTCACCACCCCCTGCGTTGGCGAGCGCAGTACGCGCTCTTCTTGCAAGGCATTCAAGGCGCTTTGCGCACGGTGTTGATTGGCCGCGGCCAATTTGAGTGCCAATTCGCCTTGAATAAGCGTTTTTTGGGTGGTCTGCGCGTAAGCCAGTGTCTTACGGTCGATTTCGAGCGCACGCTGGGCGGCTTTGACTTCGGCCTGTGCTCGTGTCCATTCAACTGCGGCCTGCGCAATTTGTGCATCCAAGCCGGCACCACCCAGAAACCCCACGATCTCGCTGGCAGAAACAATCTGCCCCAGATGTAAACGAGACTGCTGGATTTGCCCGGAGCGCTGCGCGCGCAATGCCAGTGTCACCATAGGCAAGACGCGACCCAGGCCGGAAATCACGGTCTGACGATCAACCGTTTGAGTGAGTACACTGATCGAATCCAGCGCCTTGCTTTGCGTTGTCATCGATGCCGGTGCCGCAAAAGGAGCCCAGGCGGACAGCAGCCCAACGCAAAGCAAGCAAACGCCAGAAAATCCGAGAAATCGTCGGCGCCCTCGACCAGAAGGACGAGCAAATCCGATCAAAGGAGTTTGAGTGTGGTTTTCATCGATTAACTGCTTCATCGACACATGGTAAGCCAGACCTTTAACGGCCAAGATTAAAATATGGTCATGTGGTCAGAGCCAAGGGTTACTTATATCATCTCAATTTTTCATGGGCTTCAGATTAAGCGCGAACATCAAGTACTTTGCCGATAGAGTCAGTCGGTGAAGCGAGTTTGGGGCTGTTTTCAACGACGGCATCCAGCAGGGGCAGAATACTTTGAGCCTGGATATCCTGAGCTTTTTTCAGCATCGCGATCTGAGCCAGTTCCTGGACTTGTGATTGGGATGCCGACTGAGCAAAGTTTTGCACCAGTACACCAATGCTGGAAATGTTGTTGCTCATATGGACTCCTGAAAAGATGACCCGGTCTTGGATGCGCTTCGACCCTGGGCATCGGATTGTTGGTTCACGCCGTGGTAAGGCTCTTCATGTATCAATATATCGGCACCAGGGAATATTTCTTGAATCCGTTCTGCCACTTCGTCGCCAATGACATGAGCGTGTGCGAGATCGAGATCATTTTGCAGGTAGATATAAAGCTGGATGATCATGGTGCGCCCGGCCATGCGCGTGCGTATATGATCGGCCGCTTCCACCCGCGGGTGACTGACCGCAATGCCGTGAATACGATCCTCACTGCCGTCCAGTACTTCCCGATCCATTAACTGATCCAACGCCTTGCGACCGACAATCCAGGCGCTGAACAAGATAAAACCACCCACTGCTGCACCAAAAATCGGGTCAATCCAGTGCACCCCTTGCTGAGCTAACCACAAAGCCGCGATTGTGGCGGCATTGACCAGAAAATCCGATCCGTAATGCGCCGCATCGGCCTGGATGGCAGTGGATTGGGTGACACGAATGACGTGGCGCTGAAACAAAACCAGGAACCCCGTTGCAACCATCGATAGGATCATCACGGCGATGCCAAAGTCGACGGTTTCTACCGTTTGGGGCCGAATCAGGCGCTGAACGGCTTCAAGCAACAAGAATGCACCTGAACCCGCAATGAAGGTAGCTTGGGCCAATGCAGCCAGTGGTTCAGCCTTGCCGTGACCGAAACGGTGATCTTCATCCGGGGGTTGCAGCGCGATTCGAACTGCAATCAAGGTGACGAGTGAGGCGAACAGATCCATTGTCGAGTCAATCAAGGACGCCATCATACTGATTGCGTTGGTACTGATCACCGCCACCAGTTTCAGCGTGATCAACAAGATCGCGACTCCGACAGAGGCAATGGTCACTCGTTTCAACAGTTTCTCTTCCCGAAGGGACATGGCATTACCTAAATATAATAATTAGACCGGTCTAAATAAATCACACACAAGCTGTTGTTTTATAGTATCATTCTTATCGCTGGTTTGTTGATGTCTGGGCAATTCCCTTTGATTTTTTTCTGAACAATACCGTCAGGACCCCTCGAATAACCTTTCGAGGTGCCCTTTATTTTCTGTTTGGGTTCCTCACAGGAAGATTGAGGTTTTGATTTTCTGAAAGCTTATTTATCGAAAACCAATATATGGCGTGTTTTTTGCTTGTTTATACGTGCATTTGTTCAATGAGGCTTTCATGCATCCCCAAATTCAAACCACTGCAGATGGGCAAAGAGTCGCTCAGTGTGAGCAGTTCACTGTGCGTTCCGCTTTTCAACCAATCGTCAGCGTAGCGCACCAGCGCATTGTCGGATATGAAGGCCTGGCAAGGATTTTTGATGCCGATGGTTCACCACGCTCGCCCGCAGACTTGTTCCAATCCATCACGGATATCGAATTTCTGGTTCGTGCAGACCGCGCCTGCCGGGAGGTGCACTTAAAGAACTTCATCAACGCCAACTTCGAGTCAAGCTGGTTGTTTCTGAATGTGCATCCGCTCGTAGCCATGCATGGACATCAGTTCGGTTCTTTTTTTGCACAACTTCTGCAAACACTGAATATAGAAGGCTGGCGCATCGTTATTGAAGTGGTTGAGTCGGAGTTACCCGATGATACGCGGCTTATTGAGTCCATCGAGTTTTATCGTTCACTGGGATGCCTGATCGCGCTTGATGATTTTGGAGTAGGTGGTTCACAGTTCACCCGCTTGTGGCGCATCAATGCGGATATCGTCAAACTTGACCGAAGTTTGATCGTCGAATCCGAATATTCTTATCGTGCACAGCGTACGTTGCCCTCTTTGGTTGCCATGATCCACGAAGCGGGCAGCATGGTATTGCAAGAAGGTATCGAAACCCCCAAGCAGCTAGCTATTGCACTAAACTCGGGGGCGGATCTGTTGCAGGGATTTGGTCTAGCTATGCCGGCACTGCTGAATCAAAAGGAAGAGTTTAATCGCGATTTCCTTGATCAGGGATTGAAGGATAGTTCGCTAGAAATGGATCGAGCCGATTACAACCTTCATCAACAGATCGTTTCAGTCACCGAACGTTTTGAGGATATGTTGGTTGCACTGGAACGGGGCGAATCCCTCCAGAATGCTTCCCGTGCCTTATTATCGATGGCAATCGTTGCGCGTGTATTTGTGCTCGATGCAAGAGGTTATCAGGTGACAGAAACCATTCACGGTGCGTTTGCACCGGCTTCGATCAAGAATCGGTTTCGACCCCTGGCACATGCCGAGGGCGCTTGCTGGGCAAAGCGTCCTTATTTCCGCCGAGCCATGATCGAACCCAATATGGTCCAGATCAGTCGACCTTATCTGTCGGTTGCGGGCGGGAATTTGTGCCGCACGCTGTCGTACTGTCGCGGGCATGCACCCGATAATGGCAATAAAGTCGTTTGCTGTGATATCAACTGGTTGGACGTTTAAAACTCGCAATTTCCTTTTGGCGGGGATGTCAAGTTCCAGCCCTGTCACTGCAAGTGTCATAGAATGTCGCCATTGGCTGCCTCGAACCTGTGTTATTGATGATTTGGACGATTATCGATTTTGCTTTCGAGGCGACTAGGGAATCTTAGTACGAATCCATCCATGGCTTCGTGCGGACACGGGCTTGCGCAAGCTGCGGGTTCACGCCCGTCTTGTGCTGCGCATTTAAATGACTTGCGTCATTGAGCGGCAGGGCATGGATGCCCTGCACTGGAAGGTCTGCATTTGTGCAGATCTTCTCTAGACAGAACACGTGTAGCGACAGGCGGTATCGAAATTGAGTCCACTTCCATTTGCAAGCGCTACAACGACCCGGATTGGTATTACCGGGCTTTCTCAGGCGGGAAAATCCACCCTGATCACGTCGATCATCAATCATCTTGAAAATGCCCGCCGAGGGTCGCTCATCCAGCAAGTGGTTTTAACGGATGTTGCGCACGGTTTGTGGCGGCGGGATGCGCCCCATGCTTTCGATTATGATGCGGGATTACAGGCGCTCACGCATCGCCCGCCATACTGGCCGACTTCGACCACCGACTGGTCAATTGCTCGAATCGAACTCACAATGGTGCGCTCATGGTATTCCCCAAAACCACGTAAACGAATTATTGAACTGTTCGATTACCCCGGTGAGTGGCTCATGGATCTTGCTCTTCTTAATTGGGATTTTCCCCAGTTTTGCCAAGCCCTGTGGGGATGGTGCAGCCAGTCGCCGCGGTTGGAATTGGGAAATGCACTTATTCAGGAGCTGGCTGCAATCGACCCAATGGCACCCGTTGATCGAGCGTACCTTTCGCAGTTGCAACAGCGCTGGGCAGAATTTCTTGCCGATTGCCGGTTACCGCCACATCAACTCAGCCGAAACCTTCCGGGTCGGTTTCTGTTGGCGGGCGCCGATTACAAACCCGGTGACAAACCCTTCGTGCCACTGTTTTTCACTAAGCTGGCAGGTGGCGCGGTGCTAGACAAATTCCCCGCCCAATCCTGGGGCGCGGTGTGTGCGGAGCATTACAAGGCGTATCGTGATCACGAAGCCAAACCATTTTTCGAACAGCATTTCAAGCAGCTTGACGCACAGGTGATTCTCATCGATCTGTTGGGCGCCATGACCGCCGGGCAGGAAGCGCTCAAAGACATGCGTGCCGCGCTCAACAGCGTGTTACAGCCATTCCGCTACGGGCAGGATCATTGGCTTGGCCGGTTGTTCCGTCGTCGAATTCGTAGAGTCGCGGTTTGTGCGACCAAGATCGATCACCTGTTGCCCGAAGATCAGAAACGGATGCAGTCCTTGTTGGAGTCTTATCTCTACGAAACGGTACAGCGATTGGCGGCGGAAGATATTGATGTCAATGTGATGGCCATCGCTGCCGTTCAATCGGCCAAGCTGCATGAGTCTGCTGATCACGTGCAAAGCCTGATTGGTCGGGATAAACGTACGGGGGAGCGTATCCGCTTCACACCGCCGCATCTGCCCGACAATCTACCGCATGCGCTCAATCTCAAAATTGAGGATTTGCCACAACTTTCACCACCGGAAGGTCTCGATCGGGTGCAGGCTTTTCCCGCACGTCGCATCGATCAGTTACTTGCCTTTCTTCTGGCTGAATAAGAGTTTGATCAAACGATGAATGAACAAGACAACGATTTGCGCACGATCATACATGCCATGGGTGATGACGTACCCACGATCGATGCGGCCGAAATTCGAAAAGATGCCACACCCGAGGTTGAACCTGAGCCCCTTTTGCCCCCGGTCCGTAGCCATTGGCTGAGTCGTTTGATCGCGAGCGCTTTGCTCGTCTGGATGGGTGTGGTCTGGAGTCAGGCCGTGGTTTGGGGTTGGTCACTCAACCCGTGGGCTGGTGCGGCTCTGCTGGCGGCTGGAAGTGCAATCATCCTCGGGTTCCTGATACTGGCCTGGCAGGCTCACCGGGCGAGACGGCAGATCGATGAAATTGCCCGTATTCAAGCCTACTTCAAGCAGGCAATCAGCAATCCCTACGCGACTCAAGGCAGCTTGAATGAATGGCTGCAAAGAATCAAACACCTCTATCGGCGAAGTCCGCGCCGTGATGACCTATGGGAAGGGTTGGCCGAAGTGGACGAGAGTTGGAGTACAAAGGAGCTCGCTGGTCATCTCAGCCGCTGGTACGGGGCGCAGGATACCGAGGCCGCGCAACTGGTAAAGCGTGAATCGACGCGAACGGGGGTATTTATCGCCGCCAGTCCCTATCCCGCACTCGATCTGCTCCTGGTGGCCTGGAGAAATGCGGCCATGGTTGAACGTGTGGCGGCGATTTACGGGCTGAAATTATCCGCCACCGCACGCTGGCGCTTGTATCAGATGATTCTGAAAAACATTGCCTTTACCACGGTTACCGAGACAATGCTCGATTCGGTCAGCCAGAGCTGGCTATCGAATGTCCTGCTGCAAGTCGGCGTACGGGCAGGGCAGGGGGTGGGCGTCGCCTTGTACTCGATTCGTATCGGCCATCAAACAATGAAGCAGTGTCGGGTCGTGCCTGAAGATCGTCCTTTGGTTGATCGGAACATTGCCAAGATGGTTGTTGATGCGGTTCGGGGCAAGGCGTGAGCTATTGGATATCACCCACAGCCAGGTACTCTGCGACATCCAGAGCGGCATAGGTCAGAACGCCGTCTGCCCCCGCTCTACGGAAGCCCATCATGGTTTCCAGCAGACATTTGCGCCAATCGAGCCAGCCGTTGTCGGCCGCTGCGCGGAGCATGGCGTATTCCCCGGAGACATGGTACGCAAAGGTAGGCACTTTCAGTTCGGTCTTGATGCGCCGTACGATGTCTAAGTAAGGCATCCCCGGCTTGACCATGACCATATCCGCACCTTCAGCCAAATCCATGGCCACTTCATGCAGGGCTTCATCGGAATTGGCCGGGTCCATCTGGTAGGTTTTTTTATCGGCTTTACCCAGATTTCCAGCTGAACCGACGGCATCACGGAATGGACCGTAAAAGCTTGAAGCATACTTCGCACTGTAGGCCATGATGCGGGTATGGATGTACCCGGCGGTTTCCAGTTGTTGACGGATGGCGCTAATGCGACCGTCCATCATGTCGGAGGGGGCCACGATATCGGCACCGGCCGCAGCGTGTGACAGCGCTTGTTTGACCAGAACTTCAGTGGTTTCGTCATTCAGCACATAGCCATTGGCATCGGTGAGGCCATCCTGTCCATGCGTAGTGTACGGATCGAGTGCGACATCAGTCATGATGCCCAGATTCGGGAATGTATTCTTCAATTCACGGATTGTGCGTTGAACCAAGCCGTCCGGGTCGTAGGCCGCTTCGGCATTGGGCGATTTGGCGCTCAATGGCGTAACCGGGAACAGGGCGAGGGCAGGGATGCCCAGGCTCTGTGCCCGATCGGCTGTATCCAGTAGCAGATCGATACTCTGCCGATACACGCCCGGTAAAGACCCAATCGGTTCCTGCGTCCCTTGCCCCTCGAGAACGAACACCGGGAGAATCAGGTCATTCGCCGAGAGGGTGTGTTCCTGCATCATGCGCCGACTGAAATCATCCCGACGCATACGACGCGGACGGTGGGCGGGGAAAGTGCGATTAATCATTTTTGTTTGCTCCTGAAGTGAGATGTCACTCGGGCGGTGCATGTGCCGCCGGCGACATCGTTCCGAGACTGCGTGCCGGTTATGGTTTTCAGCATCCAGTTATGCTGGATTACACATTGAACAGGAAGTTCAGAATATCCCCATCTTTGACGACATATTCCTTGCCTTCCGCCCGCATTTTTCCGGCTTCCTTGGCGCCCTGTTCGCCCTTGTACTGAATAAAGTCGTCATAAGCGATGGTTTGAGCGCGAATGAAGCCCCGTTCGAAATCAGTATGAATCACGCCCGCGGCCTGTGGGGCCGTGTCGCCTTTGTGGATGGTCCAGGCGCGCACTTCCTTGACCCCGGCCGTGAAATAAGTCTGCAGGCCCAGCAGTGCGTATCCTGCACGGATCACGCGGTTCAGACCCGGTTCTGACTGGCCGATTTCAGCAAGAAACTCATCGCGGTCTTCGTCATCGAGTTGCATGATCTCGGATTCGAGCGTGGCACATACCGGCACGACAGGTGCGTTCTCTTTTGCAGCGTAGGCTTCAACAGCGTCCAGGTAAGGGTTGTTGGTGAAGCCATCTTCGCTGACGTTGGCGATGTACATGATGGGTTTTACGGTCAGCAATTGCAGATCGCGGATGACGGCGAGTTCTTCACTGCTCAAACCCAAGGCTCGAACGGGTTGGACTTCATTCAGTCCGACCATGATTTTTTCAAGCACAGCCTTGCGGGCGATGGCTTCCTTGTTGACGCCGGACTTGCTCGCCTTGACGGCTCTGTCCAGATTGCGCGTGACGATATCAAGATCGGCAAGCACGAGTTCCGTGTTGATGATGTCGATATCACTCAAAGGGTCTACCTTGCCAGCGACATGGATGATGTCGTCGTTGTCAAAGCAGCGAACGACCTGGGCGATGGCATCTGTCTCGCGAATGTTGGTCAGGAACTGATTGCCCAGACCTTCGCCCTTGGAAGCACCCTTGACCAGCCCCGCAATATCGACGAATTCCATCGTTGTCGGCAGAACACGCTCTGGCTTGACGATTTCGGCCAGTGCATCAAGGCGAGGGTCGGGCATGGCGACAATGCCGACATTGGGTTCAATGGTGCAGAACGGGTAGTTTTCTGCCTGAATGTTGGCTTTTGTCAACGCGTTGAACAGTGTGGATTTGCCCACATTCGGCAGGCCGACGATGCCGCAATTAAAACCCATGGAGTCTCTCCGAAAACGGTAAAAAATAAAAAAGGTTGGCCATTATAGACGCCAGAGCCTTTATGCGGGCATTTAAGCTTCCGCGGTGAATGCGTTGATTCGTTGTGTTGATTTTGCCGGATCGATATCCAGCAGAGCGTCGATCTCGTCCACGGCGTGCCGAATGCTGGCATCGATGAGTTTGCGTTCAGATGCGGGCGGATTGGCCAGTACGAACCCGACGACCTGATCCCGGTGGCCAGGGTGGCCAATGCCAAGCCTTAAACGCCAGAAGTCGGGGGAGCCCAACTGAGCCTGAATATCCTTCAGGCCATTGTGCCCACCGTGGCTGCCGCCGATTTTTAACTTCATTTTCCCCGGCGGCAGATCCAGTTCGTCGTGAACGACAAGTATTGATTCCGCAGGAATTTTGTAGAAATTCGCGACCGCGGCAACAGATTTGCCGGACAGGTTCATGAAGGTTTGTGGCTTGATCAATCGTCGATCGACCTGTTTTATTGAGATGCGAAGCATATCGCAGTGGAATTTGGTGTCTGAGCTGAGATGAGCACCCAAGTCTCTGGCCAGTTCATCAATGAACCAGAAACCCGCATTGTGACGGGTCGACTCATATTTGCTGCCAGGATTTCCCAGCCCCACCATAAGTTGAATCGTCATGAGATCACCTGATGACCACTGATAAAGCGTTGATGAATGTACATTGTATAAACAGGGAGTAATAAAAAAACCGCCGCATCTTTACTTCAACCTGTGAAGTTAGAGGCAGCGGTTTAGGTTAGGGGCTAACCCTGATTATTCAGCAGATTCGGATTCAGCAGACTTGTCCAATTTCGGCGCATGAATCGCTACCACACCAACGTCGTGATCTTCGCCCAGTATCAGCGCATGGATGCGAACGTCTGCTGGCATCTTGATCTGGCTCAGGTGAATTGAACCACCGATATCCAGATCCTTCATGTCCACTTCGATGAACTCGGGAATTTTGTCTGCGGTGCAGTCCACTTCAACTTCAGTCAGGATGACACTCACTACGCCGCCCGCTTTTGCACCAACACTGATTTCCTTATTCAGGAAATGCAGGGGAACAGTGACACGCAGTGTCTGGTTGGCAGATACGCGCTGGAAGTCGGCATGCAGAACCAATGGCTTGTAGGGATGGCGGTGCAGATCACGCAGGATGACCTTGCTGGTTTTGCCGTCGATATTGAGATCCAGCACGTGCGAATAGAATGCTTCATGTTCGAGGTGCTTGTGGATTTCGTTGTGCAGGATGGTGACTGACTGAGGGGCTTCGCCACCGCCATACACAATGGCAGGAATGCGGCCTTCGCGACGCAGGCGGCGGCTCGCACCCTTCCCCTGATCATCACGCGCTACGGCGTCAAGCGCAAATGTTTCTTGAGACATGAGAAATAACTCCAAAAAATAATAAATCGTCGGGTCAGATTAAATCGGTGTGGTTAGGCATGACCGACGCGACGGTGGGCTGTTCGCGACCAAACAACGCCTCAACCTTGTTGAGCCAAAGGCCGCAACAAGGCGGGAAATTATAAGGGAAAGAACGAGTAAATTCCAGAGTGTTGATTCTTTAGTGTTAACCGGTTCTTGCGCCGGAGGCCCGGTTGGTTAACACGCTCTTGGAAGGCAATGCGAATTAGTCGTTATAAAGAGAACTCACAGATTCTTCGGTATGGATGCGGCGAATGGTTTCCGCCAACATGCCCGCGACTGAAAGTACGCGGATTTTATCGCATTGTTCAGCTTCGGGTTTGAGTGGAATTGTATCGGTGACGACCAATTCATCCAGGTCTGAATTGTTGATATTGTCGATCGCGGCGCCAGAAAGGATGGCGTGCGTGGCATAGGCAACAACTTTCTTGGCGCCGTGCTTCTTGAGTGCACCTGCCGCCTTGCACAGTGTGCCAGCAGTATCGACCATGTCATCGACAATCACGCAAGTCTTGTCACGCACTTCACCGATGATATGCATCACCTGAGATACGTTGGGGCGAGGGCGGCGCTTGTCGATAATGGCCAAATCGGAGTCGTCCAGGCGTTTGGCAACAGCACGGGCGCGAACAACACCGCCAACGTCTGGCGAGACGACGATCAGATCGTTGTATTTCTGGCGCCAGATATCGCCGAGCAGAATCGGTGAGGCATAGACGTTATCCACGGGGATATCGAAGAAGCCCTGAATCTGGTCTGCATGCAGGTCAACGGTGAGAATCCGGTCCACGCCCACGCTTTGCAGCATGTTGGCAACTACTTTGGCGCTGATCGGCACACGTGCGGAACGCACACGGCGATCTTGCCGAGAGTAACCGTAGTAGGGAATAACCGCCGTGATGCGATAAGCCGAAGCACGACGGAGTGCGTCCACCATTACCATGAGTTCCATGATGTTGTCGTTGGTGGGATCGCAGGTTGGTTGAACGATGAAGATGTCCCGTCCGCGAACATTTTCCAAGATTTCAACGTAGCTTTCGCCATCGCTGAAGCGGGAAACTGTGGCTTGCCCGAGTTGAATATCTAGACTTTCAACGACGCGCTCGGATAGAGCCCGATTAGCGTTGCCGGAAAATACCATCAGTGTTCTTTGGATTGTCATCGTTCTGCCGATTGTTTGGCTGGGCCGCAAGGATTCGAACCTTGGAATGCTGGGATCAAAACCCAGTGCCTTAACCAACTTGGCGACGGCCCAAACGAAAGAGGAGCGCATCTTAACGAAGCCTTTTGCCTTTGCCAAGTGCTTTCATGTAATTTTTTATCATTCATGGTGAGCGATAGGGCTATCAGGCAGGGCTTTTGCAATGATTACTCGTTGAATCTGCTCGGTATCGCGAGCCAAAATTATTGCTGTGTGTTCTGCTTCTGCAAGGCTGGTAACCGGTGAAAACAGGCTGGAGCCACTGCCAGTCATTCGGGAAAATCCCGTTGCTTGCCTCAGGGCCTGGTGACAGGCAGCTATGTTGGCGTTTTCTGCATGCGCGATGGACTCGAACGCGTTGTAGCCGGATTGTTGCCAGTGATTGACCAGTTCATCAGGCTTGGATTTCACTTCGTTACGAATGAGATCAGGGTGAGCGAAGCAATTTGCCGTCATAACACGTGTGTTCGGCACGACTAGGACAAACCATTGTGTAGCGACCGGACTGGGGTAGGGGGTAATCCGGTCGCCTATTCCTTCCGCCCAGGCATTGGTTTGATAGAGAAAGAACGGTACATCAGCACCGAGTTCACGCGCGAGCTTAACCAGTTCCATTAATGGCAGATGAACGCCCCAGAGTTGATTAAGCGCCAGGAGCGTCGTCGCCGCTGCGGAAGAGCCACCACCGAGACCACCACCCACTGGGGTGTTCTTGGTGAGTGTAATCCGCGCGCCTCTTAGTGAATGCCTCTGAGTGACCGCGGTTTCTTGGAGCAGGGCAGCCGCTCGATAGATCAGATCGTCGCACTCATTCGTCGGCTTCAGGGCAATGGATTCTGCACCTTCCTGCCACTGCACTGAAATGTCGGGTTCACAGGTATGTTCGAACGTCAATTCATCGCCGTAATCGAGCCGCTGGAAATAAGTTTGCAACTCGTGATAACCACGAAATGCTCCTTCGGGGATCTTGCCGTTGATATGCAGGAATAAATTGACTTTAACGGGTGCAAGCCAACGGGATGGTGCGTCAGGGGTCATCGGACTGGCTCAAGTTTACCGTTTGCATTCATTTGCCATGATTCAACGATGAGTCGCAACCGGATATCGTTGCGGCTGACGGTGATTTTCCTTGGCATATCCAGATCGAGTCCAGGTACGGGCATATAGGATTCGTAGTCGATCAGCCAGCCATCGTCACTTAATGTGCGCAACCGGCCGCGCTCATTGAGTTGAATCATGGCGTTCTTGTCGTGCGGCAGTCCACGAATCCAGTCGGGCAGGGCAGTGATGGGTATTTTCCAGCCGGTAAGCTGTTCAATGCTTGCTTCGGGGTTTGACGTGAACTGGCGATGACCGGCGGAATCAGTAATCAGCATCCTATCCGGACTTCCGATCAATTCGACCGTACCTTGATTGAGAGGGGCATTCAGTACGATTTTTGCGGTATCACCAATTTGGTGCCAGTTGAGATTGACGGTTCCGCCATCGGTTTCGGTGCGGATGGCTATTCGACCGATGCACTGCCAGTCAGTAACTTGACGGACAGCTTCCTCGTGCGCCTGCCAGGCCGGGTTTAGCCTGTTTTGTATTGACGTGGCCTGATCAAGACTGACCGGTTGTTGAGCACATCCACCCAGTAATGTCGTTATGGCGATTCCAGCCATCAGCAGGCGAGATCGAAACGATAATTTGATCATCATGGTTGGTTTTGATTCTGCTGTGTCTCTGTGTCGTCATCGTCCATTAGGTCAGGTGCGTATTTCTGTATGGTCTGCGTCAATACAGGATGATCTCCGTGCAGCAACATAGCGCGTTTCCACACATCCTTGGCTTCTTCATGTTTATCAAGGTGCCAGAGTACGGTGCCCCAATGTGCGCCAACTTCCGGGTCGGGTGCTAGTTTGTACGCCTGTTTAAGCGTTTTCTCTGCCTCTTTGAACTGACCCAATCGATATTGCACCCAGCCAAGGCTGTCGAGATAAGCCGCATTTTCAGGATCGCTTTGCAGTGCTTTTCGAATCATTTTTTCCGCTTCTGCGAGATCACGGTTTTCATCGGCCAGGGTGTAGCCCAGTGCGTTGAGCGCCGTTGCATTCTCCGGGTCTTCCTTGATGACCTGACGAAGGATGGCTTCCGCTTCAATGCTGCGGTCGAATTTCAGGAGGATCATGGCTCGCTGTAACTGAAGATCGTGAGCATTAGGCCAAATCGTGACGGCTTCGTTGAGCGTGGTAAGTGCTTCCTGATCTAGTCCTTGAGTTTGCAGTAACCCCACTTTTGCCAGCGTAAGACGCTGTTTGTCGCCTACGTCAATGGGATGACTCAGTGCTATATCCAAGCTCTGAAGCGCGCCAACCATATCACCGGACTGCGCATATGCCGCCGCCATAAGTACGCGTGCCTCGGCATAGTGTTCGCTGTTGACCGAAACCCGGTTGAAATAACGGATAGCCTGCTGAAACGCGTTCGATTGCGCGGCGAGTCGACCGAGCAGCAGTTGGGCAAGGTCATGCTGACCGGGCAATTGATCGAGTTTGAGTAAGGCCTTCCTGGCGAGTACGGGGCGTTCGATCTGCAAAGACATCAGAGCCAGGGCACGCAATTGATCAGGGTCTTTGAACGGCTTTTTAAGCGCAGATTCAATCAGCCTGCCTGCCTTGGCTGAGCCACCTGCCCTGATGGTGGATTCGATCAACCCGGTCAGATAGCGATTTGTACCGGGAAAGGCACGATGGGCTGACTCCAGTGCCTTAAGGAGCGCAGAATAATCGCCGGACTGACTCAAGGCAACGATGAGGATATCCCTCGCCGTCATGCTATGGGGATCAAGTTCAACCGCGCGCTGTGCAGCAACAATCGCGGTCTGATGGCGGTTGAATTTCAGGTCCAGTTTGGCCACCACGACCTGGGCGGTGAAGTTGTTAGGATAGTGTTTCGCCAAATGATCGATGTAGGTGATGGCTTTTTCTCTGGGTACGTTATTTTCAAGATAGGCACCAAGCTCGTTGAAGACAGCTTGATTATCTTGATTGATCTGCGTGAGCCAGTTTTCCAATGCCTCATCTGCTGCTGCGGTATCACCCAGTTGGATCGCGGAGACGGTCAGTGTGGCCGCAGCCTTTATGGACTTGGGCTCCAGCGCTATCCAGCGCTTGGACATGTTCTGCGCCATTTCATATTTCTTGGCAATCAGTGCTATCTGGCTTGCGCGCTGGATAATGGATAACTCATTTGTTTGTTCTGCCGCCGCGTAATAATAATCAGCCGCTTGTGACAAATTATTTTCCTGACCAGCAAGCTCTCCTGCCATGATGAGAAAAACCGGGTTCTGGTCAATTTTCTTTAATCGAGCTTGTTCCTGAGCAGTCGACGAGATGTTGGTATCAGCAGCCTCTGTAGCCTTGCTCGCTGTTTTTGGTGGCTGGGCTGAAACCGTTAGTGCACTGCATCCGGTGGTCATGAGCGTAATAACCATAGCAATGGTTGAGACGAGGGATGAAACAGTGGATTGAGTGGTCACCAAAGCGTTTGTCGATGAAATAGCCTTGATTTGGCCTAGATGTGGTGGTCTGGGGTTCAGCGAAGATACACGCATGGCGTCACTGTCTCTGGATATATAAATTGAGGTAATGGAAGACTTTTAGTCTGAATGATCAGTGTAGCGTTTCGTGGTGAAATTCGCTTGCTCATCTAAGGGGAATCTCGAAAAACCCCTTCCATGGGTTTTTTTCGAAGACGTTCATTGCGGGGAACCAAGGTCGTTGCAGGAAGCAACGATGGAACGCCTTGCGTTTTACGAAGCGCCCTTGATTTTGACGTTATGTTTAGGTGGGTTGACCAGGGGCACGCGCCTTTTTCTCTGTCCTGATCTGAATATCCAGCTGCCAGAAATAATACATGATGGGAATAACCACCAGCGTCAGCAGGGTAGAGGCGAGCGTTCCGAAGATTAGGGAAACAGCCAGGCCACCGAAGACGGGATCGGTCACCATAACCGCAGAACCAAACACAATCGCCAGTGCCGTCAGGAGAATCGGGCGAAAGCGGACTGCACCAGCTGTGATAACGGATTCCTTGAGGTCAAACCCTTCTTTGCGGTATTCAAGAATGAAGTCGATCAAAAGAAGGGAGTTTCGAACAACCACGCCGGCAAGTGCGATGAAACCAATCATTGAGGTGGCGTTGAATGGCATGTCAAACAGCCAGTGGCCGGGGAAAATACCCACCAAGGTCAAAGGGATCGCCCCCATGACAATGACCGGAAGCATGAAGGACTGATAATAGGCCACCAGCAAGAGGTAGATGAATATCAGTGCAACGATGAATGCAGCCCCGAGGTCTCGGAAGACATCCAAAGTCAGACGCATATCACCGCCCCACAACAGTTGATATTTTTCGAGATCATCGGGCTGAGCATCGGTAAAACCGAGGTTGGCCGTGGTTAACGTCACATTACCATTTAGCTTCATGTCATCGAGCCACTTGTTCAGTGTCAATGTGGCGTAGACCGGTGAGCTACCGAGCAAATCACCCTGTACATACACGACTTCGTGTTGATCCTGATCAAGGATCGGCTTGGCGACACTCGATTTGATGATATTAACGAAGCTGCTGATGGGAATCTGTTTGCCGCCTGCTCCGATAATCGTCAGATCACGTACCTTTTGAATGGTTGCGCGATCGGCGATCGGAAGTTGCAGGACGATATTGATCGGTTCGGCCGAATTGGATTCGTGCAACGAGCCAATCGTGACTCCGCCTACATAACTGTGAATCAGCTGGGCGATCTGAGCGGGCATGACGCCAGACTGCATGGCCTTCTGGCGATCGACTTCAATCAGATATTCCGGGGCAGTCGCTGTAATACTGTCATCGACGTTGATCATGCCGTAGACATCATTAAACTTGGCTTTGACTTCATTGGCGATTGCACGCAGCTCAGTGTAGTTGGGTCCATGGATACGCGCCAGAATCTGGGCGCGTACGGGTGGGCCTGGCGGCGTCAGGAAGAGCTTGACTAGCGCCGGTTTGGAATTTTCCCGTACGGCTTTTAGTGATTTCCAAATGCCAGTTGCCACCACTTCCGTATTCGGACGATCGTGCAAAGGTACGAGATTGACCCGGATCTGAGCAAGATTGCTGCCTTGGCGCATCATGTCGCCCCGGACCATCCCGGCAAACGTGAGCGGTCCCGTGCGCCCCAGAAACGTCTGGTAGTTGGTTACATACGGGCTTTGCGAGACCACTTGGGTCACGTTGTTAACGATGCGACCAGTCTCATCCAGTGCAGTCCCCGCCGGTGTGTCCACCTCAATCACGAACGTGCTGACATTGCCCTCCGGCAGCAATTTGAGGCTGACGCCCGCTGGGCTTAAGGGGCCATTCATGCCGTTCGCTCTTATGAACTGCCATGCGGGCATCAGCATGGAAGCCACCATCAGAACGAGTACTAAAATCAGGAAGAACAACGAAAGTCCCCGACTGCCAAGCAGCGGACGAATCACACGGGTGTAGCCGCGTTGCAGTAAGTCAGGGCGGTGGGGCTCATCAGAACGTGCCTCATAAGCAGCCAACTCCTTATGTGCCTTACCACGCAACCACAGATAGGCAGTCCAGGGTACGACGATATAGGCCAGAATAAGAGAAGCGACCATCGCTATGGGAACGTTGATCGGGATGGGAAGCATGAATGGCCCCATCATGCCGGTAACAAACGCCATCGGGACGAACGCCAGAATGACGGCGATGGTGGCAATGTTGGTGGGGTTGCCAATTTCGTTGGTTGCGCGGATCAATAAATCCGCAAAAGACTTTTCCTTGCCTTCGTGGATGTGACGATGGATGTTCTCAATCACGACGATGGCAGCGTCAACCAACAAACCCAGCGACAGAATCAACGCGAACAACGATATTCGGTTGATGGTCTGCCCGATGACGTAACCGACACCCAGCACGACAAACAGGGTGAGTGGGACGGTGAGGGTGACGATGAGCGCTTCTCTCCAGCCGAGGAAGAAGAACAGGATGATGAGCACCACCAGAACGGCGATCATCAGATGCTCCATCAGCAAATTGACAGCATCGTCCGCTCGTTTACCGTAGTCTCGTGTCACAGTGACATGCACGTTTTGCGGCACCATTTGCTGCTCAACAACCTTGAGTTTAGCCAGAACGTGCTCAGTCACCGTTACGGCATTGGCGCCGGCCCGCTTGCCGATGTTCAAGACGACCGCGGGATCGTTGCCACCAATCTCATAACCTTTTGGGTTTCCTTTGCCGTAGCCGAACTGCGAGTACTGCTCGTGTTCTTCCGGCGCCATTTTGATGTCTGCAATGTCGCGCAGAAACACCGGCCGCTGATTGTGGGTGCCGATGATGATTTCACCGAGCTCCTGAACATTAGTGAATGCAGCATTAACCCGCAGATTCGTCTGTTCGTTGTTATTGACGATATGCCCGGCAGGTAACACGACATTGGATGCCTTGAGCAGGTCGATTAGGGTACTGAGCGCTATGCCCGAACTGCTGAGTTTCTGTGGGTTGACGCTCACAGAAAGGATCTGCTTTTGACCACCGATGACTTCGCTGTTGCCAACATCCGGCACACTTTGAAGCTGATCAAGTACACGCTGACCAAGTTCACGCAGTTCAATGCCATTCATCTGCGTGGAACTAAGTGTAATGGTCATGACAGGAACGTCGGTGATGCCGATGCTCTTGACCAGCGGTTGGCTCGTGCCTTGTGGCAGTTTGTCCATATTGCGTGAGAGTTGGTTATAGAGCAGAAGCAGGCTCCGCTCTTCATCGCTGCCGACTTTAAACGCTACAGTAACGATGCCCATGTCATTAACGGCGTAACCGTAGGTGTGATCGACACCCTTGATGCCGGCCATGATGGCTTCAAGGGGTTTGACGACCTGCTCCTTAATCTGTGACGCGCTGTTGCCGACACGTTGCACCAGAATCTGCGCACCGGGCACCACGATTTCCGGGTTGTATAACCTGGGCGTGATGAAGAAGGCCATCAGGCCGAACAATGTCAGCGCCACCATGATCAAGGCCGTGATCTTGGAGTGCAGAAAGGTCTGCGCCAGCCTGCCGGCCAGATTGAGATTGGGCACAGGTTCGTCTTTGGGTGTGTGCTTCTGTTCACTCATGATGCGGGCTGTTCTTTGGCTGCTGGTGTGTTGGTGACGACGATACCATTTTGCAGGCGGTCATCCGATTGCGTAACAATCCTTTCGCCCGATACAAGGCCGGACAGGATCTCTTGCTTGCCGTCGATAACGTGGCCAAGGCGTACCATCCGGAACCACGCACGGTTCTGATCGTCAAGTACGAACACGCCGCGAATACCGCCCCGATCATGGATTGCTGAAAGCGGAACCAACATGCCGTTTTCGTGGGCAACAGCAATCTCGACTACAACATAATTACCGCTGCGCACATTGACGTTCTCCGGCACACCGATCTTGACGGTGTGGGTGTGCGTAACAGGATCCGTGGCGTCGACCATGCGTTCAACAAGCCCCTGAAACTGATGTTGTTCACCCTGGAAGTCCGTGTAACGGACGGTAACAGGTTCTCCTGGCTTCAGTGTGGCGAACGCCTGACTGGTGAGCTGGACTTCAACTTGTTTCTGTCCGCTACCCTGCAAGGTAAGTAACGGGAACCCTGGAGTCGCCATTTGGCCGGCATCGACCGTCCGACTGGTTATCGTGCCGCTGAATGGGGCCGAGATTTTGACATATGTCAGTTGGGACTCTGCCTGCTTCAACCCGGCTTGTGCCGCAGAGTAATTGCTTTGAGCAACCTTGTAGGCGGTTTGCATCTGCTCATACATTTGTTTTGGAACGGCATTTTCTTTGTAAAGCGAGGAGTAGCGATCGTAGTTGTTTTTTGCGTCTGATAGAGAAGCGTAAGCCTTGTTTACTTCGGCTCGCGCCTGATTGATTGCACCGGTGACATCTGTGGAATCGATGGTGAGCAGTGTCTCGCCCGATTTGACGGTCTGTCCTTCATGAACATCCACACTCCGCACATAGCCCATGACCCGGGATGAAATCGAAATCTGATCGGAGGTGATTACCGAGCCCGGGAACAATGCGAACACAGGCAAAGACTGATCTTGCACCTTGAACAACTCAGCCAGTGTCTTCAGTTCGGGTTGGGATGAAACTGAAGCCGGATGCTCATCGTGACCTCCGCAAGCGGAAAGTACGGATGCAATGGCGAGGAGGGCGGCAACACCAACGGTTTTTTTCGCGAAAGCACGATTATTGACGGACATGTTATTGAGGCACCTTAGAAACAGAAAGAACGGCGGGCTGCGCAAGGGCAGAACGCCGCGCGTCGGGCAGTGATGATTGGGTGGTCAGCGGTGTGGCTGAAATGGCGTCCGGTTCGAGTTGGCCGGTCATCAATAGTAAGGTGGCACGTTGCAGGATCAATTCATATTGAGCCTGTAAAAATTCTGCACGTGATTTATCCAGCTCAGCTTGCGTTTGCAGCAAGTTGGTCATGGTGGAAATCCCTTGCGCATACCGCAGTTTTTCAAGGCGTGTGGCTTCTTCGCTCTGAGAAATCGCCAGTTTTTTCAACTCCAGCCGATACTCCGCCAGTTGAGCGGCTCGCCAGGTTTCACCCACTTGTGACATCAGGGTGTTGATCGCCATTTGTTGATTAGACTGGGTAGCGTTCAGACCGGCGACGGCACGATCAACCTGGCCTGAGCGGGCACCGAAATCGAGTATCTTCCAATTTAGTACGGCACCCACCGTATACGAATCGTTCTTGATTCCGAGGTTTTCGCTGTTCCAGTCCTGCTGTGCCATCAGGTTGACGTGCGGTTTGTAGACCGAGCGCGCAGAGGATACCCCTGAACGAGCGGCATCTATCTGTTGGTCCATGGCCAGAATCTGCGGATTGTTGCGCAGTGCCATGGTTCGTGCCTCTTCCAAGGTGCCGGACAGTTTGTCAATGTGAATCAACTCATTGATTTCAAAGTGTTGATTGCCTGGTGATCCCATGACAATACGCAATGCATCCTTGGCGTTGGCCAATTGATCCAGTGCTTGTTGATGCCGTAGTTGAATATCGCCCAGATTGACTTCCGATTTCAGCAGATCACTTTTGGAAACAACACCCTGTAAATACATTTTATTGCTCAAATCACGATAGGATTTCGCCGCTTCAACCGCCTGCTGTGTGACTTTTACAAAAGCGCGTGCCGCATCAATGCCCGCATAGGCGGTAACAACCTGCAGGATGAGTTGCTGTTTTGCCGCACGGTCACCGGATTGGGCCGCACGTAACAAGGCTTCTGCCTGTGCTTTCATCCCGCTTATTTTGCCGCCGTTATAAATAGGCACCGACAGCTTCAGGCTGGTCTGAAAATTCTGGTGCCAACCGGGGTGGTTGAGGCTATCAGGTGGGGTACTGCTGGCGCCAGCCAGATTGCCGAAGGTGGGTCCGGCTTCTTGAAAAAATTGCTGCACACCAAAGTCATTGAAGTTGGCCTGCCCCTGATTCAGCTTCATGCCGAAGACGTTCAGGGCATTGTTGGAAGCCATGCCTCCGAACGAAAGATCCAGCTGCGGTAAACGATTTCCGCTAGCCTCCTGAATTGCACCCTGTGCCTGATCAATCATGGCCTGGGATTGTTGCATCATCGGGTTCTGCGTCAGCGCATTCTGGATTGCTTGCTGAATGCTCAGACCTTGAGCGTTCTGTGATTTTGTCACAGTGGCTTGGCCGTCAAGAACTGGTAAAGTTTGTGCGAAGCCGGATGCTTGTGCGGTAATAAATAGGATTACTGACGTTACCAGAATGGAGCTCTTCACCGTGAATGGACCTCTTATGCATGGTGCCTGAATTGAATTTATTGTTTTAATTCTATGGGTTGCCACGGATAGTTTACCTGTCTATCAAAACTCATCGGACTACGTGAAAGAGGGCATCAGCGCAGCAATGATTCTACTAAGACGGCTGATTGTAAATAAATTAAGTTTGCATACAAGTTATTTATTAGTCTTTTCTAATATAGTTTTGTTCAAGGTTTGATTGTTGGTGATGGGTTGAAAATATGATTAAGCGTCAATGCAGAATCTTTGGGTAAGATGCAGGTTTTTAAACGTATCTACCCTTGCTGACAAAATATGCCTCGTATCGCACTTACCCTTGAATACGACGGATCCCGCTATCATGGTTGGCAGCGCCAATCGGAGGTCGACTCGGTCCAGGCGCGGCTTGAAACCGCGTTGTCTCGCGTAGCCGATTCGCCTGTGGAAGTGGTCTGTGCCGGGCGAACCGATGCGGGTGTGCATGCCAGCCATCAGGTTGTTCACTTTGATACAGAGGCGATTCGTTCCGAGCGGGCATGGTTGCTTGGTGTCACCCAGGCTCTGCCGTCTGACATCAGTATCTTGTCAGCTCAAGTTGTTGATTCTGAGTTTCATGCCCGATTCAGTGCAACCGCACGAAGCTATCGCTACATTATCTTGAATCGGATGACGCGCTCTGCACTGCAACGCGGTCGGGTCACGTGGTGGCGCGGTTCGCTGGATGAGGGTGCCATGCACGAGGCAGGTCAATATTTACTGGGTGAGCATGATTTCAGTAGTTTTCGCGCGAAGGATTGTCAATCCATCAGCCCTGTGCGCCATATTGAATCCTTGAGTTTCCGTCGTCAGGGCGAATACGTTTATATGGACATTACAGCCAACGCCTTCCTGCATCACATGGTGCGCACTATTGTGGGCACGCTGTTGCCGGTGGGGGCAGGGGAGCAGCCTGCCGATTCGCTTCGGGATATTCTTCTGGCCAAGCATCGTTCGGCCGCGGGTATGACAGCGCCCGCGGATGGACTTTATCTGGTCGATGTTCGTTATCCCGATTCGTTTAGCATCAAGCAAGCCGGGTCAAAACCGATATTTTGGGCCTCTAGCTGCGAAATGCAGTCGGGTTGCTGCTAGAATCCTGCCTTTAATTTACGTGTTGAGGATTAATTTCCCCATGGCCCTTAAGATGGCCCCATCCATACCGACGGCTCAATCGAGCTCTAGATCAGCTCGCTTTGCAGAGGACGCCTCTTTCGTTCGGCCGGAGCGTACGCGGGTGAAAATTTGCGGGTTGACTCGAACGGAGGATGTGGATGCGGCCGTTCAGTATGGTGCGGATGCGGTCGGGTTCGTGTTCGTGCCTGCAAGCAAGCGGAATCTCGCGCCTGAAGCGGCTTTGGCGTTATTCGATCGTGTACCGCCGTTCGTGCAATCGGTAGCACTTTTCCTAGATGCAGACGAGTCGCTGGTCGAGACCGTCATCAGCAAGCTCTCGCCCGACCTGCTGCAATTCCATGGACATGAAACCGGTGCGTACTGCCGTCAGTTTGGCCGCCCGTACATCAAGGCGCTCGGCACGGATTTGTTTGTCGATCCATCAAGTGATTTGCTTGGCCATGCATTGGCAGATCACGCGACAGCGCGTGGTTTTCTGCTGGATAGCCATGCCACCGGCGCACTGGGTGGCACAGGCACGCGTTTCGATTGGCAACATTGGCCGCAAGGTCAATATCCATCGGTACCTTTCATATTGGCAGGTGGGCTTGATGCCACCAACGTAGGAGAAGCGATCAAGAGCTTGCAGCCTTACGCGGTTGATGTTTCCAGCGGCGTTGAAACAGCACCCGGCATCAAGTCAGCTAAAAAAATTCAGGAATTTATGAACAAGGTGAACCCAATTGGATAACCCCGAAAATCGAAAAATCAACCCAACCATAGCGGCCTTTGATGCAGCCACCTTCAATTTCGCACAATACCCGGATGAGCACGGCCGCTTTGGTGAATTTGGTGGCAAGTACGTCGCGGAAACGTTGATGGACGCGATTCAGGAACTTCAGGATGCGTATGCGAAATTTCG
>JAJYPA010000343.1 GCA_021795795.1 Pseudomonadota bacterium | reverse complement strand
GCATCGATCAGCCCCGCGTCCAGCATGCGCTTTGCCAAGGCGAAGACCTTGGCGCTGGAAGAGCATGCGGAAGACACCGACATGGCGGGACCTTCGAGTCGCAATTTGCGCCGGATGAAGTCGGTTAGAGAGTACGGGCTGTGGGTAGCGGCATAGACAAAATCCGGAGGCAAGCGTCCGCTAACCGGATCACGGTGCCGAAATGCCCATTCGGTTTGCAAAATGCCGGCGGTGCTGGTTCCCAGAAAAACCCCAATCCGTTGTCGGCCCCATCTCGTAGCGGCAGTTTCTACTGCGTCAACAAATCCATCCTGGCGTAGCGCGAGCTGTGCCAGGCGATTGTTGCGACAGTTGAAATCTCGTAGTTCCGGCTCTATTTCCTCATCATCAACAGCGTCCACTTCGCCGACCCAGGTGTCAATGTCAATGCCTTGAAAGGCGCAATGCTGCAACCCACTTTGCCGCCCAAGCAGCGCAGCAAGGGTTTGGTCCAGGCCGCGTCCGATGCAACTCGTCGCAGTGAAATGTGATAATAACACAGGTGGCATGCGCCTTATAAATCAGAATAATAGAAGATGTTGGCATTGTGATTGGGCGGCTGTTGAATGTCAAACCGCCGCAGCCGGTCCCCGCCTTTGCGACGGCTGGAGTGGTGCTGGTAGAAGCAACGCCGCAGCGGGCGCGGCCCGAGAACCAAGCAGCGGCCAGGCAATGAAGCGCGCCGCGGCGCCACCGGGTACGCGGCCGTCCACAGCGGGTCCTAGACCTGGCGCTTTGCTTCGAGGAGATCGGTGTCGACGTGCCCTCCCGCCAATCAATCCTTTATATCAATCCATTAGCGGCCCTTCGCTGAATGGTCACAAGCAGCCAAAGGCCGGCGCCAAGCGATTGTGAACCCGGTACCAATCTGGGGTAGAATTATCAAACTGGAACCTGGGTAGACACGTATGTCCTACTCCTGGATGCGATGGATCATGTCGTTGGGGGCGGGCTGATCGGGGATATCTATCGGGCAGTTCGAAAAATTCAGCTTATGGTCATCCCGGTATTATATGAAACAACGAGTTAAGATGGTCTCCTTTGAGTTCTTCGAGTTGCATTATTGTGGGCATTGATGATCAGTCCCGTTGACCTTACAGACGAAAGGTGGAGATCACTATCTGCGATGATGACCTATCTGTGCGGAATGTTGATATGGAAGCACGTATGGCCCAATGACAGTTAGATTCTCTATTCACATTGCACCCGGATAATCGGGAAAAAAACAACCGGGGCATCTCGCCGCCTGAAACTTGCTTAAATCTATAGAAAAGGAGATTATTTGATATGGACAGCCTTACCCCCCAAGAAGTGGAAATAAGCACGCTAATAATAGAGGCGCTGAACCTCGCCATGGATCCGCAAGATATTGATCCTGAAGCCCCGTTATATGGTGGGGAATTAGGGCTTGACTCCATTGATATTCTTGAGATATCAATGGTCATATCAAAACGGTATGGATTTATGATATCAAGCGAAAGCGAAAACAAAGTAGAAATATTTAGTTGTTTGCGCAATCTCTGTACTTATGTGCAAAGCCATAAGGCCAAGTAGCCAAGCACCGTTACTCCCATATTATCTTGGGCTGACGGTTGGCCGGTTTGGCGCGTTCAGGAAAACCTTGGATCAAGATGCTCGGGCGTAGTTTGTTACCGCGCGTTGGGAAAAACTGGCAGAGAACAACAACGCCAGGACGACACCGGGTGCAACAGTGGCACCGATGGCCTGGAGTACCGGCACCCCGGAAAAAGCGAGTGGCCCAAATCCTATGACGGTGGCGATGTTGGCGATGACCAGGGAGGCCAGCGTACGTGGTGCGATCTCCCCCTGGACCTGTCTGTCACCTTGATCAAAAAAGAGCGCGTAGTTTGACCCGACGGCGACGATCAACATAAGTCCAATCAGATTCATAATATTCAGTTCATAACCAAGCACGACAAATCCAGCCGCCACTGTCAGGACCGCCGCGATTAACGGTAACAGTATCCTCAAGACGCGCGTCGGAGATCGCAATGTGAACAATAATAGCAATGCAATGAATCCCACTCCAGCTAATGATAACCTGATGCCGTTTCTCAGGTAACCACTATACAGCCGACTCGACGCGTCCTTGAAATCAATAAACATGGCACCCTCAACATGATGCCGAGCAAGGGCGGTACGCACGCGTTGCGCGTCCACTTTGCCTGTACCCAGTGCTTTGAGTGGTAAAATGGCGCTCCACTCCTTTCCGTGACGGGTAAGCATACTATTTACCAACGTCCCGATGCCGTTGCCGCGCAGGTCGGCAAGGGTTATGGGCTTTAGCGTGCGCTGTGTCTCGGCCTCTTGGACGAATGGGGTGAATAGGGAAGCCTTTACCGGTAGGCCAAGCAAGGATTCACGCAAACGCTTTTGGAGCTCATTCTCCGGCGGGATTGCCGCTTGTCGTTCCTCTTGTAAATTGACGCTCGGCAAATAGTGGGCGGGGCTTTCATAGCCGGCAATGACTTGATCCTTTACCAGTTCTTGCAGAGCGTTATCTGCCTTTTCAGCCGCGAGCAACGTGGCGTTGACGGTGGGCGCAGAAACGACAACTAAATAACGCACGTCAGGCACGCCCAAGTCAGCGCGCATTTTCGTATAGAGCAACTGTTCAGACGAGGGAATCGGACTGAGCGCAGACAGGTCATAATTCCAAATCCTGTCTCGATGGGTGAAGAGCACAACGCTAGCAGCGATCAAGAGCAGGAGGACGCTCCAGCGCATAGTTGATAGAATGCGCGACAAACGAAGAAATTTCTCGCCAATACTGCTTAGATCTCGCGAGTGAAAATTGGCAGGCAGCAGGGTTGGCAGTAGCAGGCGGGTGACGGCTGCTGCGGTGAGAAGCCCGGCAATGGCATAAAGACCAAGCTGTGATAGCCCTGGCAAACTCGAAAACAGCAGGCTGGCAAATCCGATGATCGAGGTAAGCACCCCTAATCTGATGGTGGGCCAATACGTTCGCGCCCACTCTTCCGTAGCTGTTGCTGATTGCCCCGACTGTACAAAAAAATAAATGGAATAATCTACGGCTTCGCCAATTAATGCCGTGCCAAAGCCCAGCGTGATGTCATAAACCACATCAAAGCCCAGCGCTACTGCGGAAATTCCGACTATCACTCCGGAAAGCACTGGTATCAGGCCAAACACAAGTACCATACCCGATCGATATACCAGCAACAGCAATATAATAATAAGCGTTATACTAATGCCTGACATCAGTTCAGCCGCATGGACGATAATATTGCGGGAAGCCACAGAAATTACTCCGACGCCGGTCATCGCCAATGTTGTGTTGGCAGCCAAAGCTCCGGCTTTTGACTTAACAACAACAAATGCTGATTGTATGCTATTTATCGCTTCTTGCTGGGCATTCGTATCGGAACCGGAAGCTCGCGTCTGCGCCAATATCAAAGCACTCTTTCCGGAGCGGGAGCACCATACGCCATTGCAAGTCATCGGCTTCGCTCCACCACCCATGGATTTGATCAGTTGCATGGTTGCCCCGGTGGGATCGCTAGGAAATAGCGATTGACTCACCTCCCCACCTGGAGTGGCTAAAATATCAATAGTGTTGGCTATGGCATTGTGCAGTCCATTACTTGTAAAAAGCGCAGGATTGACGCTGGGGCTCAACAAGTAACGGTGAGAGAAGATATAGTGAAATATTCGCGTATCGCCAATGTTGCTCCCGTTGTTGATAGAGGTGAAGGCAGCATTGCCCTGAAGTTGTCCGACAAGTTCATTGGAAAGCTTGGCACGTATGGCGGCGTCGCCACCTTCAATTCCAATCAAGATCTGGCGTGACAGCAGTCCTTGCCGCAATTGTTCATTTACGACCGCTTGCTGGGTGGTGGGTGATCGAGGTAAAAATTCGGAAAGATTTGCCGTAAATGTGGCGGTGCTGATTACTAAGGCAGAGGCCAGCAAGATGACCAGCCACGCTGCAATGATGAAAGATGGGTGCTTCTTCATGGTGCAGCGGCTTTGTTGATGCTTATCAGGGAGCGATCATGATTCGTCTTCAAAATGTCAATGCTGGTTACGCTGTTACCGCTACCGCTGACCAGAATATGTTGAATAACTTCTGCCACCTTTTTTTGCCTGGGCAGCATCGTCAGGGTCCAGTTGTCCTCACTGCCTTCCAGGGAAAGGCTGAAAAACTGGTCCAGCATCCGGCGATTACCCGTCAATGTACCACGTATGCTATCGATGAAAGCCAGTAGTTCTGGATGATCTGACAGTTGGATCTCGTGGTGATCCATGGTGAGGGTGTCGCCTTGTACAAGCATAAGTTCTGTTTTGGGCTTGAGGGTGTGCATTTCTAAAGTATCTGGTGCGATAAAACGCAGCCTACCTGATGATTCTATGGGTTTTTCCAGCATGGTGATGAATTTTTTCTCGACAAAGCAAGCGCGACCGGATTTTGCTTGCGCCAAGGACTGCATCAACTGATCCATGTTCCATTCCGATGCTTGGGCTGGCGGCACCAGCATAACGCCTAGAGCCATAAGCGCCAGCAGCGCCCATGTGCCTGCTCGGACAGGTATTCGGTCAGCAAAGGATTCGAGGACATTCTTGGCGGCTCTTCCGGAGATCAGGGCGTAGAATGGATATCGGCTACGAGATGTCTTCGGGTCTGCCAGGGAGGGCTTTGCTACGTGCAGGATAGGCATTTTTAGACGGGTATTCAGCAGTCGCCGCAGCGCTTCGAGTTTGGCCATCGAGCTACTCCTTAACATCATTTCCAGAAATCAAAAAAGTTAAACCAGTTGTATGGCGCCATATGGCAATATTTTTCCAACAGTTTAACATATTTTTCCATCGCCTTTTGAATGGCTGCTTCCCGATCGGCCCTCTCGATATTCTTGAAATTGGCCAACTCATCAAAATAAATTTCATATTTCCCCGGGCCGGTGTGCAAGCCAACCATAAAGAAAATCTGTCTACGCAAGATCGCCGCCATCCGGAAAGGCCCGCTGGGCCAGAGTGCGGGTTCACCAAGAAAGGTAATGGGCTGCACTTTCTCCTTTCCAAAGGAGCGGTCACCCAGCAGACCGACCAATGCGCCTTTTTCCAGTTGTTCTTGAACGCGGATCATCGAATCCATACGACCAAGGGGTATAATATTCTGTTCGGCTGCGGGATTGATGGTCGAGAGCATCGCATTTATCCGCTTGGCGTTTTGTTCATACATCACCATGACCACATAGAGGCCAGGATGTTGACGGCCAACAGCCCTTAGCACCTCAAAACTGCCCAGATGTGCACCTAGCAGCAATACACCATGGCCGGCGGCAATCGCAGCATCGATGTCTGCTGGCTGGTGCACCTCTATATCAAAGAGGTCGAAGCGATTGTCGAGCAGGTAAATTCGATCATGGATAGTTGCGGAAAATGTGAGAAAATGACGATAAATGTGCCGGATCCGTGCGGGTCGGCCGAACACTAGCGTGAGGTAGGTTCGAGACGCTCGTCTGGCCGTCGGCGCAAACAAGAGAAAGTAGCCGGCGATCAGGTGCAATATGATGCGGGCTTGGCGGCGGCCCAGGGCCGTGGAAATCCAAGTTATCAACCGCAGCATCATCATGCTTCCGCGCTCCGGTTGCTGTGTCCATGACGTCCGGTTCGGGGGGGTGGATGCTTCTTGGTCTGGTAGATTCATCAGAAGGGTGAGGTCCTTGCGGCGGGAGACAGACTACCAGCGGCGACTTTGCGGTTGCCGGCATGGATTTCAAAGGCGATCGAAGCATCTGCTCTCGTATCAAAACGTAGTGTTAGCACCTCCCCTGGGGACACGGGACTATAAAATTTAGTCATGGTAATGTGGCAGCCTGCCATTGGTTTTTCAGTCATAAATTCCACCGTATAAATGACCTCATCAATGAGCATCACGCCGGGAACAATGGGGTGGCCGGGAAAATGACCATCGAAGACGGGGTGTTGCGCCGGAATACTGAAGATAACCTCATGGTGTGCCAGGGCCTTTCTCCTCTTTATGAATGTGTGCCGCGACCAGCAACTGAAGCAACTCGCGTGGTAGTTTTCCGGCACTGTTACGCGGTAGCGCATCTATCATCTGCAATGGTCGTGGGAGAAAGGCCGGATCAATGCGCTCGCGCAGTTGGGCGTAGACCGAATGGGTGTCTAATTCCGGTGCCACAACGAATGCAATCAATCGCTTTACACTGCCCGCCGAATCCTCGTCGGGCATAAAAAACACACCATCCTGCACTCCTGGGATAGAATTAAGCTGATGGTTTAGATAAGCCAGGGAACTGCGTTTGCCAGCTATATTGACAAGGTCGGCAGTTCGGCCATGAAGAAGAAAACGCTCATCGCTAATTATCTCCAGTTTGTCACCGAGCTCCGTTGCTTGTTCCAGGTGACCGCCGCTTATCCACACGCGCCCATCCTCGGTCGTCAAACGCAGGTCCGGTAACAAAACCCATTCGTCGGTTTCGGCACTGCGCCGGGTGGCAACCTGGCCGGTTTCAGTGGATCCGTAGATTTCTTGCAAGGGGGCATTGAAGCGAATTTCCGCCTCCCTGGCAAGTTCCTGTGCCAGGGGAGCCGTAGCGGAAACCAGCAGATCAACGGGTGGCAAAGGAGAGTGCATGCCCAGTAATGCACGGAGGTGGATTGGCGTGCTCACCAGCAATCGTGGGCGTGGCAGAGATGAAAGTTCCGCACAGATATCAGCAGGATAAAAATGCTGCGGTGCGCTTAGGATGCTTCCACATTGTAAAACGATCAATATGGTCGATTCAAAGCCGTACATGTGCTGCGGTGGAACCGTGCCAATCACCGCATATCTACGGCCATCAAGTAGGCCAAGGCGCAGAGCTTCGGCACGGACACTCGCTATCAGAGCGCCCCAGGTTTTCAGGTGGGGAACCGGACTTCCGGTGGATCCGGAAGTGAATACGTAACCTACGGGAAGGGTTTCGGGAATGAGAGGGATCGATAGATTCCGGGCCGCAGCCGTTACGGGGATTCCTGCCGGGAAAGAGAGTTGTGGCAAATCGATGTTGTTGTCATCATCGCTGAGACAAAATAGGTCGGGAGCGAAGCGAACCAACTGGCTGACGGTTTCTGGTGTATATGTGGATGGTAAAAGGCTGATTTTATCAGCAGTTATGGCCGCAGCAAGACCTACCATGAAGCGATAACGGTCACGGCAAATATTAAGAATATGCTGACCCGGAAGAAGTATGGAACGGAGCTGCGCCACATCTGCCAGGAATTGATGCACTGTAATTGCCTCGCCATGACGGAACGCTACGATATCGCCCAAAGATTCATGCGTCATCAGCGGAAGGAGGTTCATGGCCAGGGATTACCTATCGAAGTAAATATTATTGCGGAGGACCAGGGTTGCTATTATCCTGTTGCTGTTTGCTAGTCGCCGTCTTGGCAGAATATTTGAAATAGGCATGAATCCCTTCGATCATTCCGGCGCGATCGCCCGCTGGAATTGCGCGGCAGCGGACTATATATTCCGCAAAAAACATTAATGCCACCAGCATTGCGCTAATAATGTTGGTAAATAGAAACCATAACTGCTGTGGTATCAATAGAAAAATAATCAGGGGTAGACCGGTCATGGTAGCGAAGAAAATTGCCCAGGCCATTGTCACACGTCGAGTATAGAGCAATAGCCGGTCACTCAGGGATCCATGGATCAGTTCAGCAAAGCGCGATACCATGGGGATATGACCGGGGAGCAATGTGAGGCCGAAAACAGCAGTTAATAGTGCGAAAATTCCGCTCCTTTGGATCATGTTCGCCCAGGTAAGGTAGGGCTCAAGGATATTTCGGTAATGCCATAACGCCACGCATCCCGCAATAATGCAGGAAAATCCGATGATTCGGTAACGCGTGTTCCACGACATGAATAAAAGAATAATAATGGCAGGCGCGAAGGCAGAAACCACGGCCAATCCGCCTGCACTAGTCGAGTAGGTTCCCAGGTAGGTGAGTATTTGGTAGGCTACAAAAACGAGCAAGGAGAGCGCCACGCCCCCGAACTCGGTTAACCTGCTAATTGGCGAATTCCGAGAGAACAGTTTGACGGCTTTGCCACGGAGACTTCTCACATACTTTGCCTCCCAATCGTAACGATCGATGTTCGCTATCGGAAGTTGCCATTGCTGGTCTTCTGTGCGTTGAGTTGCTGTTTCCCGGATTTTCCAGCGTGGCCATTGTGCCAATATTCCTATTGCAGATGGGTAACGGTTTACCGCTATCCACCCACACCCATTCGCCGGGAAAATGGCTTGAGTGCGGTCCGGGATCGAATCCGCCTCGAACCATTAGCTCTAACTCCTGGTATTTCCCGTAGTGCCCGACCTCTTCCCCCTGACAGCGTTCCAAAATTCAATGGCCCCCGCCTTCGCCGCGTGACCAATATCTACCGCCTCATGGGCGATGCCAAGCCCCACCTCTTTTCCTGCTTGACCGATTTTGTGAGCTGTTGAGCCGATCGCCTGCCCTGCGTTCTAGATCGG
>JAJYPA010000342.1 GCA_021795795.1 Pseudomonadota bacterium | reverse complement strand
TGAACAAGTCAATCTGGGTAATATCCGCTCCACGCATGGTACTCACTCTTCTTTGATTCAATGGGATAATTATCTCATATCCTCTATTCGCCGGGGATCATTCTGGCCTTTTTCAACACCCTGTTAACGTACATGGACGCCCCCGGTTTGCCAAGCATTCAATCCATAATGGCTCATTGGAAAAGATTGCATCCGTACATTCGGCGCAGTTTATGCTGCTGTCCCTGATGGGGTTCGCTGGTTGGCACCTCGATCGCTTACACGCACTCTGAGTGCCTCGTTAAGTTCGGGCTTTGCCAACCACGGCGGCGTTTTTCAGGATAGATGTCGCGTCAACCATCTTTATGCTGCCAGCCGAACTGGTCGTTCCGGGTTCAATTGGACAGCCCCTACAGGCTCCCAGTTACGGGTAGCCCCTGACCAGCGTTGCGGGTTCTTTTCCCTGGCGGATTGATACACCCCATGACGCTTGGCCAGTATCCCACAATCCTCCCTCCGATGTCGCTGTGAGGGGGTTACAAACCGAATCCGGCTGTGACGATGCTCCTGGTTATACCACCGCACAAACTCCTCTACCCATACCCTTGCCGCATCAATGTCCGCAAATCCGTCAGAGGGCCATTGTGGGCAATACTTCAGAGTCCGAAACAACGACTCAGAGTAGGGGTTGTCGTTACTGACACGGGGCCTTCCCCGTGAGGGAGTGATCCCCAGATCATAAAGTTTTTGTAGCAAGGTGGAGGACTTCATCGGGGCCCCATTATCCGAATGCAGGACCAGAGGTTTATGCCAGCATTGCTCAGCCATCACTGACCGTTGCACCAACCCCGCGGCCAGCACACCACTCTCCTCCGGATAAACCTCCCATGCCACTGTTTTCCTGCTATAAATGTCTTCCAACAGGTACAGGTAGAAATACAACCCCCGCACCTTGGTTGGTAAGTAAGTGATATCCCAACTCCACACGCTATTGGGCTCCGTGGCCGTGTGGGTCGTGGGTAATGGCACGCATCGTGGCTTCTGGGCACGACCACGGCGATGGTTCTGCTGCGCCTCCGACATCACCCGGTAGAACGAGGATTCCGAAGCCAGATATACCCCTTGATCAGCCAGTCGAGGAACGATCTGGGTTGGCGGCAAACTGGCATATTCAGGTTGGTTGACTACTTTCAAAATCTCTCCCCGCTCTTCCTCAGACAACTTGTTCGACGGCTGAGATATAGTCGAAACTGGTGTACAGGCAGTTTGGGGTTGATGGGTTGAGGTGGTGGAGATTTCTGTAGAGAATCTGATTGTCGAAGTCGGAAACTATACTAGGAAACCATCCACCATGAAGAAGGATAAGCAAAATCAGGAAGTCAGTCCAGCAAGTGAAATTGGGCTGACATTGGACGATCTGGTCAGGCGAGGAGCGAGAGAAGTGATTCGACAAGCCATTGAAGCCGAGCTGGCGGAATTGCTGGCGAATTGCGTAAATGTCACGACGCTGAAGGGCAAACGTGCCGTGGTGCGCAACGGCTATTTGCCGGAGCGTGAGATCCTGACGGCGGCAGGCCCGGTTGCGGTGCAGGTACCCAAGGTGCGCGATCGATCAGGATCGGGCATCAAGTTCAACTCGCACATCGTACCGCCATATGTGCGGAAGTCCCCCCGGGTATCGGCAGCCCTGCCGTGGCTGTATCTGAAAGGAATCTCGACCGGCGACATGGGAGAAGCCCTGCGGGTGTTGCTGGGTGAGGAGGCGAAGGGATTGTCGGCGAACGTAGTCAGCCGGCTGAAGACACAATGGGCGGATGAGCATGAGACATGGAGCCGTCGCGACCTGTCGCAGTCGCGTTATGTGTACTGGTGGGCCGATGGCATCCACACTGGGCTGCGCAGCGAGCATTCGGACGGGCAATGCTTGCTGGTGATTGTCGGAGTGACCCCGAATGGCAGGAAAGAACGTGTGGCGATCAGCGACGGTTACCGGGAATCGAAAGCTTCGTGGCAAGAACTGCTGCTTGATCTGAAGCGTCGCGGGTTGCAATCTGGCTCTTTGCTTGCTGTAGGTGACGGTGCTATGGGATTCTGGGCTGCTCTGGAGGAAGTGTTTCCGCAGACCGCGCATCAGCGTTGCTGGTTCCACAAGATGGGCAATGTGCTCAATGCGCTGCCGAAATCGCAGCAGGCCCGAGCGAAGGCGGACTTGCAGGCCATCTGGATGGCTGCGACCCGGGAAGAGGCACTGTCTGCCTTCACCTGGTTCGTGGAAACCTGGCGTGCGAAATATCCGAAGGTGGTGGAGAAAATCGAGAAGGACCGCGACAGTCTACTGGCATTCTATGACTTTCCTGCAGAACATTGGGCGCATATCCGGACGACGAACCCGATCGAATCGACGTTTGCCACGGTGCGTCATCGAACCAGTCGCACCCGCAATTGCGTATCACGCACCACCTTTCTGGGACTGGCATTCAAGCTGATCGAGGAAGCCGAAAAAAGCTGGCGCAGAATTCGGGGTTCAGACAAAATCGAACTGTTGCTGAAGGGAATCCCCTTCAAGAACGGTGAACAGGTCGTGGACGATCAACCTGTTCAGCAGAAACTCGCCGCCTGACGCATCATGCTACAGACCGGCCATACACCACTTTTGACTTTATCTCTCGACGGCTCTGGGCGCACCGCATCCGCACGCCCATCTGCCAGCCTGATTTGCCAGCGCTGCAAGGTACGCAGACTGATCCCCAAGATCTCACAAGCCTTATGCTTGCGAGCCCCTGACGCTACGGTTTCATCTATCAGGCTCATCATTTCCTGGCGATCCGGGGTACTGATCAGTCTTCCTCTTTCCATCCCCAGATCGCCTCGGCTTTTTTTCCTAATACCAGCAGTGCCGCCGCCTCCGCCAATGCCTTCTCTTTCCGGTTCAATTCCCGTTCCAGTTGCTTGATCCGCTTCTGCCCCTCCCGCGACTGTTGCCGCTCCGCCTGGCGCGATACACGGGCATCATTCTGCCCCTGGAGAGCCGCTTCATGCCAGGCTCGCGCCTGCTCCACATAAATCCCCTTCTCCCGGCAATAACGGCTCAACTCGATCTCAGACAACCCCGCCGTCTCAATCACCACCGCCAACTTCGCCTCCGCAGACCATTCGTCTGCTCCCTTTACCGATCCTGGCACTGGAACCCCCTCTGCCTTCACTTTATTTCGCCAAGCATACAGGGTAACCCTTGAAATCCCTTCCCGTCTCGATACCTCCGCCACACTCATGTTCTCAGGTGGCAATAATTTCCTCAATATCGCCTCTTTCCGTTCCTCAGAATAACGACCCATCTCCATTCACTTTCCGCCCCCGGTCCTAAATTAAATCAACTCGGGTGACGCGACATCTTCCCTGACACCGGGGGCACGGTCTAACCTGTTTTGCCATCACTTCGTGACTGCCTGAGCAATCGGTTGAATCAATCTCCTGTTTGTGTTGTGCCGTCTATCGGTTCGATAGATGACTAGGCAACCGCATAATCATTTCTAAACTCCCTGTCGTGAGCCAGCAAGGCCCATACAATTCGAGCGTTTTTGTTGGCCAGAGCAACGGCTGCTATGTTCTTGTTTCTCCTGGCCACCAGATTCGTTAACCAATCACCTGTTCCGGGTTTGCGCTGTGCATGCCAAATGACGGATCGCGCACCATGATGGATCAGTAATGTTCGCAAGTAGGTGTCACCACGTTTACTCATGCCCAGCAAGGTCGGTTTCCCCCCACTTGAATGTTGTCGTGGGACCAAACCCAGCCAGGTGGCAATCTGTCGACCATTCTCGAAATTTTTTGCATCCCCGATCGTGGCAACTAGTGCGCTGGCGGTTATCGGACCTATTCCCGGAACATGTGCCAACTTTTTACTGGCTTCACTTTCCTGATGCCATGCTTGAATTTGGCTCTCCAGAACTTCGACTTGCCGGTCGAGTTCTTCGAGGTGGCGACCAAGTTGGTCAATGAGTTGGCGAAAGATTCCAGGTAGCCCATTCTCCGCATCTTCCAGAATTTCAGGAATACGTTTGCTGATAGAGGTTCGTCTGTATTGCCGCTCTCTGGGTCGCGAGAAGAAGGAAAGCGCCATGGTCGAACGCTTTGCTACGGGCTTCGAGAACGGCTTGAAAAAGATCGCCGAGGGGCTGGCCAAGCCGCGCGGCGAAAAGCGTCATGGAAAACTGCTGGAGCGCATCGGACGCCTCAAGGAGAAAAGCCGGGGGGCCAGCCAGCATTACCAGGTTGAACTCATGACCGATGAATCCGGCAAGTTGGCTACTGGGCTGACCTGGAACAAGGTGCCGGTGGACGGCACGATGGTGACCCACCCCGGCGTGTATTGTCTGCGTAGCAACGAAACCGGCTGGGACGAGGAAAAGTTGTGGCGTACCTATACGATGCTGACCGATCTGGAGAGCGTATTTCGTAGTCTGAAGAGCGAGTTGGGCTTGCGTCCGGTCTATCATTCGACAGAAGAGCGTTCAGATGGGCACCTCTTTATCACGGTGCTGGCCTATCAGGCCGTGCAGGTGCTACGAACGAAACTGAAGAAAGCAGACATCCACGACAACTGGGCCAGCCTGCGCGAAACGATGAGCGTACAGCGCCGTGTCACCGCATCATTCCAGCAACGTGATGGGCGCACACTGAATGTGCGCAAGAGTACCCTTGCAGAACCCGATTTGATGAAAATCTACCGGGCACTGGGAGTTTCTCCCACGCCAGGAGGCACGAAAAAACTGGTCAGTTAATCCGAAATTACGAGCATGTAGTGCCACTCCAAATATTTATCGTTCATAACAAACTGATAATCAAAGAAATTAAATTCACGTCGTTAAACATGGGCTAAGGTTACAATCTTCATGGTGGACGCTCCTTATCGGTTTTGTGCGGTAGTACACGCGCTCACTTTGGCACATTGATGCCGTTTCGGGTGGGGGCGTCCATCCCATTGCTTACGTCCAGCACGGGAGGGCTCAGCAGACACCATTGTCAATGGCCAACAATTTTGACCCAGTATTGGCCATTAATATTGACCCACCCCCCCCACTGAACCACCACCCATTTTCTGCCTGAGTCGGTAGCTTTCACCGCCCAGCATGAAGATCTGGGCATGGTGTATCAGCCGATCCACAATGGGAACGGCCACGTTCTCGTCCACGAAGAAATCCCCCCAGCGAGTAAAGTCCTTGTTGGTGGTCAGGATGACGGATCGGTATTCGTACAGGGCATGAATCAACTGGAACAGGTTGTGGTTGTTCTGCCGGTTCATGGGCAGGTAGCCCAGTTCGTCGATGACGACCAGGTCATAACGGCATAGTTGGGCGATACGCGCCTTGAGCCTTCCTTTGATTTCCGCCATTTCCAGGCCTTCGGTCAGCGCCAACGCCGTGCTGAACCAGACCTTGTAACCTTGCTCCAGCGCCTTTAACGCAATGCCGGTGGCAAGATGGGTTTTGCCCACGCCGGGCGGTCCGATGAAGATCAGGTTCTGCCGGTTGTCGATGAACTGGAAATCCAGCAACTGCGCCACCTGTCGCTTGGTGATGGTGGTCTGGTGGCGGTAATCGAATTCGTCCAGATGTTTCTCCACCTGGATTCCCGCCTTGCGCCGGTTGGCTGAGCGACGCTGCTGTTCGCGTTCATTCAGTTCGTGGCCAAGCAGCATGCCAGTCCATTGCAGGTGCGTCAGTTCCTGGTTGCCTGCCTGCGACAGCAGGATGGAGAGAGATTCCCGGCTGTGCTTCAGGTTCAGGCCGCGCATCATGCGACTGACGTCATCAAACGTGTGCATGGTGACCTCCCGCAACGCCTGCATACCGGTCCAGGCCGCCTGTGTGTACAGGTATACCCTGTTCCTTGCGGCGAACCATCATCTCCGGCGCCACGGCCAGCAGTTTCCGGAACTGGGTGGCGGTCAATTCCGGCCGGTTGCAGATCCAGTCCAACTCGTCCTGTTGAACGGGCTCATGCCGTTTGCGCAGTATCTGCCGGATGCCGGCCAGTTGATCCTTGTAAATGGTCGGTGAGGTGTGTTTGATCACGGCAAACAAATCCGTGGCATCCAGTGGTTGCATCATTTCACCGATCTGCGCTTCCAGCTGCCGGATCGTGGTCGCTTTGTCGCGGTAGTGATCCCGGTTGGCTACGATAGCCCCTTTGCCGGCCTGGATGTCATGCCGGGCAATTTCCTGTCGGGTGACATCCAGCACGATGAGGTGGTTGTCTGTTTCCCGTACCCACACCGTCTGGCGCTGCCAGTTCACAGGCACGGAATAGCGATTCCCTTTCCATGAGATCAGCCCGGTACGGTCTGCCTGCCGGGTCGCGGCTTCGTGGCCGTCCGGATGGCCAGCAGGGGCAACATAACCACGCAGGGTATGGACTTCATCCCGCTCAAAGCGAATGCGCGGCGATTCGCCGGTGATGCCATGAACCCGCTGGTTGGCCACCTCATCCAGCCAGGTGGCCAGATAGCCGTGCATGTCTTCAATGGTACGATGGATTTCGCCGTAGAATCCATCGTGCTTGACATACTTGACCCCGGCTTCCACCTTGCCCTTGCTTTCCGGGTCGTAGCCTTCACAGACACGAATGGCGAAGCCCGCATGCGTCGCATAGTTGGCAAAGCGCGAATTCAGCGTCAATTCCCGGAATTCTTCCTGAATGACCACCAACTTGGTCTGGTCGTACACGCATTCGCGCGGCGTACCGCCAAAGTAACGGAAGGCCGCATCGTGCATGCGGATGAAAGCGTCCGTATCCACCGGCAGCAGTGACGCCACCACGTACATCAGCCGGGAATACGACAGCACGAACACAGCAAAGTACACCGTCCGCATCTCACCACCCATCGGCACATCACGCAGCTCACCCATGTCCACTTGGCACTGGTGCCCCGGCACCATGTCCACCACCGGCTGATAGTAGCGCGGCTGCTTGACGCACACGCCTTCCTTCAGCGCGCTGACATACCGGCGCAAGCTGCGCTGGGAACAATCCAGTTCCGGAAACTGTGCCTTCAACCGGCGTTCGATCTTCACCACGCTCAGGTTGGGAAACCCCTGCAACAGGTTGATGACAAACGGCTTGTAGTCATCCAGCTTCTTGCGGCGCGCCACCTGACCCAGCCCCGCATTGATTTCTTCAACCGACTGCTTCAAGTACTTGCGCACGGTGTTGCGCGACAACCGCAGCGCCTGCGCAATCCCACGAATCGACTGCCCATGCCCTTCATCGTACATCGCCTTGATCTTATGTATCACAGACCACTCCTTCAACTGAATCTCCCCAGCATCAATCGTGCGGGGGACTTTACCGGGGGATCATTACCCCGTCCAAGGGGGTGGGTCAATTTTATTGACCGCAGGTGGGTCAGTTTACTTGGCCATTAACAACCATCACACGATGCTTTCCGAACATCCACTCCAATTCCATTTCCCGCACCTGCCTCGGCTTGCGTTGAAACAAGTGACCCAGATTATTCTCGATCTCATCCCACCGAATCCTCGTCCCCAATACCTCCAGTGGGTGATCCGGTCTGACCATCAAATCCAGTCTCATCCGAAACAGATCAAAACTCTCTTCCATCACAACTCATTCTCCCAGAAATCAAACCATTACAACCACAAAACCGAGAGAAATTATACCAAAAAACTATCACTTTAACAAATAAAATCAGAGTGTTAACAAATGTTCAGCATCGACTATTGACATGCCCGTCAATTTCAGTGGCGGCAAGCAACTTCCAGTCTGGCGAAATTCTGCGACATATCCCCCCTTGGCACACCTATCTATTTGGATAGTTATACGAATTACCCATTAGGCATATTTTTGTATGCGTAATGGGTACTCCAGTCAACGTCAGGGAGAATAATAAATGTCGCTATCGATCAAAATTGCTGCTCGCAAAGATTTTAAAAGTAAAGAACTTTGGAACATGTACCGGCTTCGCGCCCAAGTATTCAAAGGAAGAATGGGATGGGATATCCCAGTTATGAGCGGTATGGAAATTGACGGCTACGATGCGCTTGATCCATCCTATATGTTAATCAGCGAAGGGGATAGCAATCTACGCGGCTGCTGTAGACTTTTGCCGACCGAAGGACCGTACATGTTGAGAGACACTTTCCCTGAATTGTTGCATGGCTGTCCAGTTCCAGAAAGTAGCAACATATGGGAACTAAGTCGTTTCGCCATCATGACAGATGGCCCGAAAAGTTTTGGTTTTGCCGAACTCGCACTGGACTCAATGCGAGAAATGGTTTCTTTTGGTGACCATTTGAAGATTGACCGCTATGTAATAGTTACCACGACAGGAATTGAACGAATGTTACGCTGTGCCGGTATTGCAGTCTCTCGTTTTGGTCCACCTATAAGAATAGGTGTGGAAAATTCGGTAGCACTAAACATTGATCTTGGTGAGCAGACGCATCGGGCTCTGTTTGGCAACGCAACACAAGTAGCTTAACAGGGTGTTGAAAAAGGCCAGAATGATCCCCGGCGAATAGAGGATATGAGATAATTATCCCATTGAATCAAAGAAGAGTGAGTACCATGCGTGGAGCGGATA
>JAJYPA010000341.1 GCA_021795795.1 Pseudomonadota bacterium | reverse complement strand
GAACGGTAGCGATGGTAATTTGCTGCTTTCCAAAGATTACAAGCTGAGCGAGAATATCATTCAACAAATCAAAGGGTTCGAAAAAACGGAAAACACCACGTTTACCATTTGGGTGTATAAAAACAAATCCGAATAATCGCTATTATGTAGCAGTTGCCAAAAGATTTTCCCCTCGTAAGCCATTAATATAACACCTGTTTCTTAATTTCCAAACAGGTGTGTCATGGCAGAACCCCACGTTGTTTCAGGCTTGGTTGCAAAACACGCTGAGTTGGCTGGATTGATCCAGTTTCACCGGACTGAGATCAAGCGAGTCGCGTCCGATCTCCAACACCTGGACGCCACGCTCAAACTGTTCGCCCCGGAAACTGATTTGCGCAGCCTCGGCTCAAAACGGGTCAATTCTTCTCGTGTAAGCGGTCTCAAGGGGTTCGATGCGGGCGCATTTCTTGGTTATGTCCTGGAAGATTTGGCCGTTGGATTGGCTTGGCGGCGGGTATCTTCCCGGTAGGCGGCTTCGTTGGCGTAATTTGCCAGGTACAGATTGCCGAATTTGTGTGTCTAACCGTACTGCATCCTGCGGAAGCGGCTGAAATACGACTCAGCCAGATTGTTGGTGATTCCGGCCTCGCTACGGTATTCCTGACCGTGATTCACGCGGCGGGTATCGAACTTTGCGTGTAGCACGTCATAGGCGTTGGACTCGTCAGCGCAGATGACCGAACCCTTCTTCACAAACTTATTCGCCAGATTACTCACGTCCGCCTGATTCTCGGCCTTGATGATGAAGGTCAGTGTCTTGTTGGAGCCATTGATTTCAACCCCTGCTGTTTCAACCTTCTGCCGCATCACGAACACGCAGCGTTTGTCGGGACGCTGATTCTCGGCCAGGCGGCGGCCGATCCGGTCTTCCTTCCTGTTCGCGGGACGAACATAACCATTCACGTAAGCGCCGTCCATGTGGACTTCGCTGGACAAGGGCGCATCGTCCCGCTGTTCCATCAACGATTCCCTGATCTTGTGCGCCAGCACGAAAGCAGTTTTGTACTGGACGCCAAGGTCGCGGCTCAACTTTAGGGCAGAAATGCCTTTTGCGGCGTTGGTATAGATCGCAATGGCAGCCAGGTACACCTTCAGCGGCAGCTTGTGATTGGCGAAGATCGTACCGGATGTGACAGAAAACGCATGAGCGCAGCCCTTGCACCGCCATTACTTCCAGTCGTTGCGGAAATAATGTCTGTCGATAGTGCCGCATACCGGGCAGGCTGTTTCCTCACCAGCGCCCCAGCGCAATTTCCTGAACACCTGAAACGCTTAGTCGTGGGTCATTTCCATGACCTTGCGCACAGATAAGGTGTGAGCTTTGGCGGAAAGAAGAAAGTGTTGAGACATGGCCAGAACCTTATATGTCATATACGACACAATTATATCGAATATAAATCACGATGGCAATATATTTATTTCATCCTTGACATATTATATTAATTTAAATAATATTTATTCCATACTTGCAATAATGGTGTCGAATATGAATGAGGAAGACTGGAAAAGGAATGCCAAGAATTTGCTCAAGGCAGAATTAAAACGACGGGGGATCGATTACGAAATGTTAGTTGCAAAACTCAAAGCTCTTGGTGTGGATGAGAATTACAACAGCGTAAACACCAAGCTTAATCGTGGCTCATTCACATTCGTTTTTGCATTGCAGTGTTTGAAAGCGATTGATGCAAAAGAGATTCGCCTGGATTAAGGAAATTGAAGTTAACAGTTTGCCTGCGCCAGCAAAGTGATCCAGGCAAAGAGGAAGGGGCATAGATATGTCACAAACCAGCCGTATTGAATGGACAGAAGCCACATGGAATCCAACGGTGGGTTGCACCAAGATTTCATCCGGGTGCAAGCACTGCTATGCCGAAGCAATGGCAGTACGTTTACATGCAATGGGTACACCGGGTTATGAAAACGGTTTCAAGTTGACAATACTACCTGACCGTTTAACGGAGCCATTACGCCGCAAAAAACCCACCGTATTTTTTGTAAACTCGATGTCTGATCTTTTCCATAAGAGCATACCCGACGCCTATATAGACCAGGTTTTTGATGTTATTGCACGCAGCCCACAACACACGTTCCAAGTCCTGACGAAACGGGCTGAGCGCATGGCGCTATATTTCCGCAATCGCACGGTGCCGCGAAACGCATGGCTCGGAGTGACGGTTGAGGATCGCAAGGATGGCGTGCCACGGATCGACAAGTTGCGCGAAATTGATGCGACCATTCGTTTTCTGTCGGTAGAGCCACTTCTTGAGGATATTGGCGTGCTGAATCTTACCAATATACAATGGGTGATTGTCGGAGGCGAATCTGGATCAAGAGCTCGACCAATGAAACCAGAATGGGTTGAATTTATTCAGCAGCAGTGTGAGGAATCTGGTGCTGCCTTTTTCTTTAAGCAATGGGGTGGATGGGGGGCCGATGGGGTTAAACGGGCCAAGAAACAGAATGGCCGTCAGTTTCATGGGCGAACATGGGATCAGATGCCGGAACTTCGCGCAAATATTTGAGGCAGCAGGATGACTTTAAGCCATTACAGTTGGAAAAATGGGCCAGCCCCTATCCAGCAGCATAGTGTTGCGAAACACCGGATACTACAAAGTTACTTGAGCGCATACTTCCAAACGCTCGTTAGTTCCCCGAATCAAGACGTTTTGCGCTTGACCTTGGTGGATGGATTTGCAGGTGGCGGCCTTTATTACCACACTGACACAAATGAGCTTATCAAAGGGTCGCCATTTATTTGCCTTAATGCAACACGCGAGGCGGATTTTCTGATCAATAAGGATCGCCATAAACCAGTGCAATTGGATGTGAGCTACTTTTTTATTGAGGCAGAGCGTGATGCGCACCTTCACCTAGACAAGGTGTTGCGTGAAGAAGGTTATGGTTCGGCATTAGACAACAGCATCCATTTGCGTCACGCAAAATTTCAAGAAGAGGCTGATGGAGTAATTCAGTTCATCAAGAAAAAGAGCCCCAGAAATGGCCGGTCAATTTTTATTCTTGATCAGTACGGCTACAAGGATGTTCCAACTGAAATTATCCAGAAGATTTTTGCGAATCTTCCAAGCGCAGAAATAATTCTTACCTTTGGCGTGGATTCGTTCCTTAATTTCGCAAGCGATAAGCAGCTTACCCAAGATATTCTGAATGAAATTGGGATACCTCAACTATGGCAAGGAAAAACGCTCGATGAAATAAAGAAATCTGAGCGTGACTGGCGCTACTTTATACAGAGTGCGCTGTACAAAAACTTGGTGACCCGGTGCGGCGCGGAGTATTTCACCCCTTTTTTCATACGCAACAAAAAAGGGCATGGGGATTATTGGTTAATCCACATGTCCCAACATCATAGAGCGCGTGATGTGATGACCGAAGTGCATTGGGACAATCACAACTATTTCATTCACTATGGTGGCGCTGGGCTAAACATGTTCCAGATGGTTGGTTATGACCCAGAACACGACAGCAGCTTCAAAAAACAATTTGATCTCGGCTTCGAATTTGATGATGTTGCAAAGAATGCGAGTATCGCCAGCTTAATGGAACAAATCCCAAGACTGATCTATGCGCATGATAAAGGCATGAGTTTTGGCGAATTGTTCGCCAAAACATGCAACACTTCACCAGCATCAGCGTCGATTTATCGAGATACCATAGGATATCTGCTTAATGAAAAAATCATTGAAGCAATCAGTGTCGATGACGTCAATCGACGTTCGGGCCATCAAATAAAACATAAAGATCAAATTGTCCCTCCTCGACAAAAGGGTTTTTTCTTTTTTGAGGAATAACAAAAATGAAAAGGAAAAGAAATGACAGTCAGCCAGCCAGCCAGCCAGCCAGCCAGCCAGTCAATTAGAAGATGCCTCTGCCAAAAGTTCCCGCGCTGCATACAATCATTTAGCTGCTAGGCGTAACCGCCCTTGGAAGGGTGAAGAGGAAGTTCGGTTAGGTTGGGTAGCGGCGCTGGAGGCTGCACTTAACATCCACTTCGACGCCGAGCGGGCCAAGAAGGACGGTAGCTACAACAACGTTATTATCGAGTTCAAAGCGCCGGGGTTTTTCAAGGGAAGCAAGAGCAGCGCCAAGTTCAAGGAAGCCACTGAACGACGCCTGTTGCCCTATATCCAGCGCGAAGCGAAGAAGTCCGGCATTCCCGCCGCAGATTACATCGGCATTGCGATTGACGGCGACCATATCTGCTTCTCACAAGTGCGCGATGATGTCATTCACACCCAGCATCTTGTTCCTTTTTCGGAATATGCCGTGGGCTTGGTCATTCAAGCGATCCGAGCCGACACCAGGCGTTCCATCACGGTTGACAACCTGATTGCCGACTTCGGCCATGGATCGGTCAATGCTCAATCTTTGATGCAGGCCATGGCCGATGCTCTCGCTACCGAATTGGTCGTGGCCGGGAATTCCAAGATCAAGATGCTGTTCGAGGAATGGCGAACCCTCTATGGACAAGTGGCTGATATGTCGGTGCTTCAAACCGATGCCATCAATCAGGAAATCGGCATTATGTGGAACGGCCTTGCGGCGCAATCCATGTCCGGTCGTTTGTTTATCATCCATTCCTACAACTCCCTGCTGATTAAATTGCTGGCCGCCGAAATTGTCTCGGCACACGGTCTAACAACCTCACAGCAACCGGCACAAGCCATGGCGGCTTTGCTGGATGATGCGGCCTTGCTCGATACATTGTCGAAAGAAATAGAGCGCGCTGGCATATTCACGCAGGCAGGCATCCATGGATTTGTGGAAGAAGCGATTTTCAGTTGGTATCTTGACGTAGCCTACAAGCAGCCGTATTCCACTAGTCTGGTGCCCGCGTTGCGTAGATTGTTGGCTTCCCTCTCCCTGTACCGCACCGACCACCTGACACACACCCGCGACGTGCTCCGCGACCTTTATCAAGGCTTGGTGCCGGGTAGGTTGCGGCAAAGCCTGGGAGAGTTCTATACGCCTGACTGGCTAGTTGACTTCACCGTCGAGAAAGCCCGGCACGGCGCTTGGCTGGACAAGCGAGTGCTGGACCCCACCTGTGGTTCAGGCGCATTCCTAGTGTCCGTGCTGCGGCTCATCCGCGACGAAGCCAACAAAGCGGGATGGGGTGCCGCCCGCCTTCTCGAACACCTCTGCACCTCGGTCTGGGGTTTTGACCTGAATCCGTTGGCGGTGCAAACAGCACGGGTCAATTTCCTGATGGAGATCGCCGACCTGTTGAAGGCGTCCCCTGGGCAGGCGCTGGAAATTCCTGTGCTACTGGCTGATGCTATTTATTCCCCGGCGTCTGATCCGGCTAAGGGGCAAGATTTGGTGAACTACCAGATTGGCAGCCAAATTGCAGGGTTGGATATTGCCTTGCCATCCGCCTTGGCTTTTAACCGGCTTCGCCTGGATCAAGTCTTCGCGCAAATGGGCGAGGATGTGGAAGATGATCTGGACTACGCAGAGGCCGAAGCGCGTTTGTTGGCGGCTGATCTACTGGCACCGAGCGAAGCTGTAGACTGGCGTGAACCGCTCCAATACACCTACAACCAGATATTGGAACTGCATCGCCAGCAGTGGAACGGCATCTGGTTCCGCGTGGTGCGAAACTTCTTCTGGTCGGCAACGGCAGGCCATTTCGATTGCATCGTAGGCAATCCGCCCTGGGTTCGTTGGTCGAAATTGCCCGACGCCTACCGCGAACGAGTTAAGCCGACCTGCGAGCGTTACGGCATCTTCTCCAAAAACAAGCGCCATGGCGGTAACGAATTGGATATTTCCGCCATGATCACCTACACTACGTCCGATAAATGGCTGAAACCGAATGGCCGACTAGCCTTCGTTATCACCGGCGCCATCTTCAAGAACCCATCCTCAGCCGGGTTCCGGCATTTTAAGTTAGAACCATCCAACGCCAAGAGCTTGCACCTTGCTCCCGTCAGTGTCGATGACATGAAGGCATTGAAACCATTCAATGACGCTGCCAACCACACGGTAGTGGCAATCTTCGACAAGCGCAAAAAGCCTGGCACTTATCCCGTGCCATACCGGCTATGGGATAGCGCCCCAGGTTTTACCAGAGCCATCCCGGCCAGCACTTCCTTATCTGCCGTGATGAAACGGGTTGCAATAACGACAAAAGAGGCCGAGCCGGTTGATGGAAAAGGCTCGCCATGGGCCGTGTTGACCAAGGGACGCTTTAAGGCATTGAAGGCGCTTTCAGGTGAATGTACATGGATAGCAGGACGCAAGGGCATCACGACGGACTTGAACGGCGTGTACTTTGTGCCTGTAATTCAAGACAACGGCACACTGGTACAAATTCGCAGTCGCCCAGAGGCCGGCAAAAAGGCATTGGGCGCTGTGAAGACGGCATGGGTGGAGCCAACGCTGCTCTACCCTTTGATAAAGGGCGCAGGGGACTTTGAGCCCTGTTATCTACGCCTAGACAACCCTAGTAGAATTAGTGAAAAACTGTACACCTTCTTGCCCAATATCGGTATCGACAAGGCCGACTACACGGCCAGCGAAATCGCCATGAATGGCGTTCCACTTCGAAAAACCAAAGCGTGGTTCACCGCATACAAGGCGTTGCTGGAAGCGCGTTCCACGTACCGGCGTCAAATGAATGGCGCTCCTTTCTATGACGTGTACAACGTGGGCGACTACACGCTTCAACCGTGGAAGGTGATCTGGCCTGAAATGTCCACCAGTTTCTACGCGGCAGTGGCAGGAAGTTCGACGGTGCCGGTCGTGGGGCCTCGACCGTATGTGCCAGACCACAAGGTATATTTCGCAGGATTCGACACCAAAAAGGCTGCATATTTTCTCTGCGGAATTTTGAATACGCCAATGGTGCGCGAATGGGTGGAAAGCCATACCGTTTCTATTCAAATGGGTGATGTGTTCAAACATATGAATCTTCCGGAATACGACGCCAATAATGCCGCTCATGTCGCGCTGTCAAAATTAGTAGAGAAGTCTCACAATGAGCACGATGCTGCAAAACGCGCACGCTTAGTGGCCAAAGTGGAAAAGGATGGGAATGCCATCCTGACCGCATGGAGTTTGGAAAAGACAGAGGACATGCGGACGGGCGCCAGCGAGTGACGTGATGCTGAACAGCGCAAGACTTAACTAATTGAAGTATATGTTTTTTGGCAACTGCTACATAATACCGCGAATAATTCAGCGGCAAGCCATCGTCATGGCCATGTGGGAATTAATCAGCGGTTCTTTGGATTTGTGATCAATATAGATTCGGCAATGTAGATAAGGTTTGACAACGTGGGATAGTGGCCGTCCGTATCAACCGAAGCGGCAATGCCATCTGTTGGCAATTCGGCCTGTGGCCATTGATGAACCACCTGAGAACGCTCATTGTATATATAAAGCGATTTCTATACTGTTATACCAAGGAACCACTGATCTATTCCCACATGACCGCATAACTCCACTTCCGGTTCCAATGAATTTTTGGGGAATTACCCGTGTTTCTCGAAAAAGGGTACAATATTCGACATGAATAATATCTCTATCGCCAATATTCTTGAGCTTCCAGTACAGGAGCGCATTCGTCTCGTCGAGCTTATCTGGGACAGCGTTGCCGCAGTACCTGAAGCCGTGGAAGTTTCGCCCTCGCTTAAGGCTGAACTGGAAGCACGTTTGGCGGAATTCAAGGCAAACCCGGAAGCAGGTTATTCCTGGGATCAGGTGAAATCGCGCCTTAAAGATGGTTCATGGCGTTCCGCCTGAAATTTTCCACGCGAGCGTTGCGTGAAACTGGCGAAGCCCAAGAGTGGTACGAATTGCAAAGCCCCGGTCTCGGTGAAGAATTCATCACCGCTATGGAGTTACAGCTAAAACGGCTTGAGCAAGCGCCACTGCTTTATGCCGAGGCAATTCCAAATGTCCGCCGTGCTCTCCTTCCTCGTTTTCCCTACGGTTTATTTTATGTGATGCGTGGTAATCTCATATATGTTTTGGCTGTATTGCATGATGCCCGCAATCCGAATCGTTGGCCTAAGAGCCGCTAACCCGCCACCCAACACGGACGCTCCGCCAAAAAGTGTGGCGGAGCGCCGGTTAACTCTACGTTCCTAACCATTTCTCAAGTTCCACTTCGCACCACAAAGTAATCGGTCAAATGTACTGCCGCCAAGGGCAGGTAAGTCTCGTTTGCCATCAGTGGCTTAGCTGGCGATCAACGACGGCCTGGACCAAATTGCTGTCTTTCAGGTATGGTATTCAATCAACATGAGTTTTCAACAAGTTGTGCTGTGTAACCAATTCCCAATCACAGTAGTTTAGTTTCGATGCAAACGGAAAGAACCCGATTCCGGTCTCGGATTACAAATAGCCCGATAAATTAATCGATATGTCTTATTGTCATCGTGCTCTGAAAACACGCCAGGATTCCGCGCAGGATATTCGCTGGTGATGGTGGACACCCTGTCACCACCACACTGACCGGCAGCATTTCGGCCAGTTTGCCGCGCACGGCGTAATTTTCGCCATACAAGCTGTCATGGCCGGTGCAATCACCCATGGCCACCACCCATT
>JAJYPA010000340.1 GCA_021795795.1 Pseudomonadota bacterium | reverse complement strand
CATGGAGCCACTCAACCATATTCAGCTCGCCTTGCTGCGTCGTTATCGCAATGATGACGCACCGCCCGAGTTCCGCGAGATATGGCTGGACCCTCTGTTACGCACCATCAATGCTATTTCTGCCGGACAGCGCAACACCGGGTAAGGAGGAAGGTGCGTGTCTCTGCCAGAATTAATCCTCGCGTCCACCAGCCCTTACCGCCAGGAATTGTTGCAACATCTGCAAATTCCGTTCCGCGTGGAAGCTTCAGCGGTCGATGAAACCCCGTTACCGGAGGAGGCGCCAGAGGCCCTCGTCTGTCGGCTGGCAGAAGCCAAGGCGCAGGTCGTGGCGCGCCGCAATCCCCAGGCAGTGGTCATCGGCGCCGACCAGATGGCGGTCTGCGGTACCCGCATTCTCGGCAAACCGGGGAATGCCGAACGGGCCGTGGAACAACTGGACTGGATGCAGGGTCAGGCTGTCGAATTTCTCAACGGTATGGCCATCGTCGCCGCATCCGGCACCGAAATATTTCTGGTGCCATATCGGATCGTCCTACGCGCGCTAACGAGAATGGAGATTGAGCGCTATGTGGCGCGAGACCAGCCACTGGATTGCGCCGGAAGTTTTCGCTCCGAAGGACTGGGCATCAGTCTGGTGAAGCGCATGGAAGGAGAAGACCCCCACGCATTGATGGGCTTGCCGCTGATTGCCCTCTGCCGGGTGTTGCGCAAACTCGGTTACCCGCTACCATAACCCCCTGAAAAGGCATTAAAAAGGGGCATCGCAGTGATGCCCCTTCGATTGCGCAAAGCAACGGGCTTAGCCCCAGCTGTCGCCGCCGTCATCCAGTCCGAAGTCGTCATTGGACGCCAACTGGTCATTGCCCCAGGAGTCGTCCGTCAAACCCAGATCATTGTTGCTGCTATCACCGGCGGCATTACCCGATTCATTGCCGTGTCCAAACAGACTGCCGGCCAATGCCTGCCCGGCTGCCAGTCCGGCGCCCACCCCAACACCAGTGGCAATCCCGGAGGTCAGACTGGACCCCAGCCCACCCCCCTGCTGCGGCATGCCGCCCATGGCACCGCCGGGATTCATGGGACCATAACCGTTCATCCCCCCGAAAGGCCCGGAAGGCTGTCCACGGTACATCATGCTCGCCTGCTGGCGGCGGCGGCGCAAGAACATGGATATCAGCGCAATGAATGCGACGAGACCCAGGAAAAACGCCAGCACTGTACTCCAGTGACTTGCTTTGCTGATTTTACCGACCGGTTTATTCACATGACTCTGCAACGACTTCTTAAAAGAGGTCAGCACCTGCGCTTTCACAAAGGGCATGCCGGGTGCAAGTTGCTCGGATTTCTGCAAGGCCGCTGCCGCGTCGGTCCAGTGGCCCTGACGCGCCAGAATCCGCGCCTCGACATACTGCGCCTCCGCGGACTGCGGGTGCGCGACCAGCACCTCCCGCATCATGCTCTGCGCCTGATCCAAACGACCCGCCTGTATCGCTTGCGTGACTTGCGCTACACTAGGTTCGGCCCACGCTGTAGGCGCGGCCAGCATCAAGGCAATGGCGATGGTTCCAAAGATTTTCAACCGCATACGCTCCTCCAAACAGTAAACCTCGTAACTGGAAATATGCGGTGAAACCCTGTGCAAATCAAGAGCACATTGCCCGGTAATCAGTTCCTGGCTTTCGCGCGGGGGAAACGCCGGAACCGTTTGACAGCAGGGGGGATTGCCTCCATTATACTGACCGGTCGGTACAGGCCCGTGAGAGGTATCGTTGTGCAAAAACCATTGCCGAGACCCATTGCTGCGGTGCTGGCGGCCGTGCTGGCAGGGAGCCTGGCGGCCTGTAGCTTCGAACCACCGCTGCGCATGCCCCCGGCCCCGTCGGACAAAGCACCCTACACGGCAGGCGCACAGATCAAACGAACCGTGACACCCGGCGGCCCTGCTGGTCACGCTCAGGAAATGGCATATGGCCAGGAACTCCACGAAGAGTGGTGGAAGCTTTTTCACGCCAAGGCGCTGGACACCCTGATTGCCGTAGGTCTGAAAAACAGCCCGACCATCGCCCAGGCGCAAGCGCAATTGCGCGAAGCGCAAGCCGCCGCGAGAGTGGATAGCAGCATCTTTTATCCACAGGTAACGGGCAATCTCCAGGCGAATCGCAGCAAGGCCAGCGCGGCGGCCTTTGGCAGGAGTGGCGGCTTTCGCTACTCCCTGATCACCGGCAGCGTCGGCGTTACCTACTACCCGGATATTTTTGGCGTGAATCGCCTAGTCTACAGCCACGGCGAAGCCTTGGTGAAGTATCAACGGTGGGAACTGGAAGCGGCGCGACTGGCTCTGACTGGCAACATTGTCACCACCGCCATCAATGAGGCGGCGACGGAAGGTCAGATTCGCGCCACCATGGCCATCATTGCCCAGGAGAAGAAACTTCTGCAACTGACGGAGAACCAGTACCGGGCAGGGGCCATCGACTACGTCAGCGTGGTGAACCAGCGTAGTCAACTGGCCACGGAGATGGCGACCTTGCCACCCCTGGAGCAACAACTCGCCGTCTATCGTCATGAACTCGCCATTCTGGTGGGAACCTTTCCTGCGAACGCCAGGCGCCAACCCTTTACCCTCGCGGCCTTGCAACTCCCGAAGCAATTGCCGGTAAGCCTCCCCTCGCAGTTGTTGAAGCAGCGTCCGGATATCCGCGCCGCACGCGCGCAGATGCAAGCCGCGAATGCGGCGATCGGCGAAGCCCGCGCACAGTTTTATCCCACCGTCCAGCTCAGCGCCGCGTTCGGCGCCACAGCGACTCACCCGGGGCTGTTTTTCAACCCGGTGAGCAGCATCTGGAGCCTGGTGGGCGCCATGTCGCAACCGATCTTTGAGGGCGGCAAATTGGAGGCGCAGAAAGCCGAAGCGCACGCCGCTTATGACGTAGTGTATGCCGCCTACAGAAGCACAGTGCTCAGCGCCTTTGATCAGGTAGCGAATGCTTTGCGCGCGGTGGAGCATGATGCACAGACTCTCGCAGCTCAACGAGAGGCGCTCCAGGCAGCCGCGCAGGCATTGCAACTGGCCCAGGCGAGTTACCGGGCGGGAGCCTCTGATTATCTCACCCTGCTGACCTCCGAAGTACAGTATGACCATGCCCGGATTGCTGAAATCAAGGCTGAGTCGCAGCGCTATCAGGATACCGCGGCGCTGCTCGTTGCTCTGGGTGGTGGCTGGTGGAACAAAACGGGGTCCCGAGCCTCCCCCACCGCCAGCGCGCCACAAAATTCCCATTCAGATGCCGGCACATTGCCGGTAACGCAGGCTAACCCATGAGCCGTTATGCATTCAGTACAGCCATCCGCCGTGGAGACTGGTCATGAAAAAAGCGTTTATTATTGTAATTGTCGTCTTGATCATTGTTTTTGGCGGTATTTTTGGCTTTAAGGCTTTCGTCAACAAGAAGATTTCCGAGGCCATGGCGCATATGCCAAAGCCCATCGTAACCGTCAGCGCTACAGCGGCACGGACAGAACTTTGGCATCCACACCTGCAGGCCGTAGCTTCTCTGGCAGCGGTACAAGGGGTGGAAGTCACCCCGCAGATAGCCGGTAATGTGACCGCCATTCATTTTCATTCTGGTCAGTATGTCCGGAAAGGTACCATGCTGGTACAGATTGACGACAGCAACCAGCTTGCTCAGATGGCGAGCGATGAAGCACAACTTCGTCTGGCACAGATCAATCTACGCCGGACCCGCGTTCTGATCGCCACCAAAGCCACCAGCCAATCGCAACTGGATTCCGCGGTGGCCGTGTATCAAAGCAACGTGGCTGCGCTAAGAGATATTCATGCGACGTTGAACAAGTTGGCCATCCGCGCGCCCTTCAGTGGCTATCTGGGGATCCGCCAGGTGAATCTCGGGCAATACCTGACACCCGGTGACAAGATTGTCGACCTGCAATCCTGGGATCCGCTGTATGCGAATTTCACCTTGCCGCAAAGTGAGCTACACGACATCCATGTGGGTACGCCGGTGCAAGTCGAGACTGATGCACGCCCCGGTCAGGTTTTCAACGGAAAAGTGACCGCATTGGGGGCTTCGGTGAACAGTACGACACGGCAAATTGAGGTGCAGGCCACCATTGCCAATCCGCAAAGTGTATTGCGCCCCGGACTTTTTGGCGAGCTCACGGTAATCGGCAATATCGAAGAAAGGGTGTTGACGGTGCCCGTCTCCGCTCTTTCTTATAACACCTTCGGCAACTATGTCTACGTGATTAAAAAGGCGACGCAGAATGGCAAGATCGTGGAGGTCGCCCATCAGCAAGTCATCAAGACCGGCAAGGAGCGTAATGGACAGGTGAGCATAGTCTCGGGCCTTAAGGCCGGTGATATGGTCATCACTGCGGGGCAGGTAAAACTGGTGAATGGCAGTCTCGTCAAGATCAGCACCGAGAAAGATGCGTGAGGCGCAGCACATGACTTTTACCGATATTTTTGTTCGCCGCCCGGTACTGTCTACCGCTCTGAGCCTCGTCATTTTTCTGCTGGGTTTACACGCCTATTCGATGATGGCGGTCCGTGAGTATCCGGCCATCGTTAACACAGTCATCTCCGTAAAAACCGCATATCCAGGCGCCAGCCCAGATACCGTACAAGGCTTCATCACCGCGCGCCTGGAAAAAGTGATCGCCAGCGCACCGGATATAGATTACATGACATCCGACAGTTCGGCTGGTTCTTCGACCATCACGGTGTACATGAAGTTGAATTACAGCCCCAATGCGGCGCTCGCCAACATCCAATCGAAAGTGCAGCAGGTAACGGATCAGTTGCCTACAGGCAGTCAATTACCGGTCATCAGCGTAACAAATGGTCACCTGACAGATCTGCTGTATGTCGCCTTCTACAGCCAAGAACTCAGTCAGCAGCAAATTACCGACTATCTGCTGCGTGTGGCGCAACCGCGACTGGCCTCGGTACCGGGAGTAGGCGAAGCGCAGATACTGCCACCGGGCGCCGGCAACGGGAATACCTACGCGATGCGGGTGTGGTTGAATCCTCAGAAAATGGCGGCCTTGGGCATTACCGCCGCGCAGGTTTCACAAGCATTAGCCGCGAACGATTTCATTTCCGCTGTCGGACAAACCCGTGGGAAGACGGTCCAAAACACCATTGTCGCGACCACCAATCTGCATAATGTGGGTGAATTCCGCAATCTGGTTCTGCGCCAGTCTGGCAACACCCTGATCCGTCTCAAAGATGTGGCCAAAGTAGAACTCGGTGCACAGGATTACACTTCGCAGGCCTTTTTCGATGGTAAACCGGCGGCGTTTATCGGTATTCAGGAAGCGCCTTCGGCTAACTCTCTGAATGTGGCTTCCGGGGTAAAAGCATCGCTGGCACAGTTGTCTAAAAGCCTGCCGCCCGGCATGCATGTGGCGATTCCTTATGATGCCAGCACCTTCATCCAGGCTTCTATCGATGAAGTTGCCATGACCATTGGAATCACCCTTGCCGTGGTGGTATTGGTCATTTTCCTCTTCCTGGGTTCTTTCCGTGCGGTACTCATACCCGCGATCGCCATCCCCCTGTCTATCGTGGGCGCCGGCCTGATCACCTGGTTCATGGGCTTCACCATCAACCTGCTGACCCTGTTGGCCGTGGTTTTGGCCATCGGACTGGTGGTGGATGATGCCATTATCATTGTGGAGAATGTACACCGGCATATCAATGAAGGGAAAAAACCCGTTGAAGCGGCCTTAATGACCGGGCGGGAACTGGGAGGACCGATCATCGTCATGTCCACCACGCTCGTCGCCGTATTCGCTCCCATCGGATTTATGGGGGGGCTGACGGGCAGTCTGTTTGGTGAATTCGCGTTTACGCTGGTGGCTACGGTTTTAGTGTCCATGATCGTAGCGCTCACCTTATCGCCGATGCTCTCCAGCAAGATATTACGCCCGACCAGGGAACATGGCTTTGAACATTTTATCGAGCAGAACTTCGCTGGTCTATGTAAGTTCTATGACCGGGTCTTGGGTAGCACCCTGAATTATGTGCCGGTCACCATGCTCTTTGCCGCGGTCGTGTTCGGGAGTATCTATTTTCTGTTTAGCACCTCAAAGACCGAATTGGCGCCAGCGGAAGATCAGGGCATTATTTTTAATGCGGGCACGGGTGGCCCAACCATTACACCGGATCGACTGGCCAATGATGGTATGCAAGTTTTGAAAGTATTGAATAAATATCCCGAGACAAAGGCAACCTTCATGGTCACCGGCATATCGGTGGGCAGCGGCGGTGGCTCCAACAGTCTGTTCGCGGGCATGAATCTGACCAATTGGGACAAACGCTCCACGACGGCGATGCAGTTGCAACCACGGATCCAGCAGGCCCTGCAGAGTGTTCCGGGACTCCAGCTCGCCTCATTCTTGCCGCCATCCCTGCCCGGTTCGGCGGGTGGTCTGCCGGTGCAATTTGTGCTGCAGAGCCCGGGCAGCTACAACAAAATCGACCAAGTGGCTCGGCGGCTGATCGCGGAAGCCGAGAAAAGTGGCTTATTTTTCTATGTGACCAAAGACTTGCGCATTGATAATCCCGAAATCGTACTGAAAATCCATCGGAGCATGGCCGCCACCCTCGGACTGACCATGGCGAACATCGCCCAGGATCTGCAGCCCCTGTTGGGCGGCAACTATGTCAACCGCTTCGATATGGAAGGCCGCAGCTACAAGGTCATTCCCCAGGTACCGGATCATTTTCGCCTCGATCCGGCCGCCCTGAAGCAATATTACATCGCGACCGGCAGCGGCCAGATGGTGCCCTTATCTACCGTAGTTTCTATTGAAACCAAGGTCGAGCCGCAATACTTGCCACAGTTCCAGCAGCTCAACTCGACGACCATCCAGGCGGTGCCCAAACCCGGCGTTACCATGGGCGAGTCTTTACGGTTCTTTAAGACTGCAGCGGGAAAAATCATGCCCAAAGATTTCTCTCTGAACTATGCAAGCCAATCCCGTCAATATATACAAGAGCGGGGTGGACTGCTGATCACTTTTGCGCTGGCCATTATTCTGATATACCTGCTACTGGCCGCACAGTTCGAGAGTTTTCGCGATCCGCTGATCGTGCTGATTACGGTACCCATGTCCATTAGTGGGGCGTTGATTTTCATCAGCCTGGGCCTGGCTTCCATCAACATCTACACGGAAGTGGGGCTGATCACGCTGATTGGTTTGATCGCCAAGCAGGGTATTCTGATCGTGCAGTTCGCCAACGAGATCCAGAAAACAGAAGGACTCAACAAGCGTGAAGCCGTGCAGAAAGCCTCCAGCATTCGTTTGCGTCCCATCCTCATGACCACGGGAGCGATGGTACTGGGCGTTCTGCCCTTGCTGTTAGCGGGCGGACCCGGCTCGGTCAGTCGCTTCCAGATGGGCCTGGTAATCTTTACCGGCTTGGGTATTGGCGCTTTCTTCTCGCTTTTCGTGGTGCCAGCCATGTATATGGTACTCGCCAAGGATTTGCGCGCGTCCCAGCCCCAGGAAGCCTGACAGGAGATTGTTGCTTTGCTCGGTGGATCCGGCCGGGACGCTTATTAGGGTCCCGGCCTTTTTCGCTTGACAAGACGGAGGGTGGCCAGAAGAATACCGGTGGGTATTCTCGCTGGTCTTTTTTGAGAAACATCCGCTTCGCCGCCCTTGCCGGGTTGGCCTGTTCGCTGTTCGCACACAGGTAAATTTTCATGGGTCACGAATTCTTCCCGAGCATTGAGACCTTAGCAAAGAGGTCCTGGTGACTGCACAACGCATTGATGGCAAAGCCATCGCCAAAAAAATACAGGCGGATGTCACCCATCGCAGTCAGGCTTTTCTCCAGCGTTATGGACGCTCCCCTGGTCTTGCGGTAGTGCTGGTCGGGGCCGATTCCGCGTCTCAGGTCTATGTGCAGAAAAAGCGGGATACCTGTGCTTCAGTGGGCATCCGCTCTTTTTCTGCCAATCTTCCCGCAGACAGCACGCCACAACAACTCCTGTCTCATATTTCCGAACTAAACGCTAATAATGCCGTGGATGGCATCTTGGTGCAGTTGCCCCTGCCCCCGCATTTTGATCCTGAAGAAATCATCGAGGCTATTGCTGTCGACAAGGATGTCGATGGTTTTCACCCCTATAATGTCGGCCGTCTTGCGCTGCGCGCGCCACTGCTGCGCTCCTGTACACCCGCCGGTATCATGACCTTGCTTCAGGAAACCGGTATAGAGGTCAGGGGGAAAGAAGCGGTGATTGTCGGCGCATCCAATATTGTCGGGCGGCCCATGGCACTGGAACTGCTCCTGGCCGGGGCGACGGTGACTGTCTGCCACCGCTTCACCCGCGATCTCGCGGCCCATGTGGGACGCGCCGAGTTGCTCGTCGCGGCGGCAGGCAAACCGGGACTGATACCCGGTGAGTGGATTCGTGAGGGAGCAGTGGTCATCGATGTGGGAATCAATCGTCTTCCGGACGGGCGTCTGACCGGCGATGTGGACTTTGCTGGCGCGGAGCAACGTGCGGCGTGGATCACGCCGGTCCCCGGTGGAGTCGGACCCATGACGGTAGCCACACTCTTGCAGAATACCCTGATTGCGGCAGAGCAAC
>JAJYPA010000339.1 GCA_021795795.1 Pseudomonadota bacterium | reverse complement strand
AGGTAACTGCCGAATTTAGGATCATCAAAAGACCGCCATCGCCGCGCTCCTGCAGAAGACGCCGGACCTGCGGAAAAGACTTCAGCGGTTGCAGGAACACGCGCTGAAAATAGAGCGGCATGTGGATGCCGTGCAGACCCAGGCCCATCACCTTCCGGAGGCCGAGCTGAGCTCCTGGGAATCCATCACAGGACACCGGCTGCGAGGTGTCGAGGAATCCATCCGGAAGCTGCCGGATCCGGAATCAGGCGGGCCGCTTTGGGATCGCGTGAAAAGCGGATTGCGGCGCCTTGGACAATGGCTGGGGATTGTCGGTCTGGAGCAGGCAGTGCTCGTCAAGCAGGAAGTGGGAGCCGCGCCCAGGCCGGCACCCGCCGAAGCACCTGCGGCCCCCTCCGCTCCACCGCCAACCTACCATCCCGCACCAGGTATGCGGCACTGAATCCATCCCTCGGATAGATGGACCACTGGGCGGCCTGCGGTCTGCCTTTTTGCAAGGATCGCCCGGACTGGTGTCACCATATTGCCCGATGTGCGCCACGGCATTTTTTCTTTCTTGAGCAACGATACTTCGAGACGGCGTTCGCTTCGCCCGCGATCATGCCTTGACCGAGGTCGACTAGCATCTACCTCACATTGCTGGCTCTTTATAGACACCTTGGCTAGAACAACCCCACCTGCTGGGTTGGAATAATACTGTACATCTCGCTGATCTGGTCCATGAACTGTCGCTGCCCGCCATAGCTCGGATGACGGACAGACACGATTGGAACCAAAGATTCAAGCCGCGCAACTGCCATCGCCGCGTCGTTGCCAATAGCGACGATTCGGCGTGGTTTCAGCAACTGAATCAGTCGCCCAAGTACTTCCTCACCTGCACGACGCTCCCTCACATTGTGCTGACGGTTTGTAAAGGGACTGCCCATATCATGCGGGTGAAGTGGAAACACATTCCACAAGAATATGCCCGCCTCAATGCGTTCCAACATACTCCAAATTACCGCTGCCGTTCTTTCGGAAACCGCACTTCCGATTGTCGGCCGATCGGCCGATATTCCCCACCGATCTGCATGACGCACAATATGAATGTCGTCAGTAAGCGCAAGGCCAGTTCTCCTACCTCCCCGGTAACCCAAGTCCCGCCCAATCCAAACGGCGTCTACGTCTTGCGATTGCGCCCGCGAGAGCATGGCCGAGAGCAAAGCGGCACGTCGTTGAGGTGCATCTGGCAAGTCATGCACTTCGCATCGATCTGAGTATGGATTGAAGCAATTATCGAAGCTAAGAGCCGCGAGCGCACGTACAAATGAATGCGTTGCCATATTGTTATCGCTCAAAGAGGTTCATATCGAATCGTTCGTGCCATGCGGTCGCCTACCACCCAGCCACCTTGCGCGTCTCGCACCTTGCGGAAGACGCCGTAGCCGTCGAGAATGGCACGCTCCCAGAGCTTCAGGGGGCACTGGGACACTTCATAACCGGTCGTGAAGTCCTGAATAGTCTTGAGCGTACCGAAGGATATCCGGTTCTGCCCTTCGAAATAGTTCAATTCTTTGGCTCGCGAAAATATCCATGCAGTTAGGCCTTCTTCGACGACAATTGCCCGACCACCGTCCTCAGCTTCGTCATACCGCGCTTTGCTCTTTCGTTTCTGTTTGATAAGGGCTCGAAATACCGGAGACCAGTGAAGTATCGCGGCGTGAGAAAAATGAAAGACATCATGAAATCGATACCCGTCTGGATCGGCGATATTATCCGTGAGTGGATCGCCGATGAATACGTCATTCCAGCGCAAGTAGCTTCGCCCAGTTTGGCGTTGATTTATTCTGATCCGAAACTCAGATGGAATTCTCTCCTCCTCCTCGAACTGGTCGTCAAACGAGGGAAGTTCTGCTGTGTTGGGTGCAAGGAATGCGCCTCGGGTTTTGGCAATATTCATTCGAACAATGTCGGCAAAACTCAAGTGTGACGCGTGAAGTGCCTCCCAATAACAGTGCGCAAACCTCTCAAGACGATCCCTAATGACAAGGATATCGTCGCTTGAATCGAGTAGCGCCGCTGCAGCGCTGCCCAAACGGAATAGGGCATCGTCGATCTGCATCGGTGATGCGGGAACGGCTATTTTGGCGATGGCGTCAGAAGTCAAATCACTCGCCGCGCAAGTTGCCACAAAGTGCGCTCCCTGTGCGACTTTGCTAAAAATGGATTCGAGTGATATTTGCAGTCGACGGCAATAAGCCGCCAGATACCAAAGTGTATCGCCGAACTCCTCTTCGGCCGCTCGCTTGAAGCCAGGGTAGGCCTTGTCTTCGCGGACATGTTTCTTTGCCGTAGACATGATGCCGCCGACTTCGCCATACAGGCCCATCAGTACCGTCCGGTGATCGCTCTCCGGAAGAACATCGGTATCTCTGATCGCTTCTACATATTCGGAAAGCATGATTGACCCTTTGATGTCCTCCGGTTGTTTATCCACGTAATGTTCTCCATTCGAAGGGCGCTGATTGATATCCACTGACACCAAGCGATCTGATCCATCGCACAAATAGGTCTACTAACTCTGAGTGCTCAAAGCATGTGCGTCCAATGCCGCTCTTACAAATGTCGAGGCCTTCGAAATTACGTAGTTCATTCGGAAATCTTGGTCCGTACCCACCAAAATAAACAAAGTCCTCGCTCACCAGCACTCTATCGACGCCCGTGTCGCGTGTGATGTGCTCTGGGTTAGGCGTTCCATCTGGCTTGGTGTGGAAGGAATCACGCTGATTCCATCCGTTGTTGGAGGCGTTTCGATAGTAGATGTTGTCGCCGCAACTCTGTTTGCGGCTGCCGTATCGATATGGTTTCTTTTGGTCGAAACGCTGATCAGTATCGTAGTCACGGAAGCTCAAGGTTTCGGTGACACGCATAGCGTACACCAGATGTCCACCACGTCTGACCGAATGGTCGTTGCTACCGCTTCCTACTACCCAATCACCTATGGCCGCCGATCGTCTGATGTCTGGTTTACAGGTAGCGAGCGTGCACCTTCCGTAGAAGGGGTTTGGCGCGAAGCCGCTGTCATAGCGGACGACATAAGAGTGCAGTCTCATTTCTGTGGTTCAGCACGGATGCCGCTTAAGCGGCACGGGCGCACATGGGCTGCCATCCTGATTCTCCCAAGTGTCCCTCTCGCCAACTATTGCATCGATTATTGAATTACCATGCCAGCCAACTATCGAATCTGCATACTCCTTGAGTGCGGACGGTAACTCACAATCTTTGGCACCGTGCTCCCAGACACCGACGATTCGTTTTCCCTGTTTTGCTGCATATTCGATCTCCCAGTTTACCCAATCGCTATCCTTCGTCTTTGGGGAAACGTAGACTAAAAAAGTACCTGCCCAATTTATCTGGGGCGCAAGCATTGAACTCTTTATGTAATCTGGATCCGACGCATTGTTTGGATTTGAGGAATTGATAGACGAATCCCTAATCGCCATCCCGTTCTTGGAGAGTAGTGACTTTAGGTCGGCGAGACCTGCGTCATCCTCATGAACGTGACTGATAAAAACGTTCTTTATCTGCTCACCCATACCACCTCCCCTTCCTTGTGTCGTTAGAATGTTCGTTGGACGCTATTTTTAGGAAAGCCTAACATGCAGAGTCGACATCGAGTAGGTCCAGTAGGTCTTGCCGTCCAAATTGGGACCAATGCTATCCCGGTGCTCCGACCGACATCAACCCACGCAAGATGAGCGTAATCGCTTGATCGACGTGGGGCGTGCGGGCGACAGTCGCGTTCTCCTCCAGCGTCAGTCCGTTGTTCAGATCCGCCGCTGTGAATGCGCCAAAGGCGTCGTGACCGGGCCATCCAAGTCTCGGAGTGGTCCAGGGCTCCACGAGGTGCATAGCTTCCGCGATATCGCGCGCGCACCCTCCGAAGCCGCCCATCACAAACAACGGCTGATGGGCTTGCAGCGATAGCAACGATTCCTCTGCTATGCCTGGCATAACGCCCTTGTATTGTTCAACCCGGCCGCCGAGCACGACCCGCGCCTGTGTTTCGCCGAGCATTGCCCTTCGCATTGCCGTCAGGCCACCACACCATTCAGCTTCAGTCGGCTGCTGCTGAGGGAGCTGGCGCCGTGCATCCAAGCTTTGGCGAGATCCATCAAGTCCCAGACAAACTAGCTCGGCTGTACCGATTAGATCCGAATGTGCCTGCTCAATGTCCGTGACGGCCATCTGGATATGAACGGGCCACGCCAGATAGTTGATTACCCCCACACGCAGATCGTCAGCATCAGCATCACGCCGGTGACGAGCAACCAATTCAAATAACAGTTCGCTAAAGCCATTAGAACGCAAATCGCCGCCATAGACGAGTCGCGCCCCTAGAGCCAGAAGATGGCGAGCAATCTCGGCCATCGCGTCCTTGAGATGTTCGTCGCTCATGCCAAGCGTCAACATATCCGGGCTCTCGGACGTTGATATTGCTACCGTGTGCTGTCCTAAGACCTCTTTGTAGCTCATCGTAACGCTCCGGCCAGCCATTCAGTAAGGCTACGCAATTGGACTCGGGGAGCAATCTCAGCAAACAGCCGTTCCTCTTCTGCACTAAGAGGAGGATCCGGATAGACGATAATTGGCGAAGGGACAGCCTCGGCGGGCGGAAGGGATGCTAGCGTAATCAACTCCGGCGGGCGGGGCACGAAAATGATGGACGTGTCTGCCTCTCGGGTGGCAAGTTCCACCCTACAGCGCCAGAGGAAGTCCTTCAGGACTTCGTCAAGCAAACGCCTGATGACGACATCGATGCGGTCGACGCCATTGGGATCCAGGCGTACGATCGGGACGTTTCCCATATAAGGGAAACCACGCTCGTCGATTTGACTTAGGCTGTTAGCGACGACAAACGGCACATTCCACCGCTTAGCCTCAATCACTTCTTGCCTACACCATTCTCTGGACGAATAGGAGTCGGTGTGAATCGCGACCATGGCGCTGACCCGAACCTGCTGCAGCAGCACTTTATTAAATCGGAGGCCTGCCGGAATGTCGTGGACATCAAAAAAGCTCGATAGGCCGTGACCGGCTTGGAGCCTCTCCCGGATAGCACAAGCTATCTTTTCCCCATCGTTGTCATGCTTGGAGTGGCTCAAGAATACTTGAACCTTCCTTAGATAACCCTCGAGCGCATTTTCGTCTTCGGCCGGTCTCTTAAGATGTTCAAGGTAATGCCTCAGCATCCTGCTGAATTCGTAGGCAAGTTCCCCGACAAGCTGCTGCTGCCGCTCCTCGGTCGAACCATCCCAATAATCCCAGCGGAGAGCCTGTTCAGCAATATCGAGTGCCAGCAGTGCCGACTGTTCGATTGCGACGGGGAAAACACGGGCACCGAGCCCAGCTGCCTCCGTTTGCTCAGCGAGTGCATGAATGTATCTCAGCCACTCATCATCATTAGCCGTGTGCGGATCAGCCAGCACTACGACTGCTGTTGTTTCTGCTTCGTTGAGGTCTATCGGGAGCGGTACATTGGTGCCCGATGGTGACACTGAGCGGAAGAGCACGCTTAGGCCCGTGCCGCCAGCCACGTTCTCGTATAGCTCGCGTCGAAAATGCTTGCGCAATGCCTCTGCTATCCAGGCGCCCTCGGCAAAGCCCGGGTGCCACGCCACATAGACGACTAGGAGCGGACGGGTGGGATCAGTCAAGGCAGTTGTCGAGAGTCAGTTTGATGGGTATGGATATGCACATGGCTCGTGATCGGATCGCTCAAGTCTGGAGATAAATCGCGGCCGAAGCACGGCCAACTTTGTCATCCTGCCACTACTCGGGGGTTGAGGCCAGCGTCCGCTTACAGCCTGCTTGCAGCCATTCACCTCTATATGCCTGATCAATCCGGCTCGCCTTGATCATAAGCGTTGTTCTCGAAAAACCGCCCCTTATTGACGTTTCTTTCATTGCCGCCGCTGCAGACCTTTCGGCGCAACCCTCAGCAGTTGAGTCTGCAACGCTTCACCTTCGTTGTCCATGGGCACCGGCGCGCCGGCCAGTTTCTCCTTCAGGACCCGCTCTATTGCGGCGAGCAACGCATCCTCCTCCACCAGTGCCTCCGCCGTCATTCCCAGCAATTGCCCTAGTTCCCGCAGGCTGGATGACTCCAAGGCCAACTGCCGGTGGATGTCCTCGTCGGACGCCTTCCTTCCGTTGCCCTCGGCCTTCGCGATCGATTCGTGGGACGACCGCGCCGGTTTGGGCGCGCGCGCCGCCTCGTGGTCTTGCGCTAGTGCGCCCTCGGAGATCAGGCTGTAATCCGCCATGGAAAGCAGCGGCATCAGATGGTTCAGGTGGATCGCTGGAACATCGAAGTCCGGCACGTAGAAGGTATTGATCCAGACCCCACGCTGGATCTCTCCGCGCTGCGTCTGGATCGTGGCTACGAGCAGGGCCTGCCCATCTCGCTGCGCCTTCATGGTCATGGGATCCAGAAAGGCGTCTTTCTGCAAGGTCGTACGGTTTTCCTGTACTGGCTGCAGCAGGGCACCCGGCTGATACCCGCCCGGCACGCCCCGCCAGACCTCGCCCGTGAGTTGCCGCGCAAGATCCAGGGTATCCGGGTCCTCCAGACCGAGAAACAGCTTGGTCCGGGTCGCGGCCCCGGCGATGGCATCAGCCACGGTCTTGAGCTTGTCCTGCATGTGCTTGTGACTCTGCGCTCCCGGCGCCATGCAGAATCCCAATGACCGCGCCTCCTGAAAGATCACATCCTCTCCCGGTACCATGTAGGCGGGCTTTTCATCCTCGATGATGTAGTAGGGATGGTCGGCCCTGGTGATGCGCGGCTCGGGATGCTCGCCCACCCGGCGCTCGGTCTTGCTCCCGAGAATACGCGCCATCATGCCCTTGAGGTTGGCGATGACGATGCGACCCAGGCTTTCCGCGCCCTTTTCGGACTTGCCCAGGGCTGGGAGGATGACCACCACGATGCGCCTGTGCACGGCCACGTCCAGCCAGTCCACTTCCGGATAGGGGGTCGCTGAGATATAGCCGTACTGGTCGGCGAGCAGACCCAGGCTGTTCACCAGTTGCTGGGCCACATAGCTGTGCTGTTCACCCCGGGAGGCCATCTGCAACTGCTGTTGGCGGGCCGTTTCCGGATCCACGGCATCGCCCGACCCCTTGGCCGGTGCCTGGGGATCGAAGCCGCCGGGCAAGGTGCTGAGGTAGGTCAGCACCCCGCCCATCAGGTCCGGGGGCATGCGCGCGTCGCGGGCCAGCTGTTCGAGGGTGGTCAGGTCCAGGTACTTGCGCACTACCTTGGGCGACAGGGGCTCGATGCCCTCCTCCCGCCGCCACACCAAAGGCGGCATGATGGCGCGGATAAAACTCTCGCAGCGCCCGATCCAGTAGGGATCGGAGGCCTCGTTCTGGTCCTGCAGGGCCATCATCATCTCGGTCAACGAGGAAGAATCCCACAGCGCCATGGCATTATCGGTGTTGGACATCCGCCGCTGGGGCGTTTTCTCGAACACGTCCTTGCCGCCGGTGGCATAGGAGACCAGCAGGAGATCATCCTCCCGGCCGAAGCGACGGACGATGGCGTAGTCCTTCTCCCAGGTGGTCAGTTCTCCCTTGCCGTCGATGTTCGTGGCGGCCGAACCCTGCATCAGGGCATTGAAGAGCATGCCATGGAACAACTGCGTCTTGCCCGCGCCGGAAACCCCCACGGGATAGAGATGCGCGCGCAGATCGGGATCCGTCAGCCACACCCCGCCGGATCCGTCCCGCGCCTGGCCGGCATAGTAGATGCCCGCGGCCTCTTTCGGATTGCCATAGGGGTCCAGATCCTTGGGATCTAGGCAATGAGCGAAGAATGGAGCCCGTAGCGGCCAGCCGGCGCGATGGACGTGATACCGGGCCATCAGAAAGAACAGCACGCCCACTGGGAAGATCAGATCCGCCCAGCCATCGCCGATGGGGCTGGCACAGGCCACCGCCAGCATCAGCAGGATCAGACTGCCGCCGTGATGGACGAGAAAATCGCGGAGCCGGTCCCCGTTGCGGCGGATGTCGACGGCGACCTGACGCGTCTCCAGATGCGGAGTGGTGCTCACTCGCGCACTTCCTGCAAGGCCATCCTTAACCCATGGACGGCATCGTCGACCTGCGGGTTCAGCAAGGGTACCCCCGCCGCGCATTCCGCGCGGTAATGCGCGAGAATGCCCGCGCCTTCCACATGGCAGCGATGGCCCCGGCCCAGGCTGTTGACGGCATACCACAGGGGACGGTCCACGGCCTTGAGCCAGAGCAGATGCGCCGATGGCAGCAGCGCGCGCTCCCCTGCCGCCTCGAACAAGGCCAGGAACCGGCAGCGCGCGAATCGATGCCGGACCACCAGGCTATCCCAGATCTGTCGCTCCGCCGGGGTTGGCGTCCATACCACCGCCTGCATCCGGACGACGCCGCGCAGATCGGCATGGTCATAGGCCAGATTCGCCAGGTCGATCAGCCGTTGATGGGTCGTTTTGTCGTCACCACGGGCCTGCGGCAAGAGGGCCGCGACCAGTGCCCGCACCGCCACCGGCAACAGGGCGAGATCCGAGGGCCCGAGTTGGGCGACAAACGCGCGCTCCACCGCCCCGACTGCCATGTGCAGTTTCGCAT
>JAJYPA010000029.1 GCA_021795795.1 Pseudomonadota bacterium | reverse complement strand
GTTTCTCTCGTTTCGAGGAGGTGCGCATTATACTCAACGCTTTCACCCCGTCAACACTTATTTTTCTAAGTGCCCGGCCCTCTCAGACCGCCCCGCCACGCCGTCGCAGCAGGGAGGCGAACTATACAGTCCTGATACTTTCCGTCAAGCCCCCGATGTGACATTTGTCACATTTATTTTCGCCATGCGGCGCTTGCCCACCTGAATGATGTGCTCGCCCGCCTCCAGAACCGCCCCTTTGTCGTCGACAACTTCTCCACCCAGGCGCACTGCGCCCGCCTTCATGTGACGAAACGCCTCGGAGGTTGATGCCACCATGCCAATCTCTTTCAACGCTTGCGCCACGCCAAGGCCTGCGGGCAAGTCATGCTCGGGCAAATCGTCAGGGATTTCGGATTTTGCGAACCGGGCAATAAATCGTTCTCTCGCCTCGGCACCCGATCCTTCTCCATGGAATCGGTCTACGATCTCCATCGCCAACTCGAACTTGATATCCCGTGGATTGCGCCCGGTTTGCATTTCCTCGCGCAGCTTCTTGATCTCAACCAAGTGGCGAAATGAGAGCAGATCGAAGTAACGCCACATCAATTCATCGGAAATCTTCATCAGCTTGCCGAACTGCTCATCGGGCGCCTCCTCGATTCCGATATAGTTGCCCAGCGATTTGGACATTTTCTGCACCCCATCGAGCCCTTCGAGCAACGGCATGGTGATGACTGTCTGCTGCGGCTGCCCATATTGCTTCTGCAACTCGCGCCCCATCAGCAGGTTGAACTTCTGGTCGGTACCCCCTAGCTCGACATCCGCTTTTAGCGCCACCGAGTCGTATCCCTGCACTAAAGGATAGAGGAACTCATGGATGGCTATAGGCTGATGAGCGCCATAGCGCTTGGAAAAGTCATCCCGTTCCAACATGCGCGCCACTGTTTGACGACTAGCCAGCTCAATCAGATCCGCCGCCGTCATCGCTCCCATCCAGGTCGAATTGAACACGATTTCTGTTTTATCGGGGTCCAGAATCTTGAATATCTGACGCTGATAGGTTTTAGCGTTTTCCTGCACCTGCTCCCGCGTCAACGTCGGGCGGGTCGCACTTTTACCCGTCGGGTCGCCGATCATCCCGGTGAAGTCGCCAATCAGAAACAAAATCTGGTGCCCCATCTGCTGGAATTGGCGCAGCTTGTTAATCAACACCGTGTGCCCGAGGTGCAAATCAGGGGCTGTCGGGTCAAAACCCGCCTTGATTCGAAGCATACGGCCGGACTTTAGTCGCTCGACCAAGTCCTGCTCCAACAAAATCTCTTCAGCGCCACGGCGTATCTCTTCCAACGCCATCGTCAGTCGATTGTCCACAATTCCTCTCTCACTAAATTGAAACCTCATGGCAAGCCTTGTATGGTAACCGCTTATATTAATAATGCTGAATGGAATACCGACTCAATGGATCAACGCCCCCTGTTTGCATCTTCGCGGAAGAAATCTCGCGTTGCCACTTGGATTCGCCTCAGCGCCTTGATTGCTGGCGTGGGCTCTCTGGGCATCGTGATCGCCAAAATCTCGATTCCGACTGATCCGGCACTGGATCAACGCATCGACCTGAGCATCGCCACTGCGATCTCCCCTGAACCCACCGCTGCACTGGTATCCAACGCCCCCGCGGAACCCGCCGATACCTTCCTGAATAACGATCTTTTATCTGACCACTTGTTCAGCTCGATAAGCAACTCGTTAAACGATCCATTAAACGACCAGACGTCCGATCAGGCCATCTCTTTGACAGAATCTGAGAGTACCGCTGGCGCAGCCGAACCCATTGCCACCAAAGTCCAGGTGAAATCAGGCGACAGCCTGTCGACAATCTTTTCTCGTTTGGGCCTCGGCTATCAGGCTGTTTCAGATGTCATCGCAGTTGGCGACCAGGCCGCTCCACTCAAAAACCTGCGCCCGGGCGACCAAATCAGCCTCGAGCTGACCCCCGACAACCAACTGCTGGCAATCAACTATCAGATCGCCCCCAACGAAACCCTTAGCATCCGCCGGAACGACGAGGATCAATTCACTGCGGACAATATAGTTCTGCCGATGGAAACCCGGCTGACGACGGCCAGCGGCGTGATCGACAGCTCGCTGTACCAGTCCGCGATTGAGTCGGGCTTATCGGCGAGCATGGTCATGGAGTTGGCTGAGATATTCGGCTGGAAGATCAACTTCCTCAACGACGTCCAAAATGGCGACCACTTCCGGATCGTATATGAAGCGAAGTATGTGAACGGCAAGCGCGTGGATACCGGCGCGGTCGTCGCTGCGGAATTCGTCAATAATGGCAAAACATATCAGGCGGTACGCTATACCGCCCCAAATGGAAAAACCGGCTATTACGAACCCAACGGAGCCAACCTTGAGCGCGGCTTTCTGCGCTATCCGGTCGCATTTTCAAGAATCAGCTCGAAATTCAACCTGCACCGAATGCACCCCCTCTACCACAAGATTAAGGCGCATAAGGGCGTTGACTTTGCAGCCCCCACAGGCACCCCCATCCAAGCTGCCAGTAACGGAAAAATCGAGTTCATTGGCTGGCAACACGGCTACGGCAAGGTGATTAAAATCAAGCATGAAGGCGGCTTCGAAACGGTTTACGGTCACATGTCCCGTTTCAATAACCAGATAAAACGAGGTAGCCACGTCGATATGGGCGAGACCATCGGCTATGTCGGGATGACTGGAGATGCAACCGGTCCGCATCTGCATTATGAGTTCCATGTCAATGGCGTATACACCGACCCACTGGTAGCCAAACTACCCGAAGCCAACCCTATTCCCTCAAAATACCGCCAGGATTTCCTCGCCCAGACACAGTCCGCCTTGGATTTAATGGTCAAGGATGAGCGTCAGGCGTCACGAACTGTAACAAATACCATCACAGCCACGGCGGACTAGTTCCAATGTCTCCCTTCTTTGACCTAGCCGCGCGCGCAGAAAAAGGGATATTCATTGGTGTGATATCGGGTACCAGCATGGATGGTATCGACGCCTGTGCTGTGGATTTTTCCGGCCAACCTGCACGGGTTGTCGCCCACCAAACACTCGACCTAGGTGATTTGACAAAGGACATGCGCGCACTGGCACTTGGTAAAACACCCGAGCATATCGATGCCATCGATTTCCTTGGGCAATTGGACGCTCAGATGGCTGAACGCTTCGGCGAGTGCGTTCTGGCTTTGCTGTCGAAGCACCGTATCCAAGCCAGTGATGTCGTTGCGATAGGCAGCCACGGACAAACTGTGCGCCACCGCCCGGCATCGACACCCTCTTTTACGCTGCAGATTGGCGATCCAAACATAATCGCCGAGCGGACCGGAATTGCCGTCGTAGCTGACTTCCGACGTCGGGATATGGCGGCAGGCGGCCAGGGTGCTCCGCTGGTTCCTCCGGCACACCTGGCTCTTTTTGGCGCAAAGGAAGGTCAAAACAACGTACTCATCACGGTCAATCTGGGGGGGATTGGCAATATCGCCGTGATGGCCCCGGATACGCCGTTATTCGGCTTCGATACCGGTCCGGCCAACACACTAATGGATGCGTGGATCAAACTGCAACACGGACTTGATTACGACGAAAATGGCCAGTGGGCAGCAACTGGCAAGCTGAACGAAGACCTGCTGCAACATTTGCTGAAAGAGCCGTTTTTTCAGCAGGCACCCCCCAAATCAACAGGAATTGAATTGTTCAATCTCGACTGGCTTCGCGCACGGGCCGAACATCAGCTGGACACACTGCCAGCCGAAGACATTCAGGCCACACTGGCCGCACTGACAGCACAAACCATCGCCGAATCCCTGCGCCCTTGGCTCACGGCCTCTACTGATTCATTAGTCATCCTGGCGGGGGGCGGTGCTAGAAACAGATTCCTCACCAGCCTGATTCAAGAGTCAGTACAAAACATCCGCGCAGGAACGCGGGTCGAAACCAGCGACCTCTTCGGCATCGATCCGCAATGCGTCGAGTGTGCTGCCTTCGCCTGGTTGGCACGGCAGTTTTTATTAGGGGAAGCGGGGAACGCCCCGTCGGTGACGGGAGCCGAAGGTTTGCGCATTCTGGGTGGATTTTTCCCCGCTTAGAATGCCCATCAATTACGAATCAACGTAATGACATAGGCCGGTAGCTGCGCGGCTCGTAGCCTGTATAAACCTGCGTCGGTCGGAAAATCCGGTTGTGCGTGATTTGTTCTTTCCAATGCGCCAGCCAACCCGCTGTGCGGGAAATGGCAAAAATTGGCGTGAACTGATCACGGGGAATGCCTAATGCTTCGTACAACAACCCCGAGTAAAAATCCACGTTCGGGAAAATGCCTTTCGGTGACAGGTGCTCCTCAGCACAACGTTCCAGTTCCTTTGCCCGCTCATACAGCGGGGATATCTGACCATGACGGTGTTCGCGTAACTGTTCAAGCAGGTCTTGAAGAATATTCGCTCGTGGGTCTTTTACCTTATATTCCCTATGCCCAAAACCCCAAATGACCTGCTTGTTTGCAAGACGTTGATCCAGCCAACCGGCCACATTTTCTACCGAGCCGATATCATCAAGCATATTGAGGACGCGTTGATTGGCACCACCATGCAAAGGGCCGGCGAGGGTTCCAATGGCCGATGCGACCACGAGGTTGGGGGGCGCAAGGGTTGAGCCACAAACCAATGCTGCAAACGTCGATGCATTGATGGTGTGCTCTGCATGAAGCACAAGACATGCGTCCATGATGCGTGCTTCGACCGGATCGGGCTCACGCTCGTTCATCATGTACAGGAAATTTTCGGCATAAGTCAGATCAGTGCGCGGTAATATCGGGTCATCTCCGCGGCGAATGCGCTCCCACATAGCGACCAGGGTCGCCATGCTGGCGAGAATCTTGATAATCATCTGCTCAACGAATTCGCTGTCCGCATTGACACCATTGGCGGTCATGCGCTCCTGTCCTGGGTAGAACATCCCCAGACTGGCGACACAGGTTTGCAGCGCCTCCATCGGATCACCATCAATTGGCAAAAACTTCATGATATCGCGTACATTGTATTTAACGCGACGATTCGCGCGCAGATCCGCAGCGAAGCGCGTCAATTCGTCCGTATTCGGCAGCTCACCATTAATCAGAACCCAGGCAGCTTCCTCGAACGTGCTTTGCTGAGCCAATTCAACGATGGGATAACCACGGTATGTCAGCAAACCTGCCTGTCCATCGAGAAAAGAAATTTTCGATTCCGCCGCCGGTATGCCTTTTAGACCAGGCACATAGCCGTTGTTGTCCTGTTTATCCATATGAAGCCTCTAGATTGAGAATGACGAGCCACAACCGCAGGTGGTTGCTGCCATCGGGTTGCGGATCACAAACTGAGCTCCTGTTATGTCTTCTTTATAATCAATCTCGGCACCTTCAAGATACTGAATGCTCATGGGGTCGACGAGTAAAGTGACACCGCCGCGTTCCACCTGTGCGTCGTCTTCCTGCGCGGATTCTTCGAACATGAAACCGTACTGGAATCCGGAACATCCACCGCCGGTTATGAAGACGCGCAACTTCAGATCGGGATTACCCTCTTCCTCGATCAGACTGCGCACTTTATTGGCGGCATTTTCGGTAAAGATCAGTGGCGCTTCGCCCACTGCTGCATCAACAACTTCTGTATTCATCATTACACTCCAGAATTCTGGCCGGTTTAAACCCAAAACATGGATTCAATCATGACCCAAAAGTTGAGCGGATGCTCAACTTTTGTTGTGTTTTTCACGGGGACAGGGCAACCAGATCAAGCCCTTGTTGCTCGGGAAAGCCCAGCATCAGGTTCATATTCTGCACGGCCTGACCCGCCGCGCCCTTGACCAAATTATCGATCACCGAACTGATGACCAATGTTGATGCACCCTGAGGCCGGAAAATCGCCATCCGGCACAGGTTGTTGCCACGCACGCTGCGGGTTTCCGGGTGACTGCCCGAGGGCATCACATCAACGAACGGCTCTGCATCGTAATACGCTTCATACAACTGCTGCACATCAGCCGTCGGTTCTTCAACAAGCGGAATATACAGGCTCACTTCGATACCGCGCACCATCGGCACCAAATGCGGCACAAAAGTCAGCCCGATGGGACACTCGGCAACCGCGGTGAGCGTTTGCACAATTTCCGGTTGATGACGGTGACCATTGGCCGAGTACGCCTTGAAGCTTTCACCCGCTTCGGCCATCAACATGGGTACCTCGGCCTTGCGACCGGCGCCACTGCTGCCCGATTTGGAATCTGCGATCAATCGAGTGTGATCGACCCAATCCTGCCCCATCAGCGGCAACAGCCCCAGCGTGGTAGCCGTAACGTGGCAACCGGGATTCGCCACCAGTTCGGCATCGCGAATTTCATCACGATACAGTTCCGGCAAACCATACACCGCGCGCTCAACCCACTCTGGCGAGGCGTGAGTCATACCGTACCATGTCGACCAGACGCCCAGATCCTTGATCCGATAGTCCGCCGCCAGATCGATCACCTTAACACCCTGAGCCAGCAGTTCGGGCGCTTGCTGCATGGCGATCCCATTCGGCGTGGCGAAAAAAACCAGATCGCAATCCGCGAGGTTCGCTTCATCCGGGGTGGTAAAACATAAATCAATCGCACCGCGCAGATTCGGATACATTGCATCCACGCGCGTTCCCGCATCCCCTCGCGAGGTAATGGCCGTAATTTCCACCCCGCCATGCCGTGCCAGCAACCGCATCAATTCGACGCCGGTATAGCCTGTTCCTCCGACTATGCCGATTTTCTTCATGTTTTCCTCTCCAGAAATGGCAAATAATTTACCTGTAACGCATCATAACAAAGCTTCAATCGTCAATAGAGCCCAACGGGGGGCGTTGTGCGCAATAAAATTCAAGCCATTCTTGATCCGCTCAGGCTGAAACTCGCCCGCCCGGACGCCTTAACCCCCATGGCCATCCTGGGTCTGATCGCCGGTATATTTGCCTCTGCACTAGTTACCGCCTTTCGTCTCGCGCTGGAATCGCTACAGATTTATTTTCTTGGTTTACCCAGCCCGGGCGAATATTCTGCTCTACCGCTGGCCTGGCGTTTTTTTCTTCCCGCCATTGGTGGCATTACGCTGGGTGTGGCCATGTTTTACTTGCCCAAGGCCATTCGTTCCGTCGGCGTAGGCTATGTGATCATCCGCTTCCATCGCTTCGAAGCGGATCTTCCCTGGCGAAATGCGGTTGTACAGTTCTTCAGCGCCGTCTGGGCATTGCTGGTTGGCTTGTCGAGCGGACGAGAGGGGCCGGGCATTCATCTCGGCGCCACCGGCGGCAGCTGGATCGGTCGATTTCTCGACCTGCCGCACAACAGTGTGCGCACGCTGGTCGGCTGTGGCGCCGCGGCGGCCATCGCTGCTTCATTCAACACGCCACTGGCCGCGGTCATCTTCACGCTGGAGCTGATCGTGCGCCAATACACACTGGCAACATTCATCCCGATCATGCTGGCAGCCTCGGCAGGTGCCTTGTTTTCTACCCTGTTTTTCGGCACCAATCCGGCATTCGACATTCAACTCATGCATAACCTCGCCCTGTGGGAGGTGCCAATCCTGATCGGCATGGGATTGGTAATCGGCGCCTTTGCCGCCAGCTACATTCACATCACCGATGTTTCGATTCGCCGCACCTGGGATTGGCCCATCTGGGTTCGTTTCGGCATCATCGGTGTCATTACGGGGCTGATCGGACTGGCCCTACCGCAGGTCATGAGCATCAGCTATGACTCCGTTGGACTGGCCGCCAGCGCCAAATTCGCATTAGGCCTCTTGGCATTCATGATACTGGCAAAGCTTATCCTGAGCGCGCTGACGTTTGGTTTTGGTCTCCCTTTGGGGCCTATCGGCTCCACACTGGTTGTCGGCGGATTCACTGGCAGCGCTCTGGGTATGCTCTTGCTCAACTTCACGCAGATTCCGGTCAGCGACGTGGCTTTCTACACGGTTCTGGGCATGGGCGCGATGATGGGCGCAACACTACAGGCTCCACTGGCCGCACTCACGGCCGTCATTGAGCTGACCGGCGATACCGGCGCGATCGTACCGGCGATGTTGACGATCATCATCGCCAGTTTGACCAGCCGAACGGTATTTCACAAAGACGGCATCTACGACACGGTATTGCGTGCCAATGCGCATCAAATGCACGGGCTATCGCTTTGGCACAATGCGAACGATATTGCAATCAGCAGTATCATCAACCGCAATTTCACAGAAACGTCGGCACAGTGCCCCGTACGCCATCTTCAGGAACTGATGACCGCCGTCCCGGATTGGTTGGTGGTTCGAGACGGAGTCCGGCAACCCATCGGAGTGATTTCAGGTTACGAATTGAATCGTTTTCTGGCCACGCTTGCCCCCCATAACCAGTCGGAAGATGTCTTACCCGAAGTAGTCTTATCGGGAGACGACCAGCCACAGGAAACGCTTCCAACAGAAGTGCTTTCGAACGAGCAGAAACCGACCGAACGGGTGGTTGATCTGACCACCGAGTTGACGATGATCCCGGCCAAGGCAGTCGATATTGGTCTGACTCTGATTGAAGCCCGTGAACTCATGCGCACGAATAAGGTCGATGTCCTGATCGGTCAACGCACAACCATCCCGCCATTCAAGCGGACTTTTGGCGTACTGACCCGCAGTGCGCTTGAAGAACAGGCATGACCGGCCACGACATAACAACACTCCGGCATAACACTCCGGCCAAGCAGATATCAAGGTAAAACCATGAATGCAGAACCCAATTTTTCCGCCCAACGCCGCCTGCTGATTGGCGGTGCCGCGCTTGGGCTCATCAGTGCCCTGACCGGTTGCTCGACCGAAACCCCCGTCAACCTGAGCGGGCTGACCGTGCAAGACCTCAACGGCCAGCCTGTCGATCTATCCAATCTGCTGGGCAAGCCAACCGCCATCACCTTCTGGGCGACGACCTGCCCCGGCTGTGTGGAAGAAATTCCGCACATGATCGCGCTATACGACAAGTTCTCGGCCAAAGGCGTGAATGTAGTCGGTATGGCGATGTCTTATGACGCACTCAACCAGCTCAAGGCCATGGTGTCGGAAAAGAAAATCCCTTACACCGTGTTACAGGACAAAACGGGTGCCGCCGCCGCTGCGTTCGGGCCGGTTCGCCTGACGCCCACCTTCTTCGTGCTGGATGCCAAGGGCAATATTCGCTACCAGAAGATCGGACCATTCGATACCGCGCGTGTCGATCAACTACTGACCTCGCTAACCTCAAGCTAAAAATCATTCACAGTCAAGTCCGCATGGCTACCGGCCAGCGCGGGATTGGCGTGCGCGGATTTGGTACACTCGGCTTTCTATTCTTAATAAGGCCAGCAGCCAAAACCATGAGTATCATCATTAAAACGCCGGAACAAATCGAAAAAATCCGCCACGCCAGCCTGCTGGCAACCGAAGTCCTGAATCTACTTCGGCCACTGGTCCTCGCGGGCGCTACGACCGATGAGCTGAACTCGGTGGCACACAAGCACATCACCGAAGTGCAGGGCGGCGTACCGGCCACATTGGGTTATCACGGTTTCCCCAAATCGCTGTGCACCTCGCTCAATCACCAGGTGTGTCATGGCATTCCCGGCCCCAGAAAACTGGAAAACGGCGACATCATGAATATCGACGTCACCGTCATCAAGGATGGGTGGTTTGGCGATACATCGGCCATGTACACCGTCGGCACGCCATCCATCCGGGCGCAACGACTGATCGACGTGACTTATGACGCCATGATGCGCGGCATCGAGGAAGTGCGACCGGGCGCGACGTTGGGCGATATCGGCGCAGCCATTCAGAAAGTGGCTGAATCCAGTGGTTTTTCCGTCGTTCGCGAATATTGCGGCCATGGTCTCGGGCAAAGTTTCCATGAAGATCCTCAAGTCCTGCACTACGGCAAACGGGGTGAGGGTATTCGCCTCGAGCCAGGCATGGTGTTCACCATTGAACCGATGATCAACGCGGGCAAGCGCGACATCAAACTCCTGAACGATGGCTGGACTGTCGTAACCAAGGATCACTCCCTGTCGGCCCAGTGGGAACACACCGTCGTCGTGACCGAAGATGGTTTCGAGATTCTCAGTGGTGATTCCCGTCCATCCAGCATGATTTCCACTGCATGAAGTCAGCTCGTATTTCATCGTCGGGTGAATTTACCGATCTTTGCGCACGCATTGCCGCACATCTTGCAACCTGGCCCAAGGCGCTGCTGGCAGCCGATGGCGCAACGATGTTTCTGCAAACGCATACCCGACTGATTGATGAACTGCTGCAAATCTACTGGCCACAAGAACTGGATAGAGGCGGTGCCGCACTGGTTGCCGTCGGTGGCTACGGCCGCGGTGAGCAATTCGTGCATTCGGACATCGACCTTTTGATCCTGCTTCAAACGCATGAGCACGATACGGTCATTCAGAACTTTTTGTGCCACTTGTGGGATGCCGGCCTTGTCATCGGCCATGCGGTGCGCACGGTCGAGGAATGCCTCATCGCCGGGCGCGACGACGTGACGGTATACACCAACCTGCTTGATGCCCGCCTGATCACCGGCAATGCCGCACTGTTCAAGCAACTGAGCCAATTGGTCCGTTCAGATCGGGTCTTTCAGGACTGGCCTTTCTTCCAGGCGAAAACGGCCGAGCAGGCTATGCGTTACCGCACATTCGATGAAATGGGCGCCAAAATCGAACCCAATATCAAGGAAAGTCCCGGCGGCCTGCGTGATCTGCACACAATTCGCTGGATCGGCAATCGGGTAGCGGGCGCAGGCACGCTCGATGCCATGCACGAGCATGGCCTGCTGGGGGATCGGGAATGGCAGACACTCACGGAGGCTGAATCGTTTCTCAGCCAAGTCCGCATCGGTCTGCACGCCCTGGCAGGACGCGCCGAAGAGCGCCTTCTGCTGCTGCATCAGAAAACCTTGGCGGCACAGTTCGGCTATGAGGGCGAGCAGGACGGCAACCTTGCCGTGGAACGCTTCATGCAACGGTACTTCCGTACCACCATTGAAATCGAACGTCTCAACCAGCTGATTCTCCAAAACTTTCGTGAAGCACTCGACCCGCATCCGGATAACCGTATCGTCCCGATCAACGCCCGATTCCGCATCCGGGGACATTTACTGGAAACTGTCGATGCGCAGGTATTCATGCGCTCGCCGACGGCCATCCTCGAAATGTTCTTACTTCTGGCGCAGCACACCGAACTGCTGGGCCCCAGCGCTGCCACGGCACGGCAACTCCGGGCCAACCTCAGCGTCATCGACGAGGGCTTTCGCAAAAATCCTCAGGCGCAACAACTGTTCATGGCGATTTGGCAAAACAAGACCGGCGTCTACCGAGCACTCAAGGCCATGAACCTCAACGGCGTTCTGGCGGCCTACATCCCAGCCTTCAGTCAGATCGTCGGCCTGATGCAGTTCGATCTGTTCCACGCCTACACGGTCGATGCCCACACCCTTCTAGTCATCCGCAATCTGCGGCGCTTTTCCCAGCCTCAATTTGCAGACGAACACCCGATGGCCAGCCAGATCATTCGTCGCGTCCAACGCCCGGAGGCGCTCTATCTTGCCGGATTGTTCCACGATATCGCCAAAGGTCGTGGCGGTGACCACGCAGAATTGGGCGCTGTCGATGCGCGGCAATTTGCCAAGGCGCATGGCTTGCCGGGCGCTGAGACCGAACGTCTGGTCTGGCTGGTCGAAAACCATTTGATGATGTCGTTCACCGCGCAGCGTCGCGATATCGAAGATCCCACCGTGGTGGAGGAATTCGCGCGCAGTGTCGGCAGCCCTGCCCGACTGGATGACCTATACCTGCTCACGGTGGCAGACATATGCGCCACCAACCCCAACCTGTGGAATTCCTGGCGTGATGCCCTACTCAAGCGCCTACACCAGTTGACCGAAAACTGGTTCAAGCAGGGTGAGTTAAGCGCGCGCGAGATCGTCGACGCCACCCGAGCGGCAGCGCTTCGCGAAGGCATCGCCGCCAATATTTCCGCCGAAGACCTCGACGGCTGGTTCCAGAGCCTGCCAGACGATTACTTCCTGCGAACCGACATCGCCCCCGTACTGCAACATGCACGCCTGGCGCTTGGTGTAGAAGGCCTGCCCGTCATTTGGATCAGTAATACCCCCGATCAAGATGCCATCCAGATTCTGGTGCTGGCTGAAAACGAGCACGGCCAGTTCGCCCGCATTGTGGCCGAACTCGACCGCAGCGGATTGAACGTCCAATCAGCCAACATGACCGTGATCACGCCTACCGCGGCGCATCCACAGAACCGGGCGTTGTTCGAATTCTTCATTCTCGACCAGCATGATGGTGCACGATTGGATCACTGGTCGCTCGACATGTTGCGCACGCGCCTGCACGACCGGTTGCAAAGTCCGGATGCAGCGCGCACCCGCATTCACCGGCGCAGCCCGCCTCAACTCGCCAGTATCGATGTGGCGACACAAATTCAGTTTTTGAGTGACCACCGTCGAGGACGCACCGAAATCCAGATTATCACCAAGGATCGTCCCGGACTGCTGGCCGACATCACCGCCGCATTCGCAGATCTGGACATCAGCCTCAATCACGCACGCGTCAGCACACTGGGTGAACGCGTTGAAGATGCATTCTATGTGGTTGAGCGGCAGGGTCGTGCCGTCGATTCGCCCAAACGCTGCGCAGAAATTGAAGCGGCGCTTCGCGCGGCCATTCATAGCCGCTCATGAGTTCAAACACAAGGCATCTCGCGGGCGTAACCGACACCATCGAGCCTTGGCGCCTGCTGGCCGAAACGGCGGATTTTCTGATCGTCGCCAAGCCCACGCGCATGCTCACCCAGCCCGGCAAGGAAGCGCACAAAACCGACAGCCTGATTACCCGAGTCAATCAGGAATTTCCCGAAGCGCGGATCGTGCATCGATTGGACTGGGATACATCGGGCGTGATGGTGCTGGCCAGGCACGCTCGGGCGCACCGCGCACTTTCCATCGCGTTTCAAGATCGGCTCACACAAAAGCGTTACATCGCCCATGTCGATCGCGCGCCCGTGCCACCGCAAGGTTTGATCGACCGGCCGATCGGCCCGGACAGGGAACATCGTCCCCGCTACCGGATCGACGAAGAACAGGGCCGACCATCCCAAACGCGTTATGCCGTGCAGGACGAAACGGCAGATTACGCTCGTCTGGAACTGGAACCCATTACCGGCCGCTCGCACCAGCTTCGGGTGCATCTGCTGTCCATCGGCCACCCGATTCAGGGCGATACGCTCTACCACCCTCAGGCACAAAACCATGGCCGGCTGATGCTCCATGCCGAATCGCTGTCTTTTCCGGATCCTGTGCGCGGCGTCATGCAGACATTCAGCGATCCGGCCCCATTTTAGTGCACCATTTCAATCGACACTTCCCAGCGCTTCGCGCACGGCGGGCATTGCCCGGCGACTGATTTCCAGCGGCTCGGGCAACCCAGTCACATCCGCCAGATGCTGGCCGGACGCATTGCGGGTGATTGCCCGCAAACGGGCGCGATTGATCAGACTGTGTCGATGCAAACGAAGCAAATAATCGCCGAACAGACCCTCCAGTTCCTTGAGACTCTGCTCCAGAAGCACATCGCCTTCAACCGTGATCAGACGGGTGTACTTGTCCTCGCTCAATGCGGCGATGATGTCGGAGGCGGATACCACGCGCTGCTGACGTCCGATCTGGATATTCAGGCGCGGCTCGTGGCTTTGCTGGGCGCGGGTGGGTTGTGCGGCACGCGCAAGGGCTTGGGTGAGCCTCTCAGGCTCGATGGGTTTAACGAGGTAATCGATCGGACTGCTCGCAAACGCCTCCAGCGCATGCCCGGGATGGGCCGTAGTGAAAATAATCGCAGGCGGCACGGCCAACTGGCGTAACCGCTTCGCCCAACTCAACCCCGACTCACCGGGCATTTCGATATCGAGAAAAACCAGTTCCGGCTCGGACGCGAGTGACGCCTCGGCCTTTGCCACATGATCGGCCTCGCCGACCACCAGAACATCCGGGTGTTCGGCCAACAACCGCCGCAGGCGCACACGGGCCAGCGGTTCGTCATCGACAATTAATACACGCATGAATTCATCCTTGCATCTCATCAGCTTTTGGGCGTGGCAGCACCAGCTTGACGCGAAAATGCGCGTCAATCACCCCGGTGCGCAGGCTCGCGCGGTCACCAAACATCAACGCCAGCCGATCACGGATATTCTGCAGGGAAATCCCGTTGCCGTCCCGGGCTGGCGGCTGTGTATCCATGATGACCGGATTATCGATCAACAGACTGATGGCTTGGTCACCCACCAGACACTCGATGCGAATGGTGCACGGTTCAAAACTGCGTTCCACCGCGTAGCGCACGGCATTTTCCACCAAGGGCTGGATGGTCAGAATCGGCAACGTGATCGCCGGCAACGGATCTTTGGGCAATACCCATTCGACGACCAGACGTGGCCCGAGGCGCCAGCGTTCCAATGCCAGATAGCGACGGGTCAGAGCCAGTTCATCCTCCAGACTGGCCGTATCGCCCGCGTGCAGGGCAGCGCGAAAGATCGAGGCCAGATCCAGAACCGCCGCTTCGGCTGCCTTGGGATCGGTATCGATCAGAGCGGCCACGGTGTTCAAACTGTTGAACAAAAAATGCGGACGAATGCGGGCATGTAGTGCATCCAGCTCCGCCTTGGTCTGCGCCGTCACTCGCCGGGTTTTGGCCCAATGCAGGGAAAAAATCCAGATCCCCATAACGCCAACCACCGAGGCAATCGCCTGATTGTGCAACAAAAAAGCGAACTGGCTTTCGAATGGATTCCATCCCAATCGGGTCAGCGACTGATAGGCCAGAATGCTGATGATCGACGTGACGATAAGCAGAATGGACATCACCACCACTAACAACCAATGCCGTGGCAGGCGGCAGAGGGGCTTTTGCAGCGCGCACAACACGCCGACTGTAATCAGCGTCACCCAAGCGACAAACCATGAAGTGGTGCCCAGACGAATCCAGCGGTCCTCCGATACGCCGGGGGCAATGGCCAGCAACAGCGCCAACCCGAATCCAAGCAACAGCGTAATCAGCAAGATGCGCGACGTGCAAAACGCGGGCAACGCCATGATGGCAGTAGGCTGCGAACGAGGTCGATTGCCCTTGAACTGATCTGGCTTGGATTGATCTGGTTTATCTGCGCTCATAAACGCTCCCTGTCTGTATTTACCCTGCCCATCCATCTCACCAACCCTCGGGTTAGATCATCAAAGGGAGGTCGCGCGAGGCTTGCGATATACTACGCCACCCTGCGAGATATTTTAACGAGTGACCTTCATGATCCGCCCCGATGAACAGACCGCCCAAAGCCTAACCGAACTGCCGACGACCAAACTCTGGGGCGGCCGTTTCGACGAACCCACCGATGCCTTTGTTGAAGCCTTCACCGCTTCCGTTGGTTTTGACCAGCGTCTGTTCCGCGAAGACATCGCCGGTTCTATCGCACATGCGAAAATGCTGGCCAAGGTCGGCGTCCTCACCATGGCGGAATGCGACAAGATCATCGACGGGCTGAACGGCATCCTGCTCGACATCGAGCGCGGCGATTTTGCCTGGATTGTGGCCTATGAAGATGTGCACATGAACATCGAGGCGCGTCTGATCGACCGCATCGGCGATATCGGCAAGAAACTGCACACCGGCCGCTCGCGCAACGATCAGGTTGCCACCGATGTGCGACTGTACCTGCGCGGGGCCATCGATCGCATCGGGCTTGAACTGACTCGATTGCGTTCGGGTCTGGTCGATCTGGCCGAGCGCGAAGCCGATACCGTGATGCCCGGCTTCACCCATTTGCAGGTCGCCCAGCCGATCAGCTTCGGCCACCATCTGCTCGCCTGGTACGAAATGCTGACCCGTGATGCCGAGCGGCTGGCCGATGTCCGCCGCCGCGTGAACATCCTGCCCTTGGGTTCGGCCGCGCTGGCGGGCACGTCCTACCCGCTCGATCGCGCCTATGTGGCCGAACTGCTGGGCTTCGACGGCGTCAGCCGCAATTCGCTGGATGCCGTTTCCGACCGCGATTTCGTCATCGAATTCTTGGCTGCGGCTTCGGTGACCATGATGCACCTGTCGCGCATGAGTGAAGAGCTGATTCTCTGGACCTCCGCCCAGTTCGCCTTCATTGACCTGCCGGATCGTTTCTGCACCGGCAGCTCGATCATGCCGCAGAAGAAAAACCCGGATGTGCCAGAGCTGGTGCGCGGCAAGACCGGGCGCGTTTATGGCGATCTGTTCGCGCTGCTCACCCTGATGAAAGGCCAGCCGCTGGCCTACAACAAGGACAATCAGGAAGACAAGGAACCGCTGTTCGACGCAGTGGACACACTGATGGGCAGCCTGCGCGCCTTCGCCGACATGATTCCGGCCATCGAACCAAACCGCGAGCGGATGCGTATCGCCGCCAAACAGGGGTTCTCCACCGCCACTGATCTGGCCGATTACCTCGTGCGTCAAGGCGTTGCGTTCCGCGATGCGCATGAAATCGTTGGCAAGGCCGTACGCCACGCCCAGAACGCCGGTTGCGATCTATCTGAATTGCCCTTGGCGCAATTGCAGACATTCTCGCCAAAAATCCAGCAAGATGTGTTTGCGGTGCTGACCCTGGAGGGCAGCATGGCCGCGCGCGACCTCACCGGCGGCACCGCACCGAATCAGGTGCGATTGCAGGCGACCGCTGCGAAAAAGGCATTGGAACGTTCGTAAAAAGCCCGCCATCAAACCGTCATCTAATGCATTGCTTTTTGTTGTAATCTTCTCGTGGCGGTGCGCTTTCGCCGCTTGTTCGCGAATTAATAACAAAAGGACTTAGCTATGAAAAATCTGTTTTTCTTCGATGACATGATCACCCCGAAAATCATCACGGTGATCTATTGGCTGTTACTGCTCGCGGTTGTGATCGGCGGCCTCGGCTCCATGTTTACCGGCTACGGTGGATTCTCGTTCGGCTCGTTCTTCAAGGGCATCTTCATGATCATCTTTGGCGCCATCGGCGTGCGGATCTGGAGTGAACTTTTGATCGTGCTGTTCAAAATCAATGAGAACATGCAAAAACTGGCCGACAAGGACTGATTCTCCGCATCAAACCGAGTCCCGAAGCCTGTTCTTTGAGCGGGCTTTTATTTTGGCTGCCGGATCACATCCGCCAGAAACTGCGCCATATCCTGCATTTCTTCGGGGCAGATCTGATGCGCCATTGTGTAGAAATGTGTTTCAACGCGCGTGGCGCCCGCAGCGTTCAACACTTGCCCCATCCGTGCGGCCGAGGCAACGGGCACGACATCATCCTGCTCACCATGGCCGATAAAGATCGGCATGGCTTTGCGGTCTTGTGGCAACACGAATTGATCCGCCGCCGGTAGCCAGGTGGAAAGCAGCAGAACGGCCATCGGCGCACACTTGGTCGCACATGATGCGCGCAAAGCAATCACCCCGCCCTGAGAGAAACCTGCCAGCACGTAGGGATCGTCGCCCACTTGCGACTCGATCAGGGCCACAATCCGCTCAACCGAAGCCTCAACACCCGGCATATCCACCGGCGCATCACGATCAAGGCCATAAATATCAAACCAGCTCGGCATGAGATAGCCGTTGTTGATCGTCACGGGCGCGACGGGCGCATCAGGGGCGTGAGTAACAAACTCACCATTTGACCACCCGACATATTCGGCCAGTATCCGTCCGATCGGCGCAAGATCGTCGCCATTCGCACCCAATCCATGCAAAAGAATGATATGTACAGCTCGATTGGTCACCGTGAGTCACCTCCAGAAAAACAGGGCGGACGAGCATAGCTCAAAATCATCCATGCGCGCGTCCTGATACACTCATGTTATGAAACATGCCCGAAAAATCACGAGGAAGACGTTATGAGCGACCCAGATAAAAAGAATGTTGGCGAATTCGACCACCGTTCCACCCGGCGGGACTTCGTATTCGGCGAATTGCACCGCAAGGACTTGCGTGAGGATCCGGCACTTCAGCTGCAAGAATGGCTCAAGGCTGCAGAAGCGGCGGGCAATTTCGATGCCACCGCCATGTGCCTGTCTACGGCCACCAAGGAAGGACGCCCCTCGGCCCGATACGTTCTGCTCAAGCACCTGGATGCGCGCGGCCTGTGCTTTTACACCGACAGCCGCAGCCGCAAGGGGCAGGAACTGGCCGAAAATCCGTTCGCAGCACTCACCTTCTACTGGCCGGAAACGGATCGACAAGTGCGCGTGACCGGCCGGATCGAACGTCTGCCGGATGCCGATAACGAAGCCTATTTCAATCAGCGGCCCATCAAATCCCGGATTGCCGCGGCGGCATCCCATCAAAGCCAACCGATCGAATCCCGCGCAGCGCTGGAAGCGCGCTTCCGTGACATCGAAGCCCGTTATCCCGCAGGGGATGTACCACGCAACCCGTCCTGGGGCGGCTATCGGCTCCTGCCGGATGAATGGGAATTCTGGCAAGGTCGGCGCTCGCGCCTGCATGATCGTTTTGTCTACACTCCCACGAGCGACGGCTGGCAGATTCAACGCCTGATGCCATGACCGATTCGCCACAGAACACAACGATGGAACCAGGCTGGCAAGCCCAACTATCGGCCGTATTGAGTTCCGAGCCCATCGATCGGCTCCGGAATTTTCTGCGTACGGAATTGCGTAGCGGAAAACACTTGCTGCCCGACAAGGCCGATTGGCTCAACGCCTTTGCCGCCACACCATTCGATGATGTTCGCGTGGTGATTCTGGGGCAGGACCCCTACCCCACGCCCGGCCACGCCCACGGCCTGAGTTTCTCGGTACGCCCCACCGTCAGGCCACTACCCAAGTCGCTGATCAATATATTTCAGGAATTGCGTGACGATCTCGGCATCGAGAACACACGCGGCGATCTCACACCCTGGGCCGAACAGGGCGTTTTGCTGCTCAATGCCGTGCTCACCGTACCAGCCGGACAATCCGCCGCACACCAGAATCAGGGCTGGGAGGTATTAACCGATGCCGCCATCGAAGCGCTGGCCACGCGGGAGAAACCGGTCGTGTTTGTCTTGTGGGGGGCATTCGCACAGAAAAAGCGGGTGTTGATCGAACCACACAACCGGGATCAGCGACATCTGATCATCCAGAGCCCGCACCCCTCGCCGCTCTCCGCCTATCGCGGTTTCTTCGGCTCGCGACCGTTCTCGAAAATCAATGCGTTTCTGGAAGCGCAAGGCGAGCCGCCCATCGACTGGCGCACCTGAACGCCAATCAAATCATTCCCAGCTCCGCCATTGATGTGCATCGGTCACCCACGATCATATGATCGAGCAAACGAACGTCGATCAGATTGAGCGCATCGCGCAAGCGGAGCGTGATCTCCCGATCAGCCGTGCTGGGTTCGGCAACACCCGAGGGATGGTTGTGCGCCAGAATCACGGCGGCGGCGTTATGCCGCAGCACCGCCTTGACCACTTCACGCGGGTGCACCGCCGACTGATTGATGGTCCCGAAAAACAGCCGCTCGAAGGCCAGTACGCGATGACGCTGGTCAAGAAACAATACCGCGAACACCTCCTGCGCTGCATCCCGCAGCTGCGCCTGCAAGAACCGGCGCGTGGCTTCCGGGCTGTCGATCACCGCACCTTCTGCCAGTTCTTCGGCGAAATGGCGCCTTGCCAGCTCCAATACCGCCTGAAGCTGCGTGAATTTGGCATCACCCAACCCCTTGGCTTCGGTAAAATCACGCCGCGAGGCATTCAGCAGGCCGCGCACACCGCCAAAGTGCGCCAGTAAATCTCGCGCCAGATCCACCGCAGAACGTCCAGCGACGCCGGTGCGCAGAAAGATGGCGAACAACTCGGCATCCGATAATGCCCCCGCCCCCCGTTTGAGTAATCGTTCACGCGGTCGTTCATCTTCCGGCCAGTCCGTTATAGCCATGGGTTCTCCCCTGTTTGTCCAGTAAGGCATTGATCATAATCAGGTCACTGGCAAACGCACAAGGGCACATTGCAGTGCTGTCATTGAATCTATGCGTGAGCACATTGGCCTGCAGCCTCTGTATGACAACCTGACCTTGATCGTACTCAAGCAGCGCTGATACTCAGTGCGCTCCGAGCGGGCCACCTTCTTCCTGCCATTGCTTGAGTTGCTCGACGATATCGCGCGGAACTCTCATAAATCAGACAAAAAAACGCGCCGGTTTAGGCGCGCTTGAATCAGGAGAAAGCGAGCCTTAGCTCTTGCTGCTGTCAGCCTTATCTCCGTCTTTCTTGTTGTCTTGCTTCATGTTGCCACCGCAAGAACCCGCGCCTCCACAAGCCATTTCAGCCAGTTGCATGGTGGATTTCTGCACAGCTTGGCTGGCAAAAGGGGTTTGATCCGCCGCAAATGCGGAGCCTGCCAGCGCGGCAGCGGTCAATACGGTCGAAGCGAGCAGGGTTTTCCCGGCGGTACGCGTTTTCATAGTCCAGTTCTCCCAAAAAACATTCAAACAGCCGCCCGATCTCAATGCACTCAGAAGGGCATTTCACAGCTCAGGCAACATAAACTAGAGTCGGCCACTCAACATTAGTTCATTTTGCCGCCGCTTTCCAATGACGGGCACCTCAAATCACACACCACGGGTTCCTCCGTGATTTGATAAACTAAAACAACCCGCCTGCACGGCGGCGCGGCAACACGGAACCCACTATGATCGACTTTCTGCAAAACGGCCTAGATGCCATTATTTTTGGTGTACTGGGGTTGATGAGCCTGATTCTTGTCTGGCTCGGCATCGAAAGACATTTGTTCTACCGCCGGGTCGACCTGACACAATTCACCGATCCCGAATCGCTGAATATCGCACTCACCCACAACCTCACCACGCTCTCGTCCATCGGCGCCAATGCGCCCTATGTCGGGCTTCTGGGCACGGTACTCGGCATTTTGCTGACCTTTCATCAACTGGGAACGAGCGGGCAAATCGCCGCCAACCAGATCATGCTGGGGCTGGCGCTGGCGCTGAAAGCGACCGCGCTGGGACTGGTGGTCGCCATACCGGCGATTCTGATCTACAACGGCTTTTTGCGCCGCATCGATGTGCTGACCGCACAATGGACGCGCATGCAACGCCAACAAACGGATCGGTGAAGCGAGCATGCGCCGCTTCGATCAAATCAATGTCATCCCGTTCATCGACATCATGCTCGTGCTGCTGGCGATTGTGCTGACGACCGCCACCTTCATTGCACAGGGGCAGATCAAGGTCAGCCTGCCGGAGGCCAAATCCGCCGCACCGGCGGATGGCAAGCCCGCCATCGTCATTACGCTGAATGCGGCTGGCGACGTTTTCGTCGATGATCAGGCCACCACGCTCGAAGCGCTCAATGCTCGGCTGGACACGCTGAAAAAAGATCAGGCCATCGTGTTCCGAATCGATAAAAAAACGGCGTTCGGCCAGTTTGTCGCCGTGATCGACGCCCTGAAAAGCCGCGGGCTCGATCAGCTGACCATCCGCACGACTTCTGCCTCTGAGGCAACGCCGCCGGCATGAGTCCATCGCGCACGGGATTTGTTATTTCGGCCCTGCTGCACGCCGCGCTTGTTGGCGTTGGGCTGTATTTTTGGCTCAAACCGACACCGCAACCCGATGCCAGCAAGGAAGCCGTCGTGCCCGTATCGCTGGCCTCGTTTGCGCCCGCCACACCAAAGCCAAGACCGCAGCCCGCCGAGCCAGCGCAAAAACCAATTAATAAGCCAGAACCAGAGCCAAAAGAGGATGAGCCGCTAACCCCACCGCCCGTCGCCAAACCCGAAGCAGAGCAAATCCGAAAGCCAGAACTCGAACCAGAACCTAAGCCAGAACCAAAGTCTGAGAAAAAAAACGTACCGAAGAGCCTTCCAAAGCCAAAGCCCAAACCGACGCATCAGCCAGCGCCACCAAAGACAGCAAAGCCCCCTGCGGCGAAAATGCATAAGACGCCTGCGGCACCTCATACCACCGCCAGTGCGCCGAGCCAGCAGCCGTCAACAGCTCAGCAATCCGAAAAACAAACCGAGATTGCTCCAAAGCAAACGCAAGCGTCGCCAACGCCCGCCGGCCCGACGCCAGACGAGCGCGACCAGATCAGATTGCAGTACCAATCGGCGCTGGCCGCAGCCATTGAACGGGAAAAGTTCTACCCGTCATTGGCACGACGGTTGACTCAGGAAGGCATGATCCGGGTCGGCTTCACCGTGCTGGCCGATGGCCGCATTACGAATATTCACCTGGTGGAACCTTCTGCCGCCACGGCACTGAATCAGGGCGCGATCGAGGCCATCGGGCGAGTCGGGCAATTTAAGCCCATACCGCCCGCATTGGGCATCCAGTCGATGGATGTAAACATCAGCCTGATTTACAAGCTGCGCTGATCTTCCTTTTTACTGGGCGTGCATTTTGCTGGATCGGGGTTTTTGGCGCAGGCTTCGGCCAGCTCGATCCCCTGTTGAAAATAATACGGATAGAAATCCTGCACCGTCACGCCATTGATCGGATCACCGATTTCCTTACCATCCGGCCCGAAGAATGCGACCACAGGCACCAGATGCACCCCCATCCGGTCGGCAAAATGACGGTTGCTCTCGTTCTGACCGTTTCGATCGAGAATCGACGAATCCGCGTCGATCTCGATCCGCCGCACGATTAATTGGCCCTCATAGGCTGGATCATTTTGCATGGGCTGGATGAAATTTTCATCCACCCATTGGCAGTAGCCGCAATAACTGGCATGAATGAACAGCAGCATGGGAATTTTTTGCGCCCTCATGACCTGAAGATCGCGAGGAATATCGCGCAGATTTTCCATAAACGGCAGGTTGAGCAGTACAGCGGGGGGCGTTTGTTCCACCGCTGCCAGCTCAACGGTCTCGGCAAGTACCTGCGTTGCGAATAAGCCCGGCAGCAGCACCAGGGCCAATAGTCGAACAACATGAAAACCTCGGCGCATGGAATAGACTCCCGCTCAAACTGATTTTGTGAGACCTGAATTATAGTCACTGCACGCAGGACATCCTGCCACTGATCGTTCTTAGCAGGCTGCTTAAAATACTTAATGGGCACCACAGGGATGTGGTGCCGTGCAATCGCGTAAGCGATTGAAATAGCGAAAGTTCGCTGCGGGTTTCCCGCAACGAAAGTCCTCGAAAAACCCCAAGGATGGGGTTTCTCAAGCTACCCTTTAGATTAAAGGACAATCAAGGGCAGTGCGCCCATTAAGTCTGGATGTACAACATGTTGATATATATCTATTTGTGCATCAGGCAACTCATGGCGCATTTCCGATAGATTGAAACCGACCTCAGGTGTTCGGTTCCTTGCGAATTTCTTCTTCTGATGAATCCGAGGCCGCTATCACTTCAGGCTGAACGCCTTCTTGGACTGCAGTCTCAACCTGAGGTACCGCATCCGGTGTAACTTCCGCCGTCGCCTCCGGCTGTTCCACTTCAACCGGCATCGGCTGGGCTGCTTCCGCTTGAACAAGGGTAAGCTGAACGGAAACGTGTTCATCTGGTACGACAGGCGTGGATTCGATGATCGTATCCGCCGCGGGCGCTTGCGTGAATGATGCCCCTGATGACCCTTGAATCGTCTCATCCTGAGTTACCGGAGATTCAACTTCGGCAAATGCTGATACATCGGGCGGCACGTCCATCTGAGCCTCCTGAATGACCGGTTCAACCGCGACTAAGGCCTCCAGTGCAGCGGGAGCAGGAACCTCCTCTCTCTTGGCAGCCAGTGTAGCACTCGCCTGCGACCACGGAGAATCACTCGCCGCTTCTACCGGCTGCTGAACGATTTGCTCAGCAACCGCTTCTGAAACGGGAGCTGAAACGTCGACTGGTGCTATCCCCTCCATCGTGTGAACTGCAGGCTCTGATTCGATCACAGTTGCAAGTTCTGCATCAATCTGAGTATCTGGCGCGATGGTCATATCCATCGGTGCTTCGACCTGCAATTCAACAACAGGAGCCAAGTCGACTGAAGGCGCTTCATTCACTTCACCCGCCGCCTTGTCCTCGAACTGGTCGACTGACGGGGCTTCTACCTGTGTCGTTACGGCTGGAGCAACCAAAGCGGGTACCACCAGATCACCCTCGAGCAATCCCAAGGCCGCATTCGGTGCCAGTTCGGATGCCGGATCACGTTTGGCCGAAACGTTAAGAGGCAGCGCAGAAGGTGATGCCACCGGTGCTTTGAGTTGCTGCTCGATCAGGCTTTGCTCGTGTGCGGCAATGGGACGAACGGTTGGCTCGGAGGAGCGAGGCTCACGTTGACGGGCAATGGATTTTTCAAGTGCCTTCACAGGGCCCTTGCTTTCCGTGGTATCCGTGGTTGTAGCCGGTACTTCAGCAGGCTGATTTACCGACGAAACGGTGGCATTGACCAGGGTGTCTCTTTGGCCTTCCGCCGGTTTTCTGCTGCGTGAACGGCGACGGCGGTTGTCCGAACCTTCCGGCTTCGTGCCCTCTACCTTGTTTTCATCGCGACGTTTGTCTTCTGTCCGTGCTTCCGACTCGTTCGCCGGTGTCACTGCGCGAGGTGAACGATTAGGTGACGCCCGATTGTCGTCTTTAGCGCGCGGTGGGCGGCTGGAGGAAGCTTTCTTGGCTGGAGCCTTGGGTGTGGTCATTTCCGGTTCAACCGGCTTTTCGCCCCCACCGAAGAACTGACCAATCACGCGCTTGAGCAACCCCAAGGCGCTTGTATTGGCCGCGTTTGTGGTGGCTGCCGGAACAGTAGCAGCAACGGGCGCGCTGGCGGCAGCCTTGGGCTGTGGCGCGGGTTGAGCTGCCGGACGAATCGGTTCGATCGGCGCAATGGGGCGTCGCGGCGCACGCTCCAGTTCGGGCAAGGCCACGGCAAGCGGTTCAATCAGGGCACGCGAACTGGCCGGTGCTTCGGCAAGATCCGGACGACGAACGCGTTCGATTTTAAAGTGCGGTGTCTCAAGATTGATGTTGGGAATAATCAAGAGCTCGACCTGGTGGTTTAGCTCGATCTCACGTAACTGCTCACGCTTCTCGTTGAGCAGATAGGTGCCCACATCGACCGGCACCTGGGCCACGACACGCCCGGTCTGATCCTTCATGGATTCATCAATCACCAAACGCAAGATCGACAGGGAAAGTGATTCAACCGAGCGAATGTGCCCCTGCCCCATGCAACGCGGGCAGACGTGTTGCGCCGATTCTTCAAGAGATGAGGACAACCGCTGGCGTGACATTTCAAGCAGGCCGAACCGGGAAATGCGGCCCAGTTGCACGCGGGCCCGGTCTACCTTAAGCGCATCACGCAGGCGATTTTCGACCTCGCGCTGATGCTTGGGTTGCCCCATGTCGATGAAGTCGATGACGACCAGACCACCCAAGTCCCGTAGGCGCAGTTGACGGGCGATCTCGTCTGCCGCTTCAAGATTCGTATTGAATGCCGTGTCTTCGATATCCTGACCCTTGGTACTGCGCCCGGAGTTGATATCGACCGCCGTCAGGGCTTCGGCCACATCGAATACCAACTCGCCGCCGGAAGGCAGGGTGACCGTTCGCTCGTAGGCCGATTCGATCTGGGATTCGATCTGGTAACGCGTGAACAACGGCGTACGGTCCTGATACAGATGAATCTTGTCCACGGAATCCGGAGAAACGAGATTCACGAAATCCAGTGCCTGCTGATACATGCTGGGCTCGTCGACCAACACTTCGCCGATGTCGTTACGCATGTAATCGCGCAATGCACGAATGATCAGGTCGCTTTCCTGATAAATCAGGAACGGTGCCTTGCGGGACTCGGATTTTTTCAGGATGGCAACCCATACCTGTTGCAGGTAATCGAGATCCGATTGCAGTTCGGCGGGTTCACGTCCGACGCCTGCAGTACGTACGATCAGACCCATGCCTTCGGGCACGGTCAACTCGGACAGCGCCGCCTTGATCTCGGCACGATCGTCGCCTTCTATACGACGGGATACGCCACCAGCGCGGGGATTATTCGGCATCAGAACCAGATAACGGCCCGCCAGGCTGACGAACGTGGTGAGGGCTGCCCCTTTGTTGCCGCGCTCTTCCTTTTCGACCTGAACGATGATTTCCTGGCCTTCTTTCAACGCCGACTTGATGACTGGGCGCCCCTTGTCATCGACGGCCTCCGAATCAAAATAGCTGCGGGCAATTTCCTTGAAGGGCAAAAAGCCGTGGCGGTCTGCGCCGTAATTAACGAAAACCGCCTCGAGACTCGGCTCGATTCGCGTGATTAACGCTTTGTAAATATTGGATTTTTTCTGTTCGTGGCCAGGGGTTTCTATGTCAATGTCATAGAGCGTCTGTCCATCGACGAGCGCCACCCGAATCTCTTCGGCCTGGGTGGCATTGATTAGCATTCTTTTCATGGATTGATTCTCGAATAAAACGCCACCCGCGCAGCCATGCGGGCTGCGGCCAATCGGCCTTGAGCGGGGGCGTTAACACTGGGAGGAGAGATTGATGCGATTGTGGCTGCAGGTCGATTGGCATGAGATTAGCCGGGCGCGACGAACGATGACGGCGGTTTAAAACCGAAGCCGCCATCCAATCGTGGCCCGAGCAAGCCGTTGTACTGCGAAAACGCGGCACAACCTCATGGAGCAAAACCAGTGTCACCAGCCAGAACAGGCGCATAAATCCTTCAGGATGATCGTAATTAATACGGAAACTGTTTGAAGCCGTTTCAAAACAACAGATTATCAAGGGCTTCGTGAACGAACCGCCGATCCGGCGGTCTGCCCGCTTCAGTCACCTGCCCCCATTGGTTAGGGTAAGCAAGAAATCTGAAGTGGCGCGCTTGATTGCTCGAGCCATACCTCAACACCATTCCGATGGAAAATTTCCACACCATCAAAATTGGACGAAAGTGGCTCGAGCCACTCAAAGCCCGAGGAGTGTAACACAACACCCATCACGTGATGCCTATAATAAATGCGATAGAAATACGCCATAATGCGGGAATGAACACACACCCTTCGGCGCCCTACGGTCAGCCAATCGAAAAGAAACAATCCGTACGTCGCGTCACCGTCGATGCGCACTATGCCGGTCAACGCATCGACAATTTCCTGCTGCGCGAATTGGGTGCGACGCATGGCGAGGTTCCGCGTTCCCTGATTTACCGCATTCTGCGCACCGGAGAAGTCCGTGTGAACAGTCAACGCGCCAAGCCGACCACGCGGCTCGCGACGGGTGATGAGGTCCGCATCCCACCACTCAAGCTGCAGAGCGCCTCACCGGAATCGGCGGGCGTGATCTCACCGAACTGGCTCGCGCGCGCTGCGGATATGATCGTGTACGAAGACGAAGCCCTGCTGGCCGTCAACAAACCCGCCGGCCTTGCCGTCCATGGCGGTTCGAACATCCCTTTTGGCCTGATCGAACTCATGCGCCAACACACGGGACTGGGTGAAAAACTCGAACTGGCCCATCGCATTGACCGCGACACCAGCGGCCTGTTGATTCTGGCCAAGACCCGCGCCGCCCTGCATTCGCTGCAAACCCAGTTCCGGCCGGAAGGCCATGCCGAAAAGCAGTATCTGGCCATCGTGCACGGTCATTGGCCGGACAAACTCAAACGCGTCGATGCACCGTTGGAAAAGTGGCAGGGCGAGGGTGAATCGCATCGGGTGCAGGTCAGCCCGCAGGGCAAGGAAGCCGTGACCCATTTCGCCGTGCTGGCCGCCAACAAGAATGCCACCCTGCTGCGGGCACAACTTGAAACCGGACGCACACACCAGATTCGTGTGCACACCGCGCACGAGAACCACCCGATCATCGGCGATGAAAAATACGGTCAACGGGAATGGGACAAACGACTCTTTCCATCCACTGGCGCCTCGGCCCGGCGACGCCCACCTCTGCTGCTGCACGCCTATCGCCTGACGCTGACGCATCCGCAAACAGAACAACCACTGCAGTTGACAGCCCCGATCCCGAATAAATGGCGTTCGCTGGCACAACAACTCAACCTAACGCTGCCGGAACACGACCCGACATGAAGCACATCCTACCTCCACCCCAACTGATCATTTTTGACTGGGACGGCACACTGGTTCAATCCACCGGCCACATTGTGCACAGCTTCGAGATGGCCATCGCGCGCAGTAACCTGCCGCCGCTGGCGCCCGAGACGATACAAAGCATCATCGGCCTCGGTCTGGTCGAGGCGTGCCAGACACTCTATCCAAACCTTTCACTTGAGCAGGCGCAGGCGCTGGGAAAAACCTACCAGCAGTTATATTTCAGCCGAACCGATACCCTCGAAACCTATGCCGGGGCGGCAACCCTGCTGAACGATCTGCGTGAAGCGGGCTGCTGGCTGGCCATTGCCACCGGAAAATCGAACAGGGGCCTGCACGAAGCACTTGAAGAAACCGGTCTGGGTCACTACTTTCTTGGTACACGAACAGCCGAGCAAACCGCTTCCAAACCATCACCCTTGATGCTGATGGAACTGCTGGACGAATTCGGGCTGGAACCGGCACAGGCCTGGATGATCGGCGATACTGACTTTGATTTGCTGATGGCACACAATGCGGGCTGCGTCCCCATCGCCATCACCCATGGCGCACACGAAATAGAGCGCCTTCACGCCGCCAAACCGGCCGCCGTCATTCATGATCTGCCCAGCCTGTTGCCGCTGTACCAGTCCGCCACCGCTCAAAAAGTGAGCCAGAATAAAGTGAGTATGAACGAATGAGCACCGCCCAGCCGCCACATGATGATCTGCGCATCGAACCCAATCTCGGCGCAGCATCCGCACAGCACGCGAACGCAGCGGAAAAAACTGCGGCGGGTGATGATGCCTGGGCGCGCGAGGCATTACTCGATCTTGCCCGCCAAGGCCTGAAGGAACAACGCAGTGCACGCCGTTGGCGGGTGTTTTTCCGGCTGATCAGCTTGGCGTTGGTGCTCTGGATCATTGCCTGGATTTCTTTCAGCGGCGATCTGGACGATGGCAAGGGTCTTGTCATCAAGGAACCCTCGGCGGGCATCATCGATATCAGCGGTGTGATTGCCGCAGGGCAGGAAGCCTCCGCGGAGGAAATCATCCCCGTACTGGAAAAGGCATTCAAGAACACACAGGTCAAGGGCATCGTTCTGCGTATGAACACGCCGGGCGGCAGCCCTGTCCAGTCTGGCGAAATCTTTGATGCGATTATGCGACTGCGCAAGGAGTACCCTGCCAAACCGGTGTACGCCGTCGTCGAGGATGTATGCGCTTCCGGCGGTTATTACATTGCGGCCGCAGCCGACAAAATATATGCAAATCAGGCATCACTCGTCGGTTCGATCGGGGTGCGGATGGACAGCTTCGGCTTCGTGGATGCCATACACAAACTGGGCATTGAAAGCCGTCTTATGACCGCGGGCGCAAACAAGGCCATGCTCGATCCATTCTCTCCGGAGAATCCCGTCCAGGTGCAATACATGCAGAACCTGCTTGATCAGGTACATCAACAGTTCATCGATGCCGTCAAAAAAGGCCGGGGCAAACGTCTCGCCAACGACCCCGACCTGTTCTCCGGCCTGATCTACACCGGCGCACAGGCACAGAAGAACGGACTGATCGACGGCCTGGGCACGGTACGCAGCGTGGTTCGAGATGAATTGCACCTCAAAAATGAAGTCGACCTCACGCCAAGCAAGAGCCCATTCGAAGAACTTCTGGGTAAAACCAGTACACAGATCAGCCAGTCGCTGACGAGCCTCTGGGCGGCGAATTTAGGCCCTAAACTATTACCTTAGGCTGCGATCTTGGGATTTGGCTCAGCACACATAGAATGACAGACATGGTCGATCAAATTACTCCCACTGAGACAGAATCTATTCCGGAGGCTATTGTCGCCGAGCCACCGATGTATCAGGTGATTCTGCTCAACGACGACTTCACGCCGATGGATTTCGTCGTCCGCATTTTGGTTGAATTGTTTTACCTGTCGACGGAACAGGCTGAACGCGTTATGTTAGAGGTTCATCATAAAGGTCGAGGCGTCTGCGGCCTGTTTACGCGGGAAATCGCCGAAACCCGTGTCGCGCAGGTCAATCAGGTCTCGCGCCAGAATGAACATCCGCTCTTATGCGTGATGGAACCGGCACCCCAGTAACCCATGGGATCAGATAGGAGTTCTCTGTGTTAAGCAAAGCCTTGGAAACCACTATCAGCCGAGTATTTGACCGATCCCGGCGTCAAAGATACGAGTTTGTCACCCTCGAAGCGCTCACACATGCCCTGCTCGAGGACCCGGACGCACGCGCCGTGCTGGAAGGTTGCAATGCCAACATCTCGCAACTGGCCGTCGACCTGGAAAACCACATTCGCCACACCACACCGCGCATACCGGAAAATGACGCCCGTGAGACACAGCCCACGCTCGGCTTTCAGCGCGTACTGCAACGTGCTGTCATGCAGGTACAGTCCGCTCAACGGAACGAAGTATCCGGCGCGCATGTCTTGGCGGCATTGTTTGCCGAACAGGATTCACATACGGTGCATTTGCTGCATAAGGCCGGCGTGACGCGCCTGGATGTGATCAATTTCATCTCGCATGGTCTGACTCAGGAGGCCCCTGCCACCAGCGAAGCCCCCTCTGAAAAGGAGCGCGAGAAGCCTGAAGTCACTGATGAGAACAGCTTCGAAAACTTCGTCATCAATCTCAATCAGCTTGCCCGCGACGGCAAAATCGACCCACTGATCGGACGCGCTCCGGAAATCGAACGGGTACAACAGATCTTGTGTCGGCGACGGAAAAACAATCCACTGCTGGTCGGCGAGGCCGGTGTCGGTAAAACAGCCCTGGCCGAAGGGCTCGCTCGCAAAATCGTTGAAGGCGAAGTGCCTGAAACCCTCAAGGATGCTGTGGTCTATTCGCTCGACCTCGGTTCTCTGGTCGCTGGCACAAAATATCGTGGTGATTTTGAAAAGCGGCTCAAGATCGTACTGAAAAAAATCAAATCTCTGCCATATGCCATTTTATTTATTGATGAAATTCATACTTTGATTGGTGCCGGTTCTGCCTCTGGTGGTTCCATGGATGCATCCAACTTGATCAAGCCTGCGCTTGCCAATGGTGATTTGCGTTGCATCGGCTCCACGACCCACCAGGAATACCGGGCTATTTTCGAAAAAGATGCCGCGCTCACTCGCCGCTTCCAGAAACTGGATGTCCCCGAGCCCAGCGAGCATGAAGCCATCGCTATTCTAAAGGGGTTACGCAGTGGCTATGAAAAACACCATGGCGTGACTTATTCCGACGAAGCGCTGGAAGCCGCTGTTCGGCTCTCGAGTCGCCACATCTCGGATCGTCATTTACCGGACAAGGCAATCGATGTCATAGATGAGGCCGGTGCCCAACAACGCCTCATAGAGCCACCGCCGGAAAGCAATCTCATTACGGCAGCAGAAATTGAACTAGTCGTCGCCAAGATCGCCCGCATTCCGGAACGCAGCGTGTCCACATCAGATCGCGAAGTGCTGCGCCACCTGGATCGCAACCTCAACATGGTGGTGTTCGGTCAGGAAGATGCCATCGAACAGATCACAACATCCATCCGTATGGCGCGGTCCGGATTGCGCTCTGCAGACAAGCCCATCGGTTCCTACCTCTTTGCCGGCCCGACCGGCGTGGGCAAAACCGAAGTCAGCAAACAGCTTGCCCGCCTACTCGGCATCAAGCTCGTGCGCTTCGACATGTCCGAATACATGGAGCGGCACAGCGTATCGCGACTAATCGGCGCGCCGCCGGGCTATGTCGGTTTCGAAGAAGGCGGCCTGCTCACCGAGGCCATCAACAAAACGCCACACGCCGTTTTGCTACTGGATGAAATCGAAAAAGCTCATCCGGACGTGTTTAACGTCCTGCTTCAGGTAATGGATAACGGCGCATTGACGGACACGAATGGCCGCAAAGTAGACTTCCGGCACGTCATTCTCATCATGACCTCCAACATGGGGGCAGAGATGCTCGCACGCAACAGCATGGGCTTTGTCGTCCAGGACCACAGCCCCGACGGTATGGACGCGATCAAACGTGGCTTCACCCCTGAGTTCCGCAACCGTCTGGACGCCATTGTCCAGTTCAAGGCATTGGCCCCACGTCAAATCGCCAACGTAGTCGACAAGTTGTTACTGGAACTGGAGCAGCAACTCGAAGAAAAGAAAGTCCGTTTGGTTGTCGACGATGAAGTTCGCCAGTGGCTGGGAAGGGAAGGCTATGACGAGGTCTTGGGCGCTCGACCAATGGCGCGCCTGATTCAGGAAAAGATCAAACGTCCGTTGGCAGAAGAGTTGCTATTTGGCGAGCTGGCCGAACGTGGCGGCAACGTCCGGTTCTCACTCGATGAGGCCGGTATCCCAGTGCTAACTATCCAGCCTGCGGAAGAAGCGTTAACTGCGGAATCCCCTGGCTAAAACGGCCACAGCGATACAAAGGGTGATTGAATCAAAGACACGCGTTGAAGTGAGACCCTTACCGACACCCCGCCCGATCCAAGTGTTGGGCGTTTGAGGAAAGAAAGCACGAACGGGGGTCGATTTTGGAATTAACGCGCGCGGAACGAAATCCGACCTTTGGTCAGATCATAAGGCGTCAACTGAACCGTGACCTTGTCGCCCGTGAGAATACGAATGTAGTTTTTACGCATACGTCCTGAAATATGAGCCGTGACAATGTGGCCATTTTCCAACTCGACGCGGAACATGGTATTGGGCAAGGTGTCCACAACGGTGCCTTGCATTTCGATGTAATCTTCTTTTGCCATAAATCCAGCATGTTTCAAAGTGGGCGCAAATTATCAAGCAAAAAGCGTTCAGCTCCAAGCCTTTATTTCAAAAAAACCCCATTACCCCCTGAAATTTCGCTCAATAAAACCATCAAAAATACAACAGGAAAATCATGAATCTGATTGAGTTTCTTATACAGAGACATTCAACACCCGCCAAATACCTTATTGAACCGGCTCCTTCCCATGAAGAATTACAACAACTCATGGCCGCGGCAGAGAGTGCACCGGATCACGGTGCCCTCAAACCTTGGCGGTTTCTGATCATTTCAGGATCGGCTCGGTACGCGCTTGGCGAGCTGTTTGTGCAGGCACTGCTGCAAAGAGCGCCACATACAGAACCCGATCTGCTGGAACGTGAACGCGAGCGCGCCCTGCGAGCACCCATGCTGGTCGTGGCCATTGCCCGATTGGATCATGCGCATCCCAAGGTGCCGGCTACCGAGCAACTCATTGCCGCAGCGATCGCGACGCATCAGTTGATGCTTGCCGCCAACCATCTGGGCTATGGCACCATCTGGCTCACCGGCAGCCGGGTCTATGATCGGCAGGTGATGTCCGGGTTGGGCCTCGCGCCCGAAGAGGAACTCATCGGCTTGATCAATATCGGCACCGTCGCACCCGCAGCATCACCAAGGCAAACCCACCAGCGCAAAACAGACGTTACCTTCTGGCAGGGCGAATAATCACGGGGTAGAATTCTTTAGTTTTCTACTGACTATCTTCTGAAGAATCGGGTTGAGCTTCCAGAATCGAGAGATCTGGAGAAAGACCAAGTTGAACCCCGATGTGTCGATTGCACCAGGCAGCCACGTCAAGGGTTTTTCGATCGTCCAGATAGGCGCCAACCACTTGGAATCCCAAAGGCAGGCCAGACGGTCCACGCCCGACAGGGAAGGTCACTGCCGGTACGCCCATGAGAGTCCAGATTCCGCAGAAGCTGGGATCCCCCGTATTCACCAGAGTTTTCGGCGCCTCTCCGGTAGCTGGAGGCGTCACGATGGCATCGAACCGGGAAAGAAAGGCCTGCAACTCGGCACGCATTTCTTTGGCCGCAACGAGAGCGTTGAGGTAATCCATTGCGGAGATTTTTTTACCCCCCTCGATCAACGTGTCGATGGCCGAACTCGTCTTGCCAGGATGCGCTAATTGCAGGGGCGTATAGATTTGTGCGCCTTCCGCCAACAGGATCGTGCGCAGGATGTCCAGCGCATTTAGGAACGAAGGCGGTAATTCAACCCTTTCGACCTCAGCGCCGGCTCTGGCCAGGGCGTCCACGTTGGCCTCCCAGATTTCCTGCTGGTTCCGATCTGCCAAGGACCAGACAGGGGAACGCACCGCAGCCAATCGAAAGGGACCGGAGTGCGTCTTCCCGGCGACGGCCTCCAGGGAAAACGTTCCAAAGGTGCTTTCTGCAAGGCTTCCTGGGTCAGCGCTGTCATGGCCGACAAGGCAGGACGCGAGATAGGCAGCGTCGTCGAGGCTGCGTGCAAAGATGCCCACGTGATCCAGGCTGTGGCTCAATGGGTTGACTCCCGCCCGGGAGATCAATCCGAAACTGGGCTTGAACCCCACCACTCCGCAATAAGCCGCCGGGCGAATGACCGAACCCACAGTCTGCGTGCCTAAAGCGGCCGACACCATGCCGGAGGCAACCGCCGCCGCTGATCCACTGGAGGACCCTCCCGGCGTGTAGTCTGGATTCCAGGGGTTATGCGTCTTTCCGGGATGGCGCCAGGCGAATTCCGTGGTCACCGTTTTTCCCATGACAAAACCACCAGCCGCCTGAAGGCGGCGAATGACAGTGGCGGACTCGTCCGGCACGTTGCCCTTATAAATTGGGGATCCCATACCGGTCGGTATGCCTCGGGTCAGCATGATGTCCTTGATGCCAATGGGCAGCCCATGCAGTGCACCTAGCGCCCCGCCAGAGGCCATCTGCATATCCGCTTTGCGCGCTGCATCAAGTGCCGCCCCATGATCCAGCCATTCCCAGGCCTTGACCTGCGAATCGAGCCGTTTCACCCGATCCAGGCAGGCATTTGTCAGATCCTCACTGGAAAATTGACCTTCACTGATCCCCTTCAATCCATCCAGCAAACCAAGTGCTTCCAATTCCATGACTCTCGTTCCTCTCTGTTGTTTACCCTAAGGAGCCTCTGATTGAATCGAAAATACTGGGCGGCTGACGTTCAATGCGATTTTTTTCGCTTGAGGAGCCGGTTTTGGCTGAAAATCTCCCCAAATTTCAGCATTTCGACGGTTTTTGGGCAG
>JAJYPA010000338.1 GCA_021795795.1 Pseudomonadota bacterium | reverse complement strand
TGATCAGGTCCGCAATGGGTGGATTTTCGGTTTTGTGAAATCTGTCCGGTCAGTCTGTTGGGAATGTGATGCCCATTGAGCTTTCTCCCATTATCCCACTCATCCAGAATCTAGATGTCCTGGTGCGCAATAATTGTATGGGTGTCGGGACAGCCATCAGGCGGCAACAGCGCATCGGTGGGTGGAACCGACATTTTGTCTTAACCACGCTCGACAGAAGCCTGGTGTGTCCCTTACCGGTTCTGCAGATCACCAGAAAGTCCATGCGGGATATGGATATTCCACCGCTGATTGCGGCACACCATCCGGATGTGGTGGCGATGCTCTATGAGGACATGGACAATGTGGCATGGTGCATTCGTCTGGATGGTCCAGGCATGCCCTTACTGCAGGATGATTTTTTTCAGGCGTATGCAAAAATAGCGGTTCTGGTTTAACTATACCCGTACAGGATTGGGTGGCACACTGATTGACAGCACCAGACTGGAAGCGGACATGTGGATAGATCGGCGTGTCCGTCTGCTTGCGGGGATGGCAAAAGAAAGAGAATAAATGCACTGTCAAAACGTTTCTTGGCGGTAGATGATCGGTTCTACTACTTTTATCGGAGGGCTTTTATACATGAGTACAAATCTGCCAGACTTAGAGCTACGCCACTGGGCCTGTGAATCCGCAAAAATCTGTCCAGATAAATTTGAATGCTTTTACTATAATAGTTGCAGCGAAGGTGTAGGCTTGGAACATGGAAATACAGTCGTTATGTCTTATATAGGAAAGAATTACTATAAAGAAGATAATTTTAAGATCGCTATTATTGGAATTGATCACGGGGGTCCCGACCATAACAGTTTTTCAGAGAGAAGGGAAGTTATTGAGTCGCATTATCAAAAAAATCCTGACGGGAACTTTAATCCGCACTATAAAGGCGTAGTAAAAACTGCTGCTGTATTTCTGGGCAATAAAGGAGCTTTTTGTCTGGGTAATTGTGTACATAACTGCAACCATGACGCGAACCCTCAACATGAGTGCGTCATCGACAAAATAGCGCAACCCAACCTTGTAAAGTGCGTGCCAATCAACGCAAAGAATAGAACATCTGTCTCCACCACAACAATGAAAAAAAATTGCGTCAATCATCTAATCGAAGAGCTTCGTATACTTGAGCCAAAGTTAATTATAGTGCACGGAAGTGGTTCTAGAGTATACATAGAGCGCGGCCTATCCGGCTCAGGCAACGGTCTCTCCACGATTGACTCTGACGACAAAGATTTAAGTGAGCATCTGTACAGAATAGAGGCTCTGTCAGCACATATTTTATTTCTACCGCATCCGGCGCACAATTGGCTCAATCGGGTTTGGGGTAGCGTTGTATTGAAAGCTGTTGACTACTTGAAAAGTAAACAAGCAATCCCAGAATAGCTCTGCAATAGCTATTAGGCATGACGATTTTTTAAACAAAATGTCAGATTGTGCTGCCGTCATTGCAGTTCTCAAACAACTTCCCGGACAGTCTTAAGACGAAACCTCCAAGGTAATTTAAGGTGCACGCAATATGTTAGATCGTGAATGGTCTCAGGAATCCCGAAATTTCACGCTAGCTTCCTTGCGAAGCGGAAACTTCGTTCCAAACGCAGAGCTGGACGGAGTAATCTTTAAGAACGTTGATGGACGATTTGGATACATCAAGACAGACGATGCGGTTCTGGAAAAATATTGCATGCGCATCATAGGAGAAGACACCCTCATTGAATATCCGGATGCGGAATCGGTTGTAGCCAATGGGTGGGTTATCGATTGACGCTCGCCCTATCCGGGTGAGTGGCGGGAGATATTGACATGACGGACAATTCAGGGTGGGACAAAGAGACGTTTGAATGCTGGAATGAGAAAATAACCCGTATCCGCGCCCTAACAGATCGAATGGAATGTCAAGTCCGCCACTACCTAAGGAAAGACGATGTCGTAGTCATGTCCTATCGGGTAATCAACCCCGAATCTGAATGGCACGACCTGCGCATAAGCCTAACCCTGGCCAGCCTGCTTGATCTGTGTGTCAAGGAGACCATTGAGGCTGGCAGGAACATTTTTCCGGAGATAACCGACGACAGATGGATCAGTGTCATGCCCCGCATCATCCAGGATATAATGTGTGGTCTCGGGACAATATCACCGGATCGGATTCAATCGCAAATCGAGGCAGCAATAATTGACACCTGCCTCATGCATGCCGGAAGGGGTTACGCGAGAAACGTAAAGGAAACCCTGTGTGGGATTCCATGGAAAGACGATGAACCGATGGCTTCAAATGAATGATGTCATCTCGTTAGCGGGCAGGGTATGAACCAGCAAAACCAGGAACACCTGTTCAGCAAATATTCAGGACTGTTCGACGATTCTGACGATGCACCGATCAGAGAGTGGGGAATCGAGGTTCAGGATGGTTGGTATTCGATCATAGAGGGAATGTGCAGGGATCTGTATGACCGAAGGTCCGAAGATCCTGATACGTTTCCCAGGATTCGTCAGGTCAAGTCCAAGTTTGGTGGACTGGTGGTCTATATGAGCGAGCAGGATGCACCTGTCGAACTAATCCTGGATGCCGCTGTTACTGCCTGCCAGCATACCTGCGAGACTTGCGGTTCCTACGGGGTGCTCCGGCGTACCAAGCGTCGATGGTACTTCGTCGCCTGCGACCAGCATGCGGGAGACTCAGAGATTGTTCCGGTAAAACAATAAGGATCCCTGGAGAGACCACTTAGAATGACGCTTGACACATTAGATTTATCTGATATTTATCGGAATATTAAGACGTTGGTAAAGGGCTGGCGCGATCTATTTGCACTCCGCATGAAGGATGCTGATGATCCACTTCTTGGCGGTGATATACGGTTCTTTGTCGAATCATATTTTAACCTACCAAACGATTCTGAAGCGGATCTCTATCAACCGTTTTACCATGACGAGCTACAACCGATAGATATCGAAGAACTGATACGGTTTGATCGCAAAGAAATCGATGGCAGGCTCGAACGAATCGCAAGGCAGGTGAAGAGATCGCAAGAAATCGTCGCTACCCTATCGACAATTTGTCCATATATGGTGCGTTCAGTAGAGATATGGATAAAGCTTCAGGTACGATTTGAATATGACGAGGTGTTAGTCCCTTTAGGTATGATCAGCATTCCACCAGATGTTCTCAAAACGCAATCTTGGGAGGTTTACTCCGCCTGTTCAGATAAGCTGATATGGATCAACTCTGAACTCAGGCGAAACGATCTCTGGCTTCGGGATGAAATGGATGGACTGGAAAGATATGAGAGGGAAAATCTCGATGTTGAAATGCACGATTGGCCAGAATGGTGCAGGATAGATCTTGTTTACCGGTTTCTACCGGGAACGTGGAAGAACCTTGTAGTTCGCGCTGACATGCTGATGGCAGAAGATCCCTCTGGCGATTTCAACGGTATCCGGCAGCATACAAACGGTGAGTGGGCCAAGGTCAATCATTGCTGGTTCTTTCATGATCTCTATGATCATCACTGGCTTGCTCTTTCTGACCTGTGCGCTATTGCAGGCTGGAAATTTTCCTTGATTAGGGATGAGACTTTCTCTAGCATTGTTTCCTTGTGAAGGAACCGATCAAGCACGCTAAGAGAAAATTTACACAGGCACAACCGAAACTATAAAAATAGCCAATTGAGGCAAAGAGAGAGGGTTGCAATACTAACTCGGCGTCCTATTATATCTGCAAGTTTTAAACTTATCTACCTAAGGGATAACTCGTGTCCAGCCATACCGCCATTAGCAAGACAGATCTTGTTGTTCGTTCCTGGTACATTGGTCGCGGAAGATATGGAAATGTTGGTTTTTGGGGCGGGCGCCAATTTTTGATAATAGGGATAAACTTTGATTTTCAAGATATAAAATCCGAATATCATTGCGATGATAAAGACGGCACATTCCGGCCGCTCAAAAAGATTAATGAAGGAAAGATGGTTGAACCGTTCGGTCCAGGCTCGACTGGTTGGGAAGCTCATTACGGTCGATCTATAGAGATTCTAGACTCAGAAAATAATAAGAGCAGTTATACCCAAATCAACCTCCATGATTTGGTTATTGGTTGTTGGTATATTGGCCGAGGAAGAAATTCCAATGTTGGATTGTGGGATGGTACACATTTTATGGTGATTGGATATAGCTGGGGCGATAGGGTGGTAAAATACGAGTGGCATTACAATAAAGAGTATGGAACATTCCAGCCGTTCAAACGAATAGATGAGGTGGAAATGATCGAGTCGTCCGGCCCAGTCCCAACTGGTTAGGGTGTTCCTTATGGTCGAGTATTAGGGTGTCTGGGGCGTTAAAATAGCAAAAGCATACCAAAATCTTCTTGGCACCGAATCCTCCGCCACCGAGCGTCCGCTTCCGCTGCCCTGTCGCCGTTGAGCCCTGATGGTCGGCGGCAGACTGTAAGCAGACATTGCTTTTGAGTCGGCGCTGGGGGTACAAGAGGGTGCGACGGTCCCTCCTGCCAGAGTCTGTTCACCGGTCCATGCACTAAGGAGCATTGAATGAGTTTAGACCTTGGGAAGCTTAACGCTGGCATCGTCGCCAGGCAAATTGGCCAGCGCAAGATCTTCACGATGCTCAAGCGCGACGTCCGATTTAAGCGAACTCCGGTAGTTCATAAAGGCATCACCAGAACGTTAGCTGTCGAGTCGGTGCTACTCGTCCCCAATCTGGGTGGGAATCACCGCTCACGCTGCCAATCTGGCTATTAAAGTGTACATCTCCGCTCATCGCTTGAGGCTAGGAGTTCTTCTATCTGGTCGAGGAAAGCGGCGAGTTCGCCCTGCCTGCCGACGCGCTTCGAGCGCCATTCGATCATTGGTCTAACCATCGCAAGTGCGCGGGCGCCATGTGACAACTGCTCCAACTCGCGGTTGGCCATACCACCCTGGCGCATGTAGTATTCGCACCATCTGCTGAAGGCCAGCATCCAAAGCGAGACTGTGAGGGCACTGTCCCATCTTGTCCAGTCAGAGGTGCTGGCGAGGGGTTGTTGCACGATCCGCCTCTGCCGCTTCAAGATCGCCAGCATCGACTTCAGACTGGTCTGCTGCCGCTCGGAGCTACTACACGCGAAGAGGAGTGCGGTGATGTTGGTCGTTTGGCCCTCGCGCACCAAGTTAAACAGCCGCGGCTGTTCCTTCTCCAGCATTTCTGCCAGCTCCTGCACCCAGATCTCGCAGGCATCATCGAACTTAGCCCGATCGTTTTGCAACAAAGGAAAGATCACGTCCTGGAATAACCACGGCTCTACCCAAGCCAATTGCCGCATATGCCCGCGCATGGAGTTGACCAGACGCCTCAGTTCGTCCGAGGAGATTGTTGCTGGGAGTGCATCGCGTAGCGCCGCGACCAGGCCTTTGTAGATCTCGGCCTTCTTCGGATTCCCTGCCGCGCGATGTATCATCCAACCTAGGGTCCGCACCTGCTCCGGATAGGAAAAGGCGGCCACCAACTGCCGCACTGTGGTGAGTCCTCCTGACTTTTCCAACTGCCGCTCAATCGCGTGCAGTCCCAACCATTGCAGCAGACCATTGCCGCTACTAACGAGCCGGTCCCGCTGTCCCTCGCTGATGTCGAACTGCACCGACAGCGAAATCTCACTGACGATCTGGCTCAAAAGGGATAGCCGCATCACGTCCTGGGCCTGAGGCTCTATTGGCACACGGGACGACTGGGCCTCGGTAATCGTCAGCAGAATATCTGGGGCGTACCACCACAAAAACTTAATGGCGAAGTACTCTGGCCAATTCAGAGCTGCATATTTTGTCGGATAAAACAAATAATCCGGGTAGCGTGGACTATCTAGTAGCGCTTCTACTGGTTCCTGAAAGAGCCGTGTATCCATCACGGCCAGTTCATTGCCCCCCTCATCATGCTCGCGCTTGAAAGAGCCATTAATGTAACGTGCCAGGAATTCCAGAAAATCACGCTCGAATTCGAGTTCACGAAAGCGGTTGTCCCCAAAACATGAGTGTGCGAGCACCTCGCCGATCACCTCCCAGGTAGCAGCGAAGTCCGTAAAATTGCCGACCTGCGAATCGAGGCAGTTTTGCAGACCTGGCTGCTCTGGCAGCGTAAGTGAGCCATCCTTGTACAGGCCCAGCGCCGCCATCCGCTCATTTAACTGATCGCCGCTCAAGCCTTTTAATGACGGCTCGCCGGTCCATACACTCAGCACATCGCCTGTCTGGGCTTTTTCGAGGAAGCGTAGCGGCTCGTAGCGTCGCGGCTTCATTGGCGATGCCGTGGAATCGAAGAGAAGCCGCATGGCGGTATTCTCGGTCGCCCCTTCGGGCTGCGCGGCCTTTGCCTCCCGCACCAGCCCGGACTTGTATTGCTCAACCTCGAGTAAGATATCCGCAGGGATCGGGGTGACCAGCAGAGGATAGTTTTCGGCGGCTTTTTGAAACGAGTTAGACAGGTTAAAACCTGCGACTGGTAGTCTGTCCGGTCCCATGATCAGAATATAGCGATCATGCAGTCGGCCTTCCTTCAATCCGTAGATGCGCAGATTGATGCGCTTCAGTGGATCGCGGTTGTGCTCACAGCTCGCTACTAGGTTGTTAATCCGGCTCAAAGTGGGGTTATCGGACTCGACCGACGTGGCAACACCTTCCTTGGATGGCGCGGATAGAGGGATGTTGCGATCATGCAGGAAGCCTTTCCTAAGACCGTAGCTGTGCAGCTTGATGCGTCGTGTAATGTCGCGGATGTAATCGCAACTTGTTACCAGAAAGTTGCTCCAGCCTGGTGCGCGCTTATCATCCTTTGGCTTGGGTAGGGACGTGAAGACGATGTAATTGGCCTTTGGTGCCGCACAAAGCAACAACAAACCCAAACCAGCGTCCTCAAAATAAGGATCGAAAATGACTATTTGATGTTGCTGGTACTTCGCCATTAGCTCCCTGAACCACTCCACGAATTGCAACCGTCCCTCGCCATCGCCCTGGCTCCACCGCAAAAAGAACCGCCCCTCTGACTTCGGAGGATGGATCCGCGCAAAAAGGGAAACGAGTTCGCGGTTCGCTGGGACCCAAGGGTCTGCCTCTCGCGTACCGATATGGTTGGTAAAACCATGATTGCCACTATTGATCGTTAGGGCTGCTTTTACTCGCGCCGAAACGGACGGCCGAGTAGCTTTTTCGAGCCAGTCAAATTTGACCGGACTGGCTCCGTGGCTGATCACATGACCCTGAAGATGGATCTCCCGAATGTACCCGATCCGCCACCGGCAACAGAGCGTACCCTCACGGGTATGATCGCCTTGGAAGCCGAAGATCTCCAGTTCGGTACTGTCCGTCCTGGAGCGATGTTGATCGCTGATTTCGAACCTGCACTCGAATACGTCTTCAGCATTGCGCTCTGCTGTGGCAATGGCCGAGTGGATAATTTGGCCGCCATTCACGATCCTCAGACAGAACTGGAAGCGATCAAAGTGTGGTACCTGTATTGGGTCGAACCGGGCAACTAGGTTACTGGGGACGTCAGTCCAGTTCACGCTGAGTAAAGCCCTCTCCTGGTCATCCAACGCTGGAAAGACGAGTAGCTCTAGATCGCCAAACCTGGTGGCATCGATACCACCGAAGTCCAAGCCCGTATCCGCGTTAAGGTGTTTGATCATAAATGCGGTCAGGTCGACGTCGTAGTCCTGACCCACGCGGAACAGTGCCATTTTGCCAGTCTGAGTGATTGAGGCGCTGAATGCTCCTGCCCCGCCATGCGGGCTGGAGGGCGAAAGCAGGTTAACCGCGTCACGGTTGAGTAGGTAGACCACGGGGCGGTAAGCCAAATTATCGGCGGCAAGCGCCGTTGTACCAAATCTTCTCTTCAACCTGCCTGAAAGGCCGAGGTTCAGATCTTGGCTAATCTCCGCAACAGTCCTGCCGGCGCTCAACCCTCGCAATAAGGCTGCGCAATGGGTACTTTTGACATACAGGCTCAATCGGATGATCTGCGCCAGATGTGAGCCGAACGATGAAAAGTTATCGTCATCAGTAGCGGACCATCGTTCGTTGGAAAAGTTGTAGGGGAGCAGACGGCCGTAGACAACGCGATTTTCGATCGAATTATCGGACTTGATCTGCAAAATCCACAGCTGCAGCGCGCAGTGACGAGCGTCTTCTGAGAACAGTCGGGCTAGCCGAACGTCGTTGAGCAGGTCATCTAGTACAGGAACCATAGAATCCATATGCGAACCTTTCTGTATTCTTCCTGCTTTGTCTGACAGAGATGATTGAATAATCCCGCTTTTGCTCGATTGTGACTGTAATCACGCAGGAATCCAACGGACAGTAACCCGATAAGGCGAAGATCAGCATAAGGACATATTGCTGACGTTGCGTCGGATATGCACGACTTGGCGGCAGTGGTCAAAATACGGCAGTTCGTTGTGCCATCACCAGAAGGTCAGCTTTCGGATCGATGTTACGCCTCGCCAAGCTGCGAGGAAAGGTCCGCTTCCGCTGCTCTACTGCCATAAGTGATTGATCGGCAATTAAAATGGATATGGAGCACGCTAAAAGCCTTTATATGCGGATGGAATAGACATTATTTCATTCTCCATAAATGCCGCCAAGGTTCTA
>JAJYPA010000337.1 GCA_021795795.1 Pseudomonadota bacterium | reverse complement strand
CTCCGTCACGCCAGGGACCTCCCGGACCCCTTCGGCGACGGCTTGGGCCATGGTTTCGACATGCCCCCAGAGGCTGTGATACAGAACCAGTATTTTACTCATGACAGACTCCTCGCGTCAGTGAATATTGCCCGTTCAGTAAAGACCATTTAGTATGGTTTGTGAAGTAGGTATTGATGAGTAACCATGACCCGACAAACCAGACAGAAAACCGCATGCCCCATGGATGCCCTGCTCCGTTTGCTGATGGGGCCATGGACCACGTACATTCTGTGGACCCTGAGACAGCGCGGTCCACTACGTTTCGGGGCGCTCAAACGGGAAGTGCGCGGCATCTCTTCGCGCATGCTGACGGAGCGCTTGCGCACCCTGGAGGGGGCTCGGATCGTCTTCCGCGAGTATTATCCCAGCGTTCCTCCGGAGGTGACCTATGGTCTGACCCGGCGTGGACTGGAACTGCGGGAAGTATTGGATGCGCTGGACGCGCTGGCGCAACGCTGGGATGCCGAAGACAAGAACGAGGAAAACGCGCCGCGGGATCCGTCCCCCCCGTTACCGACCAGTAACACTGCATCGAAGTGAGCAAAATTGCATTTTGACGAGACTTCACCGAGGAGAAACGCATGAATACGCTAAAAACCATGGCCGCTGTAGCGGTTGCCGTGTTGGGCTCCGGTCTGCCGGCCACAGCCGCCGTGGCCGCTCCCGCCACATCCACCCCATACCACTGGCTGGCCGGCAATCCCGACGGCAGCTACACAATCGATCCGCAACATACGGAGGTCCTGTTCACGCTCGGGCATGTGGGCGTTGCGCCCTTTACCGGCCGCTTCGACAAAATCTCCGGAACCTACACCTTTGACAAAAAGGACCCGCGGAAAAACCAGGCGCACATCACCATACCGGCCGCCAGCATCAACACCAATTTCGCCCTGCGCGACGAACACCTGCGCGACAAGCCGTTTTTTGATGTCAAGAAATATCCGGATATCACCTTCGTGAGCACGCGATACCAGCCCACGGGCCAGGACACCGGCAACCTCTATGGCCAGTTGACGTTACGCGGCATCACCAGATCGGTGGTCTTTCAGGTGCGGGAAAAGGGTGCCGGGAATGTGGCTTACCTGCCCAAACCCTGGGGTGGCCATCTCTCCGGTTTCGTGGCCCGCACAACCATCCGGCGAAGTGATTACGGCATGACCGCTTACCTGCCGGAAGGACTGTCCAACACCATCCACATCACCGTCGAAGTGGAAGGGGTCCGGCGATAGAAGCCGGGCGCCAAGCCGGCATTGCGCGGATGAGCCGTGAATTTCCAGGAGGCGTGGCTGGGCTCGATTCATGGAACGGTCAGGCGGGACTGCGTTGCGGCCGCTGACCGCGCCTGGAAAACTGAAACCGCCGGCGAATCCGCAACGGCCTCGATCGTGCCGCCAGCCATCGGGGCAAGGCGTCCGCCGGCATGGGCCGCGCGATCAGATAACCCTGAAAAAAATCACAGTGCATATACCGGAGAAGCTGGAGTTGTTCCTTGTTTTCAATGCCTTCGGCGACAACGCGCAGGCCCAGGGTGTGCGCCATGTTGACCATGGTCGCGGCGATCGCCAAGTGACGGGGATTATTGACAATATGCTTCACGAAAGACATATCTATTTTTAATTCCGACAACTCCAGGGTTTGCAGTTCGGTAAGCGTTGTGCTCCCTCTTCCGAAATCATCGAGACTTACCTTGATATTTCTCTTGTTCAGATTTTTAATGATGCTGCCGGTGTTTTCGAAATCATGTACGGACACATATTCCGTGATCTCAATGGTGAAGTAGTCCGCCTTTATATCTATATGGTTACCGAATATGGTGTCTATGTCGGAAAGAAAATCGTGGTGCAAGAAATAACGTGGACTGATGTTGACATTTATGTTGATGAAAATCCCTTCGCGTTGCCATTCCGCGGCCTGCGCAACAGCGGACTCGAGAACGAAATAGCCAATTTTCCGCGCCATGCTGGTATGATCGAGTGCCTCAAAAAAGGCGACTGGAGAAAGCACTTCCCCGGTCTCTTCATGGATGCGCAAAAGCGCCTCGAGAGCGACGACATGCTGGATATCGCCAACGACCTTAATGATTGGTTGATAAAATAATACGAACCTTTTATTTTGCAAGGCATCCTGACAGAGTGCAATATGCGATGCCAGATTACGTGCTTCATAAACCATATCAACCGAATAGATCTGGCATTGATCACGCCCTGACCTTTTCGAACTATACAGCGCAAGATCGGCATTGGCGACCAATCGATCCAGGGAAGCGTTATCCAGCGGATAGATCGTCATCCCCATACTTACGGAAACATGCACGGTGACATCGGGCGTCAGCACAAACGGAACGCGAAATGCTTCGGTAATGCGTCCACAGATATTTTTGAGATCATCCGGTTGTACCAGGTCTGGAAACAGCAGGCCAAACTCATCGCCACCCAGCCGTGCACAGGTATCACCCTCCCGCAAAATGGTCTTGATTCGGTTGGTGGCCTCTTGTAATAAGGCATCTCCCGCGGGATGCCCATGCATATCGTTGACTTGCTTGAAGTGGTCCAGATCCAGGAGGACGAGCCCCATCAATGTCTGCCGGCGGTTCGATTGGGCTACTTCACGTTGCATTTGTTCCCAAAAAAGCTGCCGGTTGGGGAGTCCGGTCAGCGGATCGCACAGCGATCTCCTGCTGACCTCCACGAGTGAATCACGTGCCAATCCAGGAAATAAAAGCGCCCGCTCGCCGAGCTGCGAAAAGTAGCCCGCGTGGTTTGAGCCCAGCAAGATCAGCGTGTACGCATTATCGCCATGGAACGGAAGGATGGCGATCTCTCGAGCGCCATGCCGGAACGCCGTCATCCAATCCGGAGAATCGCTGGCGGCGTCAAGGATGATGATGTCATTGGACCGGATACTCTCCCAGCAAGGATCGGCGGCGTCAAAATGTAACGCAAAGTCATCCGGGAATATATCGGCCTGCCGAGGATATGGTTTCAATGTTTTATCGTGCATGCCACCAGTGAGGCTGGTAAACCAAGCCAGCATGGTACTGTGGCTGCAAATCAGCGAGAAAAAAGCCTCCACGAAAAGTTCCAGGGAAAACCAGCGTGACGGGTCGCCCGTCGCCAATGCCGTCAGGAAATCGTCGGTGAAGAGTATGCGCTCGCGCTCCATGATGGCGTCTGGAATCTGCGCATGGTGCAGAAGTATCTCCCGTGATTCGTCACGGCTGCTTCTACTGATCGCTGGCATACTGAACTCCTGCCCGGTCGGACTGAACTTCGGGTACCGTCTTGACGGCATCCATGCTTATTTCCCCGCTGAGCAGTTCAAGTGATTGGCCGGCGGGTTCCCGGATGAAGAACCACGTCACGCCGAATCCTAGAAGGCTAAACATGGCCGTTATTTTCAAGGTATTATACAAACCCACGGAGGACAGGATCACGGGGAACAGAAACGCGCCCAGGAATGCGCCTATCTTGGCTATTCCTGTGGATATTCCATGACAAGTGGTGCGCAAGTTGACCGGAAACAGTTCCGCCGACAAAATAAAGGTGGTCGTATTCGGCCCGAACTCTGAAAACAAATAGGAGATACTGTAGACCAAAATGAAAATAGATGACAAACCAGAAAGTTCAGGGAGCTCCCCAAGTAGAAAGAATGCTGCTGAAAGCACGCCAAAACCAATCAGTTGCAAGCGTCTATGGCCGATGTGATCAATGCTGAGTATCGCCAGGATATAACCGGGAACAGCGGCAACCGAAAAGACCAGCAGACTGAGTGCGATATTCTGCAAAAATCCGGCATGGGGCGACAAAGTCCGCATGATAAGCGGTGTGGATATCGTGTTCCCATAATAGGCATAGTCAAATATAAACCATGTTCCGGCGGTGCCGATGAGGGCTTTCCAGTATCGCGTGATGGATTCTCGAATGACGGGGTCCTCCCGGGTGTTGATCACGGTTCCGCGCGTCACCGAAAGCAGGTTGTGCGTCGCCTGTAGCGTCTGTCCCCGGGCCCGTGCCAGCCAGCGCGGCGACTCGGGTAATCGCCTGCGGGCGTAAATCACGGCGGCTGCCGGCAATGCGCCCAGGGCCAGCATGATGCGCCAGGCGAGATCGTGGTCGACGCCGGCCACGAGCAGCGACAGGGCCATCATAGGACCGGCGATCAGTCCCAACGCCTGCGCTGAAAAGACCAGCGCCACCATGCGGCCACGTGTCTTGGTATTGGCGTACTCGGTCATCAGTACCGCGGACAAGGGATAGTCTCCACCGATTCCGAAGCCCAGAATGGCTCTGGCGATGAGCAGCATGGTGATATTTTGGGCGGCGGCGGAGAGCAGCGCGCCGAGAACCATCAAGCCAGCCTCGATGCCATAAATCGATTTCCGCCCGTAGCGATCCGCAAGATGTCCGAAGGTAAACGCACCAGCCACGGTGGCCAGAAAAGCGATGCCTCCCACCAGGCCGGTCATTCGCGCGCTGAGGTGCCATTGCTCGCGGATGAGTTCCAGCGCGATGCCGATGATGAACAGATCGTATGCGGAAGCAAAAAAACCCACCGCCGTGGCAAATAACGCTCTCAAATGAAAGGGGCTGAAAGGCGCCCTGTTGAGCGCCTCGGCGATCGTCAGCCCGCCTTGCCCGGTTTCCTCTCGCTCACGCTTATGCACGAAGACTCCTCATGATTCGGGAAATTACCAACAATAAGGAGCCCTGCCGCACGACGCATACCGCAGTGCAGTCATGTGCCGTAACCTTGTGTCATCCTCTCCACAGCATATTACATCATATGAATGTGACAGTTTGATGAATCCTGCCATCCGCTGGCCGATAGAATTCAGGAAGCGGATGCTCCCTTACCGGGTGTGGACCGCGGAGGCATGCGTGTCGATCCAGGCTTCGAGATCCGCGAAGGCGGTGATCTGTTGCCAGGCGAAGGTCCATAGAATGGTACGACCATCTCCGGGTATCGCGCGCTGGCGGATGAATGCCGCCGACAACTCCAGGGAATCGCCAAACTCCGGTCGCGGGAGCGCAATCCAAAACAGTTGTCCCGCGGCGGGCCATGTCGTCGACAAGACTCCCGCGGATCGCGGGTCGATACCTCGCATGGACTGCGCTGGCGCGCCGTGAAAGTCCGCAAGGAAGGCGGCGCCGCCCATGCTGATATCCGCCAAATGCACAAAGATCGATGGCGAGTTTCCGTGCGCCTCGCGCAGCCCTACCACCATGGGCGGATGGACGGCATACCGGCGATGGATCCTGCGTTGCGACCGGTACACCGGCCCTGGACGTACGGTCATCGATTGCGCGCCAACGTCAATCACCTGGCCCAGGAAACCGGCGTGAAAAAGGGCATCACGCCCTATCACCAGAGTATCCCGCTCCACCAGGCTTTTTCGGTCCAGAGAAAAATCCCTGGGCAGGGTCAGGCACACCGTTCCGCTGGCGTCCGGCGCCATCATCCTCATCCCGAAATCCTGTTCGGGTTGGCATTCCAGGATCGCGGTCAATAGTTGGGAGGTGGTGTGCCAGTGTGTCCAGATACTGAGGGGCGCGCTGATCAGTTCCCATCGGTCAAAGATCCGTCGCGCTTGCGCGGCCAGCGGCGGGGTACTGGCCGACAAGGTGTCCGCAGCGCACACGCCAGCGGCATCCATGGAACGCGCATCAGGCGCCGTTCCACTACCGGCTGTCCACTCCAGAATTTGCACTTTGTCCCAGTCCGTCGGCATTCTGGTCAAGCCCGTCGGCAACGTATCGATCAGGCCATGCTATCACAGATCCGGGGAGTCCCGCTTTGGGGCCGGCCTGATCGGCAGACGTCCAGTTTGGTTGCAAATACACCGTTACCCGCTGATTCCGGCGGGCAACGGTGTACGACAAGGCGCATGCGCCTCAGGGGTTGCGCAGCAGCGCCACCCCGCGGATCCGGCGACCCTCCAAAAAGATCAGCAGGAGCGCGCCTATGGCTTCGCCGACGAAAAGGGTGACGAAGAGCAGGAGATAGTGGCCAGGCAACCAATGGGATACCGGGATGGCGAGCAAAAAAATGGGCACCAGGTACAACACGATATTCCCCAATCCAAGTATCAGGTTTTTGGCGTGGACCTGCAAAGACGACGGCTGAGTCAGACTCTGGTTGTTGGCGTGAACATTCATGGAATGATCCCTTTTCTGATGGAAGATTTCCGTTCGATCGAACGGCGCGATGATGCGCATTTCCTGACCGCGCCTCATCAAATCTAGCCGATAGCGATTGAAAACGCCAGTTTCCGCGGCGTTATTTCTCCATACCCAGTCACCCGCGCATTGCGCGGTGCGGCGGTAGTTCTGCTTCCCGCAGAAGTGTTGAGGCAGTTGGATGCCGGTAACGAAACAGCAAGGCGCCCCCCGGACTGGCTGAAGGATGCACCATATGAGAATGGTATGGAACAAAGCAATATCATGATTTGTCCAATTCGCTGATGCGTTAAACCCGTGTTCTGTTCGGTGTTTCCCTAAAAACAGGAGATGAATGAAAAATGTCAAATAATACCGGCAACGCAATGAATTATTTATTAATTTTTAGCATCACTCCGATAGTTGCGTTCATTGTATATATTTCATTTCTAATGCTCGGGATAAATATTGGTGTTATGTACATATTATACATGCTTTTATTAATTCTTTTTATAAAACTCATTCTCGCTGGTGTGCTTGTTGGTGTTTCTAAGCTAACCGGTTATCCGCTGCTTATGGAACGGTAAAGTCCGGTCGAGGCATCGGAAGCAGGGAAGGAGAACCTCAAACTCAAGGGCATCCTGCCCAAGGGCTATGCCCGCCAGACCCTCGACCAACGCCGTCTGGGGGAACTGATGGACCTACCTCATCGGAACCATTGTCCACCACGATCTCGGCCTGCGGAATGACCGTCCTGACGGCATCACGGTACGGCGCCCACATATCCATCACCACGTACTGGATGCGCTCCTTGCCGTCCAGATGGTGCAGGAAGCGCACCACGGTGTCCTTGTTGCGGTTCGGCAGCAGTTCGATCATGCGGGAGATTCATGAACTCGCCCGATCCTCTTCTGGCGGAAGAAGAATTGCCTCTGCATCCGGGTGACATCCGGCAAGGAAGGCCATCATTTCGCTGGCGTCCTTTGAGAAATAGAAGCGCACCATCTTCTCGTTGAATTCCTGTGCCTTGGCGGCCGGAACGCTGATCGCGTCGATGCCATGCGACATGAGTACGCCGTTCATCATGAAGCGCGAGGTGCGCTTGTTGCCGTCGAAAAAGAACTGCTGCAAAGCACCGAACAGGAAGAACGCTGTCGCCCGCTCAAACGGTTTGCACTCTTGCAGTGCTGCCACACCTTCACTGAACACCCGGTTCAGTTCCGGCGCACCGGGAAGTGTCGGCAGCGGGGTATGGTGCCCATGCTCACCCAACCCAACATCGGGGGTGTAGTTCTTCTCCTGACCTTCGCCACGGAACACTCCCCACTCCAAGGCTTCCTTGCGGGCGACGATACCGTTCAGTTCCGTGAATACCGGCTTAGAGAGGGAGAACTGACCGCTCTTTACCATCGCCAGCAAACGCTTGGAGCTTTCCGCGAGGTTCAGGACTTGCTCCTGATCGGAAACCTTGCGACCGCCGATGGTCACGCCATCCAGCAGCGTCTTGACCTCCGGGAAGGTGAAGGGATTGCCTTCAAGCACCGAGGCATCCCAGACAAACTCGGGCAGCATCTTGTGGAAGCGGAAACAGACTCGATCCATCGAGTGAGACGGAACGGCAGTCGGCACCGCCGATCTATCCCATCGGAAGCCAAGAGCATCAAAGAACGTCATGTCGCAGCCCTATCAATCATTGAACACGGCTTAATGATAACAATAACATCCCGTCTGTATCCATCACAGAACACGCTTTTACATCATTGTGCGTTCATCATAGAGGTACAGCATTTCAATCACGGAAACCCGGTACTCTGAAAACACACCGCCACCTCCTACAACACCACTTCACCTGCTAGACTTCTTATATATTGATTTATTGAAAATAATATATTAACGCGGTTATCACCATGACTTGGAAAAATCTCAGTAACATGCTTATTTCCAAACACGCATTTACGATCAATATAATATAACAATATCTTCTATCTATAGCTGAATTTATGACATCCATTATGTTTGTTCGTTTGTTTGAATAAATATCGGATAGTGCCAATGAATGAAAAGACCGGACAGTCCAGTAGTCCTCCGGCGATTCACACAGTAATTATTGTGCCGAATTTTGCTCGTAAAAACCCGTCATGCTCTCACCGTCTGGACAATAAGGCGTATGGGCATGGCGGGGCACAGGAAAAAAGACACGCACGCGCACCCTGGTATCCACCAAGTGCCATCACCAGCGTTGAGGTCTTCGTCAGGGTGCCGCGCGAAGCAGCGACTTGTCCAGAAAATGTCAGACAAACAGAAAAGGCACCTAGCAATATTCGCTAAGTGCCTTATTTTACTGGTGGAGCCAAGCGGGATCGAACCGCTGACCTCTTGAATGCCATTCAAGCGCTCTCCCAGCTGAGCTATGGCCCCGATGCGGCGTACTATATGGACTCATGCGGGGAGTGTCAAACA
>JAJYPA010000028.1 GCA_021795795.1 Pseudomonadota bacterium | reverse complement strand
CGTAGGTGCCACCAAGACCGCCCGGTGCGGGCGCATCCATCACTTCGGCCCGACCGCACACGGCAGACAGGGTCATGCCGCCCGCCATGCTCTTGGCCAGGGTCACGATATCTGGCAGGACGTCATAGTGCTCGGTGGCGAACAACTTGCCGGTACGGCCGAAGCCGGTTTGCACTTCGTCGAAAATCAGCAGGATGCCGTGCTCATCGCAGACCTTGCGCAAACCACGCAACAGCTCAGGCGGCGCAATATAAAAACCACCTTCGCCCTGCACCGGCTCGATAATAATGGCCGCCACGCGGTTCGGTTCGATAGCGGCCTTGAACAGGGTTTGCAGCGCGTGAATCGAGTCCTCGACAGTGACGCCATGCACGGCCATCGGGAACGGCAGGTGGTAGACCTCGGCAGGAAATGGCCCGAAGCCGACCTTGTAGGGCACCACCTTGCCGGTCAGGGCGCAGCCCATCATCGTGCGGCCATGAAAGCCACCCGAGAACGCGATAATGCCCGGTCGGCCGGTGCTGGAACGGGCGATCTTGACGGCGTTTTCCACCGCTTCCGCGCCGCTGGAAAAGAAGGCCGTCTTTTTGGCGAAATCGCCGGGCACCAGCGCATTGATGCGTTCGGCCAGACTCACGTAGCTTTCATAGGGCAGCACCTGATAGCAGGTGTGCGTGAAGCGCTTGAGTTGCTCCTCGATGGCCGCAACCAGCGCCGGATGACGATGGCCGGTATTGAGCACGGCGATACCACCGGCGAAATCGATATAACGATTGCCTTCCACGTCCCACACTTCGGCGTTCTGCGCGCGGTCGATGTAGAAACCGGCCATCACGCCGACACCGCGCGGTGTGGCGGCCAGCCGGCGCGCCTGCAGATCTGCGTTTCTGGATTGATCGGATGGCGCGATTGTTTGGGCGTTGTTTGTCATTGCATGGGCGGTCATGTCGCTGTTCCTTGCTCGCCGTATCAGGCGAGGCTGATCCACGTGGTTTTGAGTTCGGTGTATTTTTCGAGCGCGTGCAGCGACTTGTCGCGACCGTTGCCGGATTGCTTGAAGCCGCCGAACGGCACGGTGATGTCGTCTTCGTCATAGCAGTTGACGTGCACGGTCCCGGCGCGCAGGGCACGGGCCATAAGATGCGCCCGCGAAATATCCCGCGTCCAGACGGCGGCGGCCAGGCCGTAGCTGGTGTCGTTGGCGATTCGAATCGCTTCTTCCTGCGAATCGAAAGTGATGATCGACAGCACGGGGCCGAAGATTTCCTCGCTGGCGATGATCATTTCATTGGTCACGCCGTCGAAAATGGTCGGCGCCACATAGAAACCGCCGGTTTCCGTGCGAACCTGCTCGCCGCCGCAGCACAAGGTCGCGCCTTGGCTTTTGCCCGCTTCGATGTATTTGAGCACGTTGTCCATCTGCATCTGGTCGACCAGCGCGCCCATGGTGGTGTTGGGATCGAGCGGGTCGCCCGGCATGTGCTTGGGCGAGTATTGCTTGAGTTTCTCGACGAATTCATCGCGGATGGAACGCTCGACCAGCAGGCGCGACGGCGCGTTGCAGCTCTCGCCCTGATTGTAGAAGATCGAACCGGCCGCGGCGGCCACGGCACGATCCAGATCGGGGCAATCGGCAAACACGATATTGGGTGACTTGCCGCCCAGTTCGCACCAGGCCCGCTTGAGGTTGCTTTCACCCGCCATGATCTGGATTTTCCTGCCCACCGCGGTCGAGCCGGTGAAGGCGATGCAGTCGATATCCCTATGCAGGGCCAACGGTGAACCGGCCTCGGGGCCAAAGCCCGGCAGCACGTTGAGCACGCCAGCCGGGATGCCCGCTTCCAGTGCCAGTTCACCCAGGCGCAGCGCGGTCAAGGGCGACTTTTCCGAGGGCTTGAGGATCACGCTGTTGCCTGCGGCCAGCGCCGGTGCAATCTTCCAGGAAGCCATCAGCATGGGATAATTCCACGGCACGATGGCCGCGACCACGCCTATGGGTTCGCGGGTAATCAGGGCCAGGGTGCGGTCGTTGGTCGGCGCGATCTCATCATACACCTTGTCGATCGCTTCGCCGTACCACCGCAGGGTATTTGCCGTAGCGGGTACATCGGTGCTCATGCTGGCCGATATGGGTTTGCCCATATCCAGCGTTTCCAGCAATGCCAGTTCTTCACGGTTCGCCAATACCAGATCGGCAAAACGGATCAGGATCGTCTTGCGCGCTCGCGGCGACAGACCAGCCCAGCGCCGGTCTTCGAAGGCCTCACGCGCTGCCGCAACCGCCCGGTCGACATCCGCCGCCTTGCAGCGCGCCACGTCTGCCAGTTTGCGGCCATCGACCGGCGACAGACACTCGAAGGTGCTGCCATCAACCGCATCGACGCGCTGACCGTTGATCCAGGCGCGACCGTCCATCGTGAGCGCCGCCGCCCGGGCATGCCAATCAATCGTGTTCATTTCATCACCCCTGTTTACCGTGTTTTTTGCTGTGCTTTTTTGCTGTGCTGGCCGAACTGTGGCGCGGCCCTGTTTCTCACCAAGCGTGCTTACAGACCCGCCATGGCGACGTATTTGATTTCCAGATACTCGTCGATGCCGTGGTGGGAACCTTCACGCCCCAGACCCGACTGCTTGACCCCGCCGAAGGGTGCCACTTCATTCGAGATGATGCCGGTGTTGACGCCGACCATGCCGTATTCGAGCGCTTCCGCCACGCGCCAGATGCGCCCGATATCCCGGCTGTAGAAGTACGAAGCCAGGCCGAATTCGGTGCGGTTGGCGAGCTCAACCACTTCCTCGTCGGTCTTGAAGCGGAACAGCGGCGCGACCGGGCCGAAGGTTTCTTCGCGGAACATCAGCGCATCCGGGCTCACATCCGCCAGCACGGTCGGCTCATAGAATGTGCCGCCCAACGCATGGCGCTTGCCGCCCGAGACCAGACGGGCACCCTTGGCAATCGCATCGCCAACGTGACTTTCCACCTTGGCCAGCGCCGCTTCATCAATCAACGGACCTTGTGTGATGCCGTCCGTAAAACCATCGCCGACCTCCAGTTGCGCCACGCGATCGGCCAGTTTCTGCGCGAAGACATCGAATACGCCGTCCTGAACGAACAACCGGTTGGCACAGACACAGGTCTGACCCGCGTTCCGGTATTTGCTGGCAATGGCGCCGTCAACGGCCGCATCCAGATCCGCATCGTCGAACACGATGAACGGTGCATTGCCGCCCAGTTCCAGCGACAGCTTCTTGATGGTGTCCGCGCTCTGACGCATCAGGATGCGGCCCACTTCGGTCGAGCCGGTAAAGGATAATTTGGTCACCACTGGGCTGTCGCAAATGGCGCCGCCGATTTCCCGCGGATCGCCGGTAATGACCTGGAACACGCCACCTGGAATGCCTGCTTCTTCGGCCAGCACGGCCAGCGCTAGGGCGGACAACGGGGTCTGCTCGGCGGGCTTGACGATCATGGCGCAACCGGCCGCCAGCGCCGGGCCGACCTTGCGGGTGATCATCGCGGTCGGGAAGTTCCAGGGCGTGATGGCGGCGGTGACGCCAATCGGCTGCTTCAACACCAGCAATCGACGATCACCCTGCGGTGCCGGGATCACTTCGCCGTACACCCGCTTGGCTTCTTCGGCAAACCATTCGATAAAGCTGGCACCGTAGGCGATTTCACCGCGCGCTTCGGCCAACGGCTTGCCCTGTTCAGCGGTCAGAATCCGCGCCAGATCTTCCTGATGTTGCATGATCAGCGCGAACCAAGTTTTCAATCGCGAAGACCGATCCTTGGCCGTCAAGCCACGCCATTCTTTTTGTGCTAAGGCTGCGGCGGCAATCGCGCACGCTGTTTCGACCCGCCCCATCAGGGGCACTGTGGCAATCGGTTGCGCCGTGGCCGGGTTCGTCACCGTCAAGGTGGCACCGGAATCAGCGCCGACCCATGTACCCGCCAACCAGGCAACGCCTTGTTTGAGGAGTGCCGGATATTTGAGTTGGATAGACATAAAATCTCCAGATTTGGTGTATAGCCAAGCCGCCCGGCTCGACTGTGGGGTTTGATTTGAGCACGCCTCAGATCAGTGCTGCCTTAAATCCCCCTCGTTCCCCCTTTTACAAAGGGGGATGCGCTTTCGTTCAAAAGGGCTGACTCCCCCCCTTTGAAAAATGGGGGGTTAGGGAGGATTTGATTCGCTCGGCGCGAAGCCGATCAGCCAATCCAGTTCAACGTTCAGACCCAAAGCCCAGACCTGTACATCAGGCTTGAACAATCGAAGTTTCAATCTCGGCCCGATTAACCTTTTCCCTTGACCCTTTCTCTTAACTCTTTCCTTGCGCATACGCATCGGCAACTTCGCGTTGTCGTCGACGTTCCGCCCGAAGTTGGTACAGGCTGGACGCAATAACCCCGATGCTGACGACCACGATGATGACAGTGGCGACGGCATTGATGGAGGGATCGAGCCCCAAGCGCGCCCGCGAGAAGATGACGAGCGGTAGGGTGGTCGACCCCGGCCCCGACAGGAAGGCTGCGATCACGACATCATCGAATGACAGGGTAAAGGTAAGTAGGAAGGCCGAAACCAGTGCGGATGCGATCAGGGGCAGGGTAACCAGCCAGAACACCTGAAAGGGCTTGCAGCCCAGATCCATTGCGGCTTCTTCGAGCCGATGATCGATTTCGCGCAGCCTTGAAATGATCACCACCGTGGCAAACGAGGTGCCGATCAGGGCATGCCCCAACAGAATCGTGCCGATGCCGCGCTCGGGAAAGCCCAACCACTTTTGCAGGGCAACCAGCATCAGCAAAAGGGAAATACCCACGATGACATCCGGCATGACCAGCGGTGCGTTGGCCATGGAGGCCAGAAGTCCGCGCCCCTTGAACCGACCATACCGCACCAGCACGAAGGCCGTGAACGTGCCGAAGATCACCGACAGGCTCGCGCTCATGAACGCCAGCTTGAGCGAGATGATCAAACCATCGATCAACTCGCGGTCGTGTGATGCATCCACGTACCACTTGAAGGTGAATCCGGTCCAGACCGTGCTCAAACGTGAATCGTTGAACGAGTACACCACCAGCGTGACGATTGGGATATACAGGAAGATGAATACCGCGATCAGCCAGGTGCGACCGAACACTGAACGTCCAAAAGGGTGCTTCATGTCTTATCTCCTACCCTTGTTTGATCGTTGTAGCGATTGAACAGGGCCATGGGCACAAGGATGAGCAGAATCATCACGATGGTGACGGCAGAGGCCATGGGCCAGTCGTTGTTGCTGAAGAACTCATCCCACAGGACGCGGGCAATCATGAGTGTTCTTGGGCCGCCGAGCAGTTCGGGGATCACGTACTCTCCGAACGCCGGGATGAACACGAGTAGCGAGCCCGCAATGATGCCGCGTTTGGTCAGTGGCACCGTGACCAGCCAGAAGGTCTTGAACGGACTGGCACCGAGATCGGCCGCCGCTTCGAGCATGCGGCCATCCAGTTTTACGAGCGTCGCGTACAGCGGCAGCACCATGAACGGCAGATAGGCGTATACCATGCCGATGGTGAGCGAAAACGGGGTCTGCATCATGTGGATCGGGGAGGCAATCACACCTAGCCCCATCAACCCGCTGTTCACGATGCCGTTATCGGCCAGCAGGGCTTTCCACGCATAGATACGCAGTAGGAACGAGGTCCAGAACGGCAGCATAACCAGCATGAGCAGCATCGTGCGCAGATGCGCTGGCGCCCGCGAGATGAAGTACGCGAACGGATAGCCCACGATCAGACAGTACAGTGTCGTCAGCGCCGCGAATTTCAGCGAAGAGACATAGGTGTCAAAATAGAGTGAATCCTCGCCCAGATACAGGTAGTTGCCGAAATTGAACTTCAGGGTCAGCTCGTCATCGGCCCAGTGCCACAGGCTGGACACCGAAGTCACTTCCATATGGGCCAGGCTGATATTCAGCACCAGCAACAAGGGGGCGGCGGCCAGGGCAAACAGCCAGATCATCGGGATGCCGATCACCAGATTACGTACGGTGAACAGCCGTCGCAGACGAGGCATGATGGATTGCTTTCTCATGATCGGGCCCTCCTTATTCTGTCAGCACTACCATGGCATCACGGGTCCAATGCGCGAACACATGATCGCCCCAGGTCAGATCGTCCGCCATTTTCCGGGTCAGATTAGGCTGCTGAACCTTGAGCACCATGCCCGTCTTGAGTTTGAGGTGATAGGTCGTATGCGGCCCGAGATAGGCGATTTCGACCACCTCGCCCGCGCACCAGTTGTGGTTCTTGTTCGGTTGCACCGACGAAAGCTGGATTTTTTCCGGCCGCAGCGCGACCGCCACACGCATGCCGGATGTGCCGGTAATGCCATGCCCCACATAATGCGTGCATTCGGGGCAGATAACGGTGATGTGATCGGGCTCGTCTTCGTCGACCTTGCCTTCGAAAATATTCACGTTGCCCACGAAACCGGCGACAAACCGGCTGTTGGGCGTCTCGTAGATTTCATCAGGCGTACCCACCTGCAGGAAATAACCCTCGTCCATGACCGCGATGTGCGAGGCCATGGTCATGGCTTCTTCCTGGTCATGGGTAACCAGAACACAGGTCACGCCGACCTGCTCGATGATGTTGACCAATTCGAGCTGGGTGGTTTCGCGCAGTTTCTTGTCGAGCGCGCCCAGCGGTTCGTCGAGCAGCAAGAGCGTGGGCCGCTTGGCCAGACTACGTGCCAACGCCACCCGCTGTTGCTGACCGCCAGAGAGTTGATGCGGTTTGCGCTTGCCGTATTTGGATAACTGCACCAGATTGAGCATGGCGTCCACCCGCTTGGCGAGTTCGGCGCCTTTCAGTCCATCACGCCGCAGGCCGAATGCCACGTTGTCCCATACGTTCAGATGCGGGAAAAGCGCATAGGACTGAAACATCATATTGACCGGCCGCTCATAGGGCATCAGATCGGTAATATCCTGTCCGGAGAGATAGATCCGTCCGCTCGTCGGGGCTTCAAAGCCGGCCAGCATCCGCAACAAGGTCGATTTGCCGCAGCCTGAGCTGCCCACCAGCGCAAAGATTTCGCCCTTTTTCACAGACAGGGAAACATTGTCCACTGCCTTGACGACACCGTCGAAGATCTTGCTGACACCATCAATCTTCAATAACACTTCTCGGTCTGTATTGGCCGTTACCGATGCCATACCTATCTCCTCATGAGATTCAACTTTTCTAACCAACCGGCAATTCGAACTGACTGCCAATCGAGCCACCAAACTATCCACTTGGGTAGAAAAGCACTCCGCCCGTGCTTAACGGACGGAGTGTAGGAACATTAAGAACCTGTCTTGAACTTGGTGTAAAGACGAGTCATTAGACGACGGGTGTCGCTGTTGACGGCCTTGGGTGTGACCAGTTTTGCCAAATCCGCATCGGAGAGGAACACGGACTTATTGTTGGCCACGTCAGGGGTAACAAAGGGCAGGGAATCCTTGTTGGGGTTCGCGTACAGCACTTCGTTGGTCAGAGAGGCATCCACCTTCGGTTGCAGGATGTAATTCATCCACTTGTATGCATTTTCCGGGTGCGGCGCGTCTTTTGGAATCGCCATGCTGTCGAAGAACGCCAGGCCACCATTTTCTGGAATCAGAACCTCGATTTTCTGACCGTTCTTGCTGTCGATCGCACGCTGCGCGGACTGGCTCATGTCGCCGGACCAACCGAGGGAAACACACAGTGAGCCGTTTGCCAGATCATCAATGTAGCTGGAGGATGAGAATTCCTTGATGTAGGGACGAATCTTCTCGATTTTCTTAAATGCCGCTTCGTAATCGGCCTTCTTGTTGGAGAACGGATCCATATTCATGGAATGCAGCGCTGCAGGCAGCACTTCATAGGCCGAATCCAGCACGGAAATACCGCAGGACTTGAGTTTGCTCGCATACTTCGGATCGAAGATCAGATCCCAGGCGCTTTTGGGCATCGGCGTGTCGCCGAGTGCTGCCTTCACCTTGTCGACATTGATACCCACCGTGGTGTAGCCCCACAGCCAGTTGACGAGGTACTGGTTGCCCGGATCAACGACGGCAAGTTGTTTCTCGATGGCCGGGTTGAGGTGGACCAGATTCGGGATCTTGCTCTTGTCGATTTTCTGGAACAGGCCACCCTTGATTTGCAGCTCGGCCCAGTTGGCAGATGGCACCACGATGTCGTAACCGGTATGACCGGCAACCAGTTTGGCGTGAAGCGTTTCATTGCTGTCGTAGTTATCGTAGTTAACCTTGATGCCCGTTTCCTTCTCGAAATTCGAGATGGTGTCTGGAGCAATGTAATCCGACCAGTTGTAGATATTGAGGACCTTCTCCTCTGCCGCTCCTGCAACCGGAACCAGTCCGGCGGTAAACGCCACGGCGATCATGCCGCCGAGTAATTGTTTTTTGAACACTGATTTCATATGAAGTTCTCCTTCAGGGTCATTGGCAAGTTCGAAAAATTACATCCAACACAAGTAAACCAAACTCGAGTACATCCAACAAAGGGCCACATACGGCGACCGTTACCAGCACACCCTCTGCAAACCCTTTACAAGCGTTGCCGCTCTTTTATGCAGTCACTTCAGCCGAGTGCGCTGCATCCATCCAGCCTCGCGACTGTATGTCTTTGAGAGTCGCATCCAGACAGATGCGAACCCGTTTCGTCATTTCATTAATGTCAGACTTGGTGCAAACCAAGGGCGGGGCAATGATCATTCGATCACCCACCGCACGCATGATCAGCCCATTGGCAAAGCAGTGATCGCGACAGATCATGCCAACTTCCAGCGATGCATCAAAGGACTGGTTTTTTGCCTTGTCTTTCATCAATTCGAATCCGCCAACCATGCCGAACGTCTCAGGCGCCGCGACCAAAGGGTGGTCGGATAATTCGGCAAACCGCTCGGCGAGATAAGGACCTGTGACATCGTGAACCCGCTCCACCAGCCCTTCTCGTTCAATAATATCCAGATTGGCCAGTGCCACGGCACAGGCGACAGGGTGCCCCGAATAGGTATAGCCGTGGTTGAACTCACCACCTTGCTCGATCAGCACCTCGGCCACGCGCTTGCCGACCACGACGCCACCGAGCGGGATATACCCTGATGTCACGCCTTTGGCGAAGGTAATCAGATCCGGTTTCGCACCCATCATTTCCGAGCTGAACCACGCACCCAACCGCCCGAAGCCGCAGATAACTTCATCACAGATCAGCAGAATTCCGTACTTATCACAGATTCGCTGAATCTCGGGCCAGTAGGTTTTTGGTGGGATGATCACGCCACCTGCTCCCTGCACCGGCTCGCCGATGAAAGCGGCGACCTTTTCCGGACCGACTTCCAGAATCTTCTGCTCCAGCCAACCGGCCGCTTCGATACCGAAGGCATCCTTGTCCTGATTCGGCGCAAGCCCGAAATGATAAGGCTGTTCGATGTGCACGATGCCCGGCACCGGCAAACCACCCTGAGCATGCATGCCCGCCATGCCGCCGAGCGAGGCGCCACACACCGTCGAGCCGTGATAGGCGTTGTTCCGGCTGATGATGACATTGCGCTCCGGATGGCCAAGCGTTGCCCAATAATGGCGCACCATGCGCACATTTGTGTCATTCGATTCCGATCCGGAAGAGCTGAAAAATACATGGGAGAATCGCTCCCCGGCCAGGCTGACAATTCGCCTTGCCAATTTGGCCGCTGGCTCGTTGGTCGTCTGGAAAAAGCTGTTGTAGTACGGCAGCACCTGCATCTGCTGCGCTGCGGCATCAACCAGTTCCTTGCGGCCGTAACCCACGTTGACACACCACAATCCGGACATGCCATCGAAAATTTCGTTGCCTTCTGAATCCCAGATATAAACACCTTCGCCACGGGTGATTACCCTCGCCCCTTTACTCGCCAACGATTTATGGTTCGTAAAGGGATGCATGTAATGTGCCGAATCCAGTGCTTGGATTTCATCGGTCTTTGCACGGGTCGTAGCCAACATGGTGTTCTCCTCGTTTTGATTCTGTTTCATTTTGTTCAAATCAAACGTGCATCAACAGATGCTCGCGTTCCCACGGGCTGATGACGCGCATGAATTCTTCATGCTCGGTTTCTTTAACCGCCACATAAACATCAATAAAGTTATCTCCCAGCACTTCACGCAAGGGCTTGGATGCATCCAATTGGCGCAGAGCCTCCGAAAGCTCTCGGGGCAATTGATAGTTCGAGTCATAAGCACTGCCAGTTGTCACGTCGCTTGGCTGTAATTTCTCGACAATGCCGAGATAACCACAGGCAAGCGTGACCGCCATGGCCAGATAAGGATTGGCATCGGCGCCCACGACCCGATTTTCGACTCGACGCGCTTCCGGCCCGGAATGAGGCACGCGGATACCGACGGTGCGATTGTCGTAACCCCATTCGATGTTGATGGGGGCAGCGCCACCGCGCACGATGCGGCGATACGAGTTCACATAAGGGGCAAGCAACGCCATGGCAGCGGGCAGGTATTTTTGCAGACCGGCGATGTACTGCTGGAACAATGGGGATTCACTGCCATCCGGATTGCTGAAAATATTCTGGCCGGTTCCGGTATCGAGTATGCTCTGATGGATATGCATTGCCGAGCCGGGCTCGTTGGCCATCGGCTTGGCCATGAAGGTGGCATACATGTTGTGACGCAGGGCCGCTTCGCGCAGGGTCCGCTTGAAGAAGAACACCTTGTCGGCAAGAACCATGGGGTCGTCGTGCAGGAAATTGATTTCCATTTGCCCGGCACCGAACTCGTGAATCAGTGTGTCGAGCTCCAACCCCATGATGTCGCAGTACTCGTAGATTTCCTCGAACAGCGGATCGAACTCATTCACCGCATCGATGCTGTACAGCTGACGACTGGTTTCTGCGCGGCCACTGCGGCCGATCGGCGGCACCAGCGGTTGGTTGGGATCGGTATTTCGCGCCAGCAGGTAGAACTCCAGCTCGGGGGCCACGATCGGCGACCAGCCCATGCTTTTGTACAGCTCCGTCACTTTGCGCAACACATTGCGTGGCGCAAAGTCCACCCGAGTACCATCGTGGAACAGGCAATCCATGATCACCTGGGCCGTGGGGTCAACCGCCCAGGGTACCAAACGAACCGTGCTGGGGTCGGGAACCAGCACCATGTCCTTGTCGGTAAAGCCGAACACATTATCGTAAGCCGGCCGGTTTTCAGGTGATTCACCGGTCACCGTCACACCCAGAACCGCTTCGGGGAGACGCATGGCACGCTCAGCGGTGAATTTTTCCCGCGGTAGGATCTTGCCCCGCGCCACGCCAGTGAGATCGGGAACAAGACACTCGATTTCCGTGACATTGTGAGCGGCCAGCCACTGGTCCATATCCTTGTGAGAAAAGTCTTTACGCTCAATCATATTGTTCTCCGTTTTATCCGTTTTATCACTTGGCTCAGCGTGACGCAGCGCGTTCACGACAGGCTGTGCCAAAAGCGCGAAATATCGACAAGTAAGGCGGGTTGTTCAGTACATCCCATTCCGGGTGCCACTGCACCGCCAGCGCGAATGCTTTCGCATCGGAAATACGGATCGCCTCGATCAGACCGTCGGGTGCATAAGCCTCGGCGACCAACCCCGAGCCAAGCCGCGCGATGCCCTGGCCGTGCAGCGAATTGACCATAAACTCGCCGCATCCCGTAATCTCGGCCAGCATACCGCCGGGCACGGTGGAAACGAGATGCTGAGGGCCATACTGCGCTTCCGGCAGCGTGCTATCGACTTCCCGATGATCGGCAAATCCTTCGGTGTCATGCACGGCCTGATGCAGGCTACCGCCAAACGCCACGTTGATTTCCTGAAACCCGCGACAAATGCCCAACAACGGAACGCCCGCCGTCACGGCGGCATCGATTAATCGCAGGGTCGTGCTGTCACGCGCCGGATCAAGCGGCAGGGATGGGTCCAGCACGTCTTCATCAAAATGGGATGGGTGCACATTGGATACCGCGCCCGGCAACAGAATGCCATCGGCCAATGCAATCAAGGCTTCAAGTTCACTGTCCGAGCCCAGCGCAGGGATTGCCAGCGGCACCGCTTGCGCCGCACCGGCAAGCGCCGCAACGTACTTATGACCGACGGCATGAAATGTTTGACCGTCGATCTGTCTCATATCCGCGGCCATCAGAACAACCGGCTTACTGCGGTAAATCATTTATCCGACACCCTCTTAATTGGTACTGACCGGCCATTCTAAGCGTCTAATGGCACCCTGTGTGCACCAAAGCAAACCAAAAGATCAAATTCAAAAAATAAACATATAAATCAAAAACATATTGATTTATTTTTCAAATAATTTTCACATAAACATCTACAATGGGTTTATTCTTATCCCAGAAAGGCAAACCAACAAGAGCCATTTACTTGTTCTGCGTGGAACCACTTTAAACGAGGAGACGGGCCGTGGAATCTTTAACCATTTCGGAATGGTTGCTCACCGAGCTCAAACAGGGGCGATTCCCGCCACGGATGCCGACACATCGCCGGGTATATGAAGCCATCCGCCGCGCCATTGCCACGCAGCATCTCACGCCCGGTGCCCGATTGCCGTCCACACGCAATCTGGCGGAAGAACTCGGCCTGTCCCGAAACACCCTGCTGGCCGCATTCGAACAACTACATGAAGAAGGATATGTCGTGTCGCAGATCGGTAGTGGTACCCGCATTGCCGCCACGTTACCGGAGAGCTTTGTCACAACACAGGAATCCGGTGCGACACCGCAAACCGAAACGGCAAGGAATACAACAAGTCTCTCCAAACGGGGCACTATCGCGGCAGGGCCGTCGGATCAACCCAGTTATGAAGTGCAGCCTTTCACGCCCGGGGAGGATGATTTCTCCGCCTTCCCGACCCAGATCTGGCGCCGCCTTCTCAACCGCCAATGGCGCGATCCGCAGCCCGCCTTTCTGGACTATGGCCATGCCGGTGGCCATTTGCCGCTCCGGCACGCCATTGCCAACTATCTGCGCATGTCCCGCACCGTCAACCTGACGGTAGAACAGGTGCTGATCACCTCGGGCACACAGCAATCCATCGACCTATGCGCCCGTATGCTCACCGATTACGGGGACCACGTATGGGTTGAGAATCCCTGCTATTGGGGCGCGCGACGCGTTCTGGAGGTCAACGGCCTGACACTTCACCCGGTTGCCGTGGATGATGAAGGAATGGCACCAGGCAACATCGATTTTCGAAATCCACCGCGTCTGATCTATACCACGCCATCCCACCAATACCCCAAGGGCGTTGCCATGAGTTATGGGCGTCGTCGCCTGCTTCTGGATTACGCAGCCAGCCGAGGAGCCTGGATTCTCGAAGATGATTACGACAGCGAATTTCGCTTCGAGGGACGGCCGCTCTCCTCACTGCAAGGCATGGATCAAAGCGGCTGCGTGCTCTACATGGGTACCTTTTCCAAGGTGATGTATCCCGGCATCAAACTGGGCTACATCGTGGTGCCGCCCGATTTGGCGGAACGCTTCAAACGCGGGCTGTATGAACTGCAACGCCCCGGCCAGGTCGTGATTCAGGCGGCGCTGGCCGACTTTATCGAGGAAGGCCATTTCTCAACCCATATTCGGCGCTTGCGGCAGATATACAAGGAACGGCGCTACCTGCTGCAAAAGGCATTGGCTCCTGTAACCAGCGTCGGCGCTCGCCTGCCGCCCGCCGGCTCCGGACTGCATCTAGTGGTGGAACTCCCCCCGACCTGTGACGATGTACGAGTGGCCGAATTGGCCGCAGAACAAGGCCTGCGCGTTTACCCGTTATCCCATTACAGCGTGGGAGATAAGCGCGAAAAAGGGCTGATTATCGGCTATGCCTATGCCGCCACGGATCGCATCACGACCTATGGACGCATCCTTGCCGATGTGATTCAGGCGGCATTGAGCAATTAATGTAATGCGGCGCTTTTAACCCAGCGCGTCGCGCAGTCGATACCACGCCATGCCCAGAACGAGCGCCGGCATGCGCAACAGCTTGCCGCCAATAAAGCTATGGTGCGGAATGCGCGCCATCAGATCGAGTCGCTCCGCCTGACCGCTGATGGCTTCGGCGACCAGCTTGCCCGCCATGCCGGTGAGCGCCACGCCATGACCGGAGAAACCCTGCAGATAGAACACGTTCGGCGCTATTCGGCCGAAGTCCGGCGCACGATTCATGGTGATATCCACAAACCCGCCCCAGGCGTATTCCACCTTGGCATCTGCCAACTGGGGAAAAACCTGCTGCATCCGCTTGTGCATGTCTTGCTTGAGGTTGGGTGGCGTCATGGTGCTGTAGCTGACCCGGCCGCCAAACAACATCCGGTTGTCCGCGGAGAAGCGGAAGTAATCGAGCACGACATTGGTATCGCAAACCGCTGACTTGGTGGGAATCAGGCGTGAAACCAATTCCGGGTCCAAGGGTTCGGTGCCGACGATATAGGTACCCACCGGCATGATTCGACTTGCGAGCGAAGGCGCCAATTTCGACGATACTTCGGGTAGGTACATGTTACCCGCCAGTACGACATAACACGCCGTGATGCTGCCCTTGTCCGTATGCAGCACGGCAGGCTCGCCACTGGTCATCGTCCGTACCGGTGTGTGTTCGCAGATCCGCACACCCAGACTGTGCGCCGCGCGCGCCAGGCCCAGCGTGTAGTTGAGCGGATGCAGATGCCCTGAACGACGATCGTAATAGCCGCTGTGAAAGCGCGGACTATCGATCCACTGATTCAGGGCATCCGGTTCGATTAATTCGGCGTCCGAATCGTAGTGGTAACGCTTCGCCATGGTCTCAAACCAGTCTCGCAGGGCGGCGCCTTTGCGCTTGCCGACGGCCACACCGAGAAAACCATCCACCAGATCGCAGTCAATATCGAACCGCTTGACCCGTTCGCGCACCAGATCGAGCGCCTCGATGGTGATATCCCATGCCTGCTGAGCGGCTTCAAGACCCAATGCCTTTTCGATTACCGATTGATCGCAGGCGAGGCCCGCGATGATCTGCCCGCCGTTGCGGCCACTTGCGCCCCAACCGACGGTTTCCGCTTCCAGCACGATGACCGAATAGCCGCGATCCGCCAGCTCGATCGCCGCAGATAACCCCGCGAGCCCCCCACCGACAATGCACACATCCGCTGCGGCATCGCCATCCAGCGGCGGGTAGCCCGGATGAGCGTTGGCACTGGCGGTGTAATAGGAGTTCTGAATTAGTTTTTGTTCGCAGGCGAGCATGGTGGATTCCGATCAAGTTGAGGCGCGCGCGGCCAGACGACCGCAGAGCCAGGTCCAGATCATCGTCGATGCCGCATTACTGGTCAGCTCGGCGTGATCGTACGGCGGGGCCACTTCGACAAGATCCATGCCCACCCAATTAAGATCATGCCAGCCCTCCAGCAGGGTCATGGCCTGCGCGGTGGTCAGTCCGCCCGGCTCCGGCGTGCCCGTACCCGGTGCGAAGGCCGGATCGAAGACATCGATATCGAAGGACAGATAGACAGGCGGATTTCCGTTCTGCGCCAGACGTGCCCGCACCTCATCGATGACATCCTGCAAACCGGCACCATCGCGGCCGCGCAATTCACGGGCGGTATAAATGCGACCGCCCTGATCATTGACGAATTCGCGCGCCTCGCGCACGCCCGATGAACGGATGCCGACCTGAACAAAGGCTTCCGGTATGACCAAGCTTTCTTTGAAGGCTTCATACACCCAGGTGCCATGCCCTGAAGGCTCGCCGAAATGGTCCGTCCAGGTATCGCAGTGGGCATCGAAATGGATGCAGGCCAGCGGTTGACCGAAATGCGCACGATAGGCACGCAATAACGGCAAGGTGATCGAATGGTCGCCACCGAGCCAGACCATTTCATGCCGATCGAGCAGTGCGTTTACCTGGGGCATCAACGCAGCGCGCATGGTTTCCAGACTCGTGTTGGGAAGCAGCAAATCGCCCAGATCAACCAGCTCACCCAGCGGCGAGGTATCGAACAGCGGGTGGGTCGCATCACACAGCATCCGGCTGGCCTGACGAATCGCGCCGGGCCCGAGTCGCGAACCGGGGCGATTGGTCACGCTGCAATCCCAGGTTACACCGGCCATGGCAAAGGGTTTGCCCGACTCGGAGGAGGGCGGCGCATCCGGCGTAATCGGCAACCCGAGGAACCCACCGGCAGACAAATAGGCAAATGTATGATTCATGGCGTCACTCCGTTCAGATCAATCACAAATAACCCACGCGCTACCGCTTATGCGGCGCACTCTTTTCCCACCCTGTCCGAACGGCGTCGAACAGGGTTTTTTATCAAAAATTTATTATCAAGCGCGTTGATTTCGGTAGGATACTAACCCAGACATTGGTCCAATCGACAGGGCCATTTTGCACAAATAGATGGGGCCATTTGCCCCCAACAAAGGCCCGACATGCATTCGACCAACGACGCCCTGATTGCCCATGCCGAACGCCTGCTGAAAAGCGAGCGCCAGCAATTCCTACAACGGCATCCCACGTCGGTGCGACTGGCCGAAGAAGCCCGCAAGCATTTTCTCTACGGCGTGCCCATGCACTGGATGAACGACTGGGGCACCCCCACGCCCCTGTTCGTGCGTGAAGCACAGGGTGCGCACTTCACTTGTGCCGACGGTATCGATTACACGGATTTTTGCCTCGGCGATACCGGGGCGATGTTCGGTCATAGTCCGGAACCGGTAGCCCGCGCGCTGCAAGCACAGGCGCAGCGCGGCTTCACCACCATGCTGCCCGGTGTAAACACACCGGATGTAGGTGCGGCGCTGGCCGATCAGTTCGGCCTGCCCTACTGGCAACTGGCGACTACCGCGACCGACGCCAACCGCTTTGTGCTACGTTGGGCACGGGCCGTGACCGGGCGAACCAAACTGCTGGTATTCGATGGCTGCTATCACGGCACGGTGGACGACACCCTGGTTGATTGTGTGGTCGATGTCGAGGATGGAAAGACAGTCAGCCAAACTGTCAGCAGGGCCAGCTTACTCGGGCAAACGGTCGATCTCGGCCTCCATACCGTGGCGGTGGATTTCAACGATCTGGCGGCGGTAGAACGCGAACTCGCCAGCGGGGAAATCGCCTGCCTGCTCACCGAACCCGCGCTCACCAACTGCGGCATGGTTCCGGCCAGACCCGGGTTCATCGCCAGCCTACGCGAACTGACCACACGCTACGGCACCTTGCTGATTCTGGACGAGACCCACACCATTTCCAGTGGACGCGGTGGCTGGGCGCGCAATGCCGGTGTCGAGCCGGATTTCATCGTCTTCGGCAAACCGATTGCCGGCGGATTGCCCGCGGCGGCCTACGGCTTTAGCGCGGCATTGGCCAAACGCATGCAAGCGGCCAAGGACGCGGCGCCACCCGGTCACTCCGGTATCGGCACGACCTTGTCCGGCAACATGCTGACCCTCGCGGCCCTGCATGCCACGCTCACCGAGGTCGCCACGCCGGCGGCCTACGAACATATGCTGACGCTGGCCGCGACCCTCGAACAAGGATTGACTGCCGTGCTGGAACGTCATGCCCTGCCATGGTGCATCACCCGGATCGGCGCACGACTTGAATTGCAGTTCTGCCCGACCGCACCGGTCAATGCCCGAGAAGCGCGCGCAGCCCAGCAGGACGAACTGGAACATGCCATCCACCTCTACCTGCTCAATCGCGGCGTGCTGCTGACCCCGTTCCACAACATGATGCTGGTCTGCCCCGAGACCCGTCCGTCGGATATCGACACACTGCTCACGGTGCTCGACGACTGCCTGACGACGTTGACGGTAAACTAACCGACGCGATCAGCAAACGTCATCACATCTCGGAACGAATGACGCTTAACGGCACTCAGGCGTCGGGTAACCGATCCAGCAAGACACGCCGTCGCGACTGAATCAGCACGTAGCCACACAAGGTCACGCCCAGAGCGCCCACCAGCCAGATCAGTGCCTCACTGGTGGAGGATTTCATGACGAAACCAGCAAGCAGCGGCCCGAAAATGGCGCTGGCGGTATAGGCCATGGAAATGAGCCGGACATTGACCGACAACTCCCCGTGACCGGCTTTGGTCGAAGCCACAATCGCCAACGTCAGATAACCGGTGATCGTGCCGCCCATCACAAAAAATGTGACGGCAAGACCGGTGAATTCCAGCGGAAAACTGGTCACAATCGCCATCAGGATGGTCATACCTGCATTCACCAATACCGCGAATACCAGGCCTCGATGGTCGGCAAGCCAACCCATGAGGTATTGCAGCAGCAACCCGCCCAAACCGAAATAGGTCAACAGGCTGACCATCTGGTCGGCACTGAGATCACGCCCCGCACCGAAAATGGGGAACAGGCCCGAGAACGCCGCTTCCGTGATACCCCCAATGGCCGCCGTTGCCACGCCCAAGGCCAGAATGAGATTGAGCTGCGACGGGCCCTGACCCGGGGCGCACTTGATCTTCGCCAGCTTGGCCTTCGGCGCCGCGCTTGCAAACGCGAGCGGGATAAAGGCCATGCCGGTGAACACCAAGCCCAGCACCAGCGGCCCGGGCCCTTCAATACCAACCCAATTGGTCATAAGCGGGGCCACGATGGGCGCGATCCCGATCATGGTCTCGTGAAACCCGACCAAACGACCCCGACCCTGCGTGGGGGTAATCCCGTACAGCCAGGGTTCCAGACCAATCCAGCGCAGTCCCGTGCCCAACCCGATCAGCACCACCGCGGGCAGCCAGGCGGATTGCCCCAAGCTCAACATCAGCGCAAACGCGACCATCGCCACCAGCAAACCCATGGCAATGACTTTCGCATGGCCGAAGCGGACATTCAGCCGGGGTGCGATGGCAAGCCCCAACAACATGCCCAGCCATTGCGACGAGACAAGAATCCCAAGTTCGGTGGCATTGAGCCCATGCTGCGCCAGCCAAACCGGCAGCACCACGAACCCGATACCGAACTGCCCCAGTTGCGAGAATATCGAGACCACATTGAGCGTGGCCACCGTTCCCCAGTCGATGGGGTGCTGCTGGGTCATAAGAAGCTACCTCGGGACGATCCGCACAAGGCCGCATTTCTTCGTGCGCAGGTAAAGGCGGCCCTGCCGCTCACGGACACACGTCATTGAAATACGGAGCACAAGGCGGGCGGAAGCCCATGAAGCCATGGATGGATTCATGCAGCGATTGCCTGTGTCGATTGCCTGGATCAATTGCATGGGTCGATTACCTGGTTCGCTTGATCACGCCAGTGAGACAATCGCTTCAATTTCCAACCGCACATCGCGCGGCAGACGGGCAACCTGCACGGCGGAACGCGCGGGGCGGTGCCCGCCGAACTCGGCCTCGTAGACTTCGTTCATCGCCACGAAATCTTGCATATCCTTGAGAAATACCGTGGTTTTGACCACTTGGGCAAGCGTGCCGCCCGCCGCCTCGATCACCGCGCGCAGATTGTCGAACACCTGTTGGGTTTGTACCTTGATATCGCCCTCAACCAGCGTGCCATCGGCACGCAACGGAATTTGTCCCGAAGTGAACAGCATCGTGCCGACGGCAATCGCCTGCGAATAAGGACCGATCGCGGCCGGTGCATTTGACGTCTGGATCTGCTTCATACTCTTCTCCTGATCAATGAGACTGGCCCGAATACTCGAATCGGGCCCGTTTAACGTGACATAACAATTCATAGGCGATGGTGCCTGCGCGAGAGGCCACCTCGTTTACAGGTACCTGATCGCCCCATAATTCTACCCGGCTACCCACATCCGCCTGCGGGATATGAGTCAGGTCGACCGTCAGCATGTCCATGGACACCCGACCGATCAGCCGGGTCAATTGACCGTCCACAGCGACCGGTGTGCCGGTTGGAGCCGTTCGGGGATAACCATCTGCATAACCGCAGGACACGACGCCGACGCGGGTCGGTCGCTCTGCCACAAACGCGCCACCATACCCCAGCGGCTCCCCATACGAGATGACGCGTACAGAAATCACCGCGCCCTCAAGCTGCATCACCGGACGCAGACGCTCGGCTATCGACGCGCCCGCCTTGCCGACGAACGGATCGGCACCGTACAACATGATACCCGGCCGGGCCCAATCGGCATGGGCACCAGACCAACCCAGTATCGCTGCGGAATTGGACAGGCTGACCGGCGCGTCGATGCCCATCGTGGCAGCATGGAATGTTTCAACCTGCCGCAGCATGTGCCGTGACTCCAGTTCATCCGCGCGAGCAAAATGACTCATCAACACAATTTGTGCAATAGCAGGATGCGCTTTCAAGCGCTCGTAGGTTGCCCGATACTGATCCGGCGCGATGCCCACCCGATGCATGCCGCTGTCCATTTTCAGCCAGACCGTAATCGGGCGGGTCAGATGCGCTGCCAACAGGACATCGACCTGCCAGCGCTGATGAACCACGATCCAGAGATTGTGAACCTGGATGTCGAGCAATTCCGATGCCTCAAAAAATCCTTCGAGCAGCAGGATGGGGGCGGTGATACCCGCCGCGCGCAAGCTCAGTGCTTCTTCGATCATGGCGACCGCAAAACCATCAGCCTCATCGGCAATGGCGCGAGCGCATTCGACGGCACCATGACCATAGGCGTCAGCCTTCACCACGGCCAAGGCACGGCCGCCATGCGCCGCTTTGGCCAGACGATAGTTATGACGGAACGCATCCAAGCGGATGTGGGCGACGAGCGGGCGACTCATGAACTTGCGATCCTGTACCTTATGAGCCCATCGCTTCGGATTTCGGCACAGTCAGCGTGGCCTTCGAATACGGTGCCTGCTTTCCGCCATAACGAGACAATCCCAGATCGTCGGCTGCGATTGCTGTAGGTCGACCGGCCAGCAGATCGGCTAAAACTTGAGCCGACCCGCAGGACATCGTCCAGCCCAATGTGCCGTGACCGGTGTTGAGCCACAAATTGTCGTAACCGGTCGCCCCGATAATGGGGGTGCCATCCGGTGTCATGGGGCGCAATCCGGTCCAGAAGGTAGCGCCCTCGACATTTCCACCCTGCGGGAACAGATCGCCGACCACCATTTCCAGCGTTTCGCGACGACGTGGGTTGAGGCCGAGATCGAAACCCGCCAATTCGGCCATGCCGCCCAAACGGATACGATTGTCGAACCGTGTGATTGCGACCTTGTAGGTTTCATCCATGATGGTGGAAACCGGCGCGGCTTCGGCATTGGCAATCGGGACCGTCAGTGAATAGCCTTTGACCGGATAGACAGGAATATCGATGTTCAACGATTTCAGCAGCTGGCGCGAGTAGCTGCCCAAGGCAACCACAAACTGATCGCCTTCGATCCGCTCGCCTTGGGGCGACTCGATGCCGGTGATCCGGTTGTTCGTTTTGAGGAGCCGTGAAATCGGGAAGTTGTAACGGAACGTGACACCCAGCTTGCGGGCCTCCGCTTCAAGCGCGGTCGTGAACATCTGGCAGTCGCCGGTTTCATCGCCCGGCAAACGCAGGCCGCCGACGATTTTTTCACTGACAAGGCCCAGTGCGTGTTCCGCACCCACACAACCGGCCCGATCCAGCAGTTCGTAAGGCACGCCACATTCTTCGAGAACAGCGATGTCCTTGCTCGCCGCGTCGAGTTGCTTCTGGGTACGAAACACCTGCAAGGTTCCCTGGGTTCGCTGCTCGTAGGCGATGCCCGTTTCATTGCGCAGATCGCGCAGACAATCCCGGCTGTGTTCGGCCAGGCGAACCATGCGCGACTTGTTGATGGCATAACGTTCGGCGGTGCAGTTACGCAGCATCTTGCCCATCCACTGCAACTGAAACAGGGAACCATCGGGACGAATGGACAAAGGCGAATGGCGCTGGAACAGCCATTTGGCCGCCTTCAACGGAATACCCGGCGCGGCCCAGGGCGCGGAGTAACCCGGCGACACCTGACCGGCATTGGCAAAGCTGGTTTCCATGGCGGCACCGGGTTGGCGATCGACCACGGTCACATCGAAACCCGCGCGCGCCAGATAATAGGCGCTGGTGACACCTACCACACCACTTCCAAGCACTATGACCCGCATCGCCCACCTCCAGAACTTCAAAGCAAGAACAGATGAAATTCTATTGGTCTCGTGAAAAACGAATATCTGTATATATGGCTATTTAAAGAACAAAAAACTATATTTTCTAAAAATATATGTATATTTTTCCGAAAATTTGAATTGCACCCAAAGAAGGCACGGCTCATGCGCATACGCACTCATTCGGTTCGAGAGCTGGACAAAATCGACCGCAAGATTCTGGACATCCTGCAACAGGACGCCCGCATATCGGTCACCGATCTGGCCGAACAGGTCGGTCTATCCGTCACACCCTGTGGCGAGCGGATCAAGCGCCTGGAAAAGGAAGGCGTCATTCTCGGATACCACGCCCGGCTTGATCCTCAGGCGCTGGCGTTATCGCTGCTGGTATTCGTGGAGATCAAGCTGTCGGCGAAATCCGGGGTGATGTTCGAAAACTTCAAACGGGAGATCATCAAGCTGCCCAGCATTCTGGAATGTCATCTCGTTTCCGGCGAGTTCGATTACCTGATCAAGGCGCGGATCTCGAAGATGTCCGATTACCGGAAACTACTCGGTGAAATCCTGCTGGCCTTACCCGGCGCTCAGGAGTCGAAGAGTTACATCGTGATGGAAGAGGTCAAGGAAACGCTCGCCCTGCCACTGGAGGTTACAGCGGGCGAAAAGTAACCATCAGCAACCAGCCGTCCTTGCATCAATCAGATGAGGGCATCAGTAACGCTTTTTCCTGATCTGGAATGGGCAACGGCGCGGTATCGCTGTCGTCCTTGAGCTCGACGCCCGTATATTTGCGCCGAAGCGATTCTTGAATCAGGTAACTGATCTTGTGCGCCGCCTGAGCGTAGGACATACCCGCCGCATGAATGTTGGAAACACAGTTGCGTTCACTGTCCATGCGCCCGAGTTTGGGCTGATAGGTGAGGTAGGCACCCAAACTATCGGGTGAACTGAGGCCCGGCCGCTCGCCAATGAGTACCAGAACCAGATCGGCCTTGAGCGCCGCACCGATTTCATCACCGATGGCGACGCGCCCTTGCGTGGTGAGCACGACGGGAACTTGGGACCAATCCACATCGATGCGCTGTTGCAGTTGTCGCAGCAGCGGTACTGTGTGATTTTCCGGCGCGAATGCCGATAACCCGTCGGCCACCACAATGGCCAAAGAACACGCCTGATTTCCCTGAAGTGTCAGCACGCTATCGGGGTGCAATCGACGCCCCAGATCGGGACGCAACAGGTACGTCTGGCGGTCGGCGGCGGTGCTCTGCGCGCGTAAAACACGGAAGCCCGCCGCTTCAAGGTTCTGCCTCAACGTCTCAACATCCATGGCGTGATGCACGGCATCCCGCGCTTTGGCATGCGCGAGTCCGAAACGCAGCACTTCATCCGTCGGCAAACTGGCACCGACGTTACCCAATGCGATGCGCGCCCGAGTGTACCGACGAAGTTCTTCCCACGGATTGTGTTGAACGAGCGTCTTCATAGTGATTGGGGCAGATAGGGTAACTGGCTCAGCAATCCGTGACCGATACCCACCGGATTGATCACGCCGGATTCATCGCAAATGCCCATCTTCATCAGCCAGTCGTCGAATTCCGGCGCACGCTTCAGCCCCAACACCTGGCGAAGATACAGCGCATCGTGAAATGACGTGCTCTGGTAGTTGAGCATGATGTCATCCGCGCCGGGAATTCCCATGATGAAGGTCACGCCTGCCGCGCCGAGCAGGGTCATCAATCCATCCATGTCGTTCTGATCCACTTCCGCGTGATTGGTATAGCAAATATCGCACCCCATCGGCAGGCCCAGCAATTTGCCGCAGAAATGATCTTCAAGACCGGCGCGTGTAACCTGCTTGCCGTCATACAGGTACTCCGGCCCGATGAAGCCCACCACCGTATTCACCAACAAGGGGCGAAATTCACGTGCCACGGCATAGGCGCGCGCTTCACAGGTTTGCTGATCGACACCGTGATGGGCATTTGCCGAGAGTGCACTGCCCTGTCCGGTCTCGAAATACATCACGTTGTCGCCCACGGTACCCCGATTGAGTGACAACGCCGCTTCGTGCGCTTCCTTCAACACGCCAATATTGATGCCGAAACCGGCATTGGCCTGTTCCGTACCCGCAATCGACTGGAATACCAGATCAATGGGCGCACCCTGTTCCATGGCCTGAATCTGGTTGGTTACATGGGTGAGCACGCAACTTTGCGTGGGAATGGAAAACTTGTCGCGCACCTCATCTAGCATACGCCAGAGCTGGGTCAACGTAGGCAGTGCATCACTGGCGGGATTAATACCAATGACAGCATCGCCCGATCCAAAGAGCAAGCCATCAACCATGCTGGCCGCAATGCCGCGGACATCGTCGGTCGGATGATTGGGTTGCAATCGAACCGACATATGACCGGGCAGGCCGATGGTATTGCGGAATTTCGTGATTACCCGGCACTTGCGTGCCACCAGGATCAAATCCTGATTGCGCATCAATTTACAAACCGCCGCTGCCATTTCCGGTGTGATGCCGGCGGCTACAGAGGTGAGCATTTCACTGTCGGTACTGCCCAGCAGAAGCCAGTTACGAAAATCACCCACAGTCAGATGACTGATCGGAGCGAACGCCACCGGATCGTGCCGATCCATGATCAGCCGCGTCACTTCGTCTGCTTCGTACGGGATCAGCGCCTCATCAAGAAAGCGGCGGAGCGGTACTTCAGCCAGTACCATTTGAGCCGCCATTCGCTCTTCATGAGAACTCGCCGCCAGCCCCGCCAGGGCATCGCCGGAGCGAAAGGGACTGGCGCAGGCCATCAGGGTCTTCAAGTCGGCAAAACGGTGAACATGCCCACCCAGTGTCATCTCATATGCCATGATGATTCCTAATATCGCTCGAATTAATCGGACGATACCTGATTCCTCCGTCGTCTTATTTCTTACCGCTCAACAGGGCATCTGCCGGTGCACGACTGCGTTGCATCGCAGTGAGCGAAAAGTAGGCATAACCAGCCGCCATGAAGCCCAGAAAGATCAATCCGATCACAGGGTTGAACCAGGCCATGGAAATCAGGCAAATGACAGCCAAAACCAGAGCGATACCGGGAACAACCGGAAAACCGGGTGCCATAAAGGGTCGCTGCAATGTCGGTTCGGTCTTGCGCAACTTGAACAGGCTCAACATGCTCATGATGTACATCACGATGGCACCGAACACAGCCATGGTGATCATGGCGGCAGTCAGGCTCATGCCCTGCAAATTGATCAGGCTGTCGCTGTAAATGGAGCCAATACCGATCACTCCACCGGTAATGATGGCGCGATGCGGTGTCTGAAAGCGGGACAGTTTCGCCAGACCGGCAGGCAGATAACCCGCACGGGCCAAGGCGAAGAACTGGCGCGAGTAACCCAGAATGATGCCGTGGAAACTTGCTATCAAACCGAACAGACCAATCCAAACCAGCATGTGCAACCAGCCTGAATGTTCACCTACTACCATTTTCATGGCCTGTGGCAAAGGGTCGTTCACGTTCGAAAGCTTCGTCCAGTCGCCCGCGCCACCCGCAAAAATCATCACGCCGAAGGCCAGCAGAACCAGAGTCAGAATGCCCGTTGTATAGGCTTTGGGAATGGTGCGCTGCGGATCTTTCGCTTCTTCGGCCGCCATGGCGGCCCCTTCAATCGCCAGAAAGAACCAGATAGCAAATGGAATGGCTGCAAAAATTCCGGAGATAGCCGGGAGGCCAAACTCGCTTGAACCCGCCCAGCCATTGAGCACGAAATTACTGAAGCTGAAACCGGGTGAGACGACACCCATGAACACCAGCAATTCGATGACCGCCAATATGGTCACAATCAGCTCGAACGTAGCTGCAATGGTGATGCCCACAATATTCAAACCCATGAAGACGATATAGGCGCCCACGGCGACCAGTTTCGGATCAAGAGCCGGAAACTGCACATTAAGGTAGGCGCCAATCGCCATGGCAATGGCCGGCGGGGCAAAGACGAATTCGATCAGCGTTGCCAAACCGGCAATCAAACCACCCGTTTCGCCAAAGGCACGACGACTATAGGCAAAAGGCCCGCCCGCATGTGGAATAGCCGTTGTGAGTTCGGTAAAGCTGAAAATGAAACTGACGTACATCGCCGCCACGAGAATCGTCGCGATCAAAAACCCCAGAGTTCCCGCCGTTCCCCAACCGTAACTCCAGCCAAAGTATTCACCGGAAATCACAAGACCGACGGCAATACCCCAAAGGTGCATCGTTCCAAGCGAGGATTTTAATTGTGTGCTCATCAAAAGGTGCTCCTAAAAAGAAGAAAACGACGTTTTTTGCCGTTTTTCATATTCCAACCCTAATGCGGAAAACGGATCATTCATTGATCTCAACACCTATGTGCTCATCTTTCCCAGAAAGATACACGGTATGAGGCCTGTTTCTTCTCGCTACGTGAAGACTCAAGGGAACCTCGAAAAAACCCATCCTTGGGGTTTTTCGAGGACGTTCGTCGCGGAAGACACGCGACGAACTCACGCTATTTCAATCGCTTGCGCTGGCTTCGCGTTATTGCGCGGTACCACATCTCAGTAGCACACGGGCACCCCAAAAAGTTCTTCAAGGTGCTCTCAAGTCCAATTTTCTTCATCAGGAATTTATTCGTGGTTCAATAAATCTTTACTGCTAGACTGACCTTCCACAACGGAACTCAGTAAAATAAAGCCTTAACAAGAACCATACCAGCTATGTATTTAGTTGATATTCAATGTTTTTTTGTTTTAACAGCCTTGAAAATAGAATTTTTGCTTTTATTTAGTGCTTAAACCAGAAAGGCAATGGATTAAAGTGGTGCAAAACTGCGACTTGCAAGCTCAGTGATAATCCCCAAGAATCCAACCATCCACACAGGAGGTTATTCCTATGTCTATTGCACACACCATCGAAGAACTGTCTCAACGCATCGAACAGGCTCTGCCGGAAAGTCTGCGCCAAACCAAGACGGAGATGGATAAAACCATTCGCCAGGCCGTGATGAATGCGTTCCAGAAGATGGAGCTGGTAACTCGTGATGAGTTCGATATTCAAACGCAAGTTCTGGCGCGGACACGGGCGAAACTCGAAGTGCTCGAACAGCGCGTGGCCGCTCTTGAAGCTGCATTGAATAACGACGCACAAAGCGAATAATCCCCGGTACCCTTTCCTGAAACAGCGGGCGTTCTTGCCCGATTCGTTCAACTGATTTTCTCAACGCGCCAACATAAGGCGGGTTCGATCAAGACAAGGAAAGTCATGTCCATCGCCAAAGTTTACAGCCGAGCACAAGTTGGTATTGATGCACCGTTGGTGACGGTTGAAGCGCATGTCACCAATGGCTTGCCTGCAATCACACTGGTGGGGCTTGCTGAAACGGCGGTTCGCGAAAGCCGGGATCGCGTGCGTGCCGCGATTTTATCTTCCGGATTTGAATTTCCGCCTAAGCGGCTCACCATAAATCTGGCGCCCGCCGATTTACCCAAGGAGAGCGCCCGGTTTGATCTGGCGATTGCCATCGCCATTTTGGCCGTAACGGGCCAAATTCCCGGCAAAGATGCCGAAACGGCCTTGCAGCAACTCAAACACTATGAATTCTTGGGTGAATTATCCCTCGATGGCGGCATTCGACCGATTAACGGGTCGCTTTCTGCTGCCATTGCCACGCGTGATGCGCGACGTATCCTTGTTTTACCCAAAACCTGCGGGGATGAAGTCTCGGTCATCAAGGATATTCACGCCCTGACTGCCCAACATTTAACGGCCGTTGTGGCACATTTGGCGGGTCAGAAAAATCTCGATGACATCGTGCCGCGCCCGTTGGCACCGATTGATCCGGCACTGGATGGCGATTTATCTGAGGTGCGCGGCCAACCCAGAGCCAAACGCGCCTTAGCGATTGCCGCCGCAGGCCAGCACAATTTACTTCTCATCGGCCCGCCCGGCGCGGGCAAGAGCATGCTGGCGCAACGAATGCCCGGTATTCTTCCGCCCATGACCGAAAGTGAAGCCATTGAATCGGCTCGTATCGCCTCGATTTCAAGCCAGGGATTCACGCCAGAGCGCTTTGGCCTGCGGCAGTTCAGGAATCCACATCACTCCGCCTCTTCGGTGGCCTTGATTGGTGGTGGCTCCAACCCGAAACCCGGCGAAATTTCACTGGCGCATTTTGGGGTTTTGTTCCTCGATGAGTTACCGGAATTCGACCGCAAGGTGCTCGAAGCCCTGCGTGAACCGCTGGAAAACGGCAAAATCACGATTTCCCGCGCGGCGCAGCAAGCCGAGTTCCCCGCAGAATTTCAGTTGATTGCCGCCATGAATCCATCGCCGCAAGGGGTGGAAATCGATTCCATCGCAGCGCAACGTTATCGGGCAAAACTTTCCGGGCCGCTGCTGGATCGCATCGACATGCATTTGGAAATTCCAAGGGTTCCCGCCACCGAATTTAGTTCAATTGCTGCTGAAGAAACGTCTGCCGAGGTCCGCGCGCGCGTCTCCGAAGCAAGAGCGGTCATGTTGCAACGGCAGAATAAGCCCAATGCACGGTTGTCTTCGAGTGAACTGGGCAGCGTGGCAGAACTCGATCCGAAAAATCAGTTGTTTTTGAATCAGGCCATTGAAAAACTCAAACTATCCGGCCGCGCCCGAAACCGGATTTTGAAGGTAGCCCGAACGATTGCCGATCTGGATGGCAAACCGCAAATCGATATGGCTTGCCTGAGCGAGGCAATGGGGTACCGCAATCTGGATCGTTTGTTCAGGATCGGTTGACCTTTTTGGCAGTCAAAATCGCCCGCAACGGCGCCGGGTAGCCTTCGATCGTTTTGGAACGATCCACCGGATCGAGAAAATCGGCCAAGGATGGTTTGAAATCGGTCCAGTCCGTAGCGCGCTGTTCATCGAGACTGGTCGATTCCTGATTGACGAGCCAAATCGACTCGAACCCTAGACGGGCCAGCCACACGCAGAGCAAGGGCACGCAGGGAATGAACCATATATTGCGCATACCCGCGTAGCGATCGGTTGGGGTTAACACCTGCTGCGCATCGCCTTCAATCACCAGCGTTTCCAGAACCAGTTCCCCGCCCGGCTTCAGGCATTCGGCCAGTTCCCGAATATGCCCGAGCGGGTTTCGGCGATGATAGAGCACGCCCATCGAAAACACGGTATCGAACAACGGCGCACGGCTTAAGTTTTCCAGCGTCGTGGGAATGATCACGGCCCGACGTTCACCCAGAAGATGCGCCACCGCGTAGAACTGAGCGACAAAACTCAAGGTCGGCTCAACGCCCACCGCATTTGCTGCACCATCGCCCAACATCCGCCAGAGGTGATAACCGCTGCCCGTACCTACATCCAGAATCCGTTTGCCATCGAGCGAACTGATGTGCGCTTGCAGTCGCTGCCATTTGAAATCCGAGCGCCATTCGGTGTCGATAAACACGTCGTACAGGGAAAACGGCCCTTTGCGCCAGGGCGACAATTGGCGAAGCTGCCGCGTTAGGGCTTGTCTTGCCGCGTTGCTGTCTTCATTCCTAGATTCATTCTCTGAGGCACGAACCGAAACCACCGGCTGGTCCAGTGTCACGACCCGTTGGGCAGGAATGGCAGGCAACCCGGCCACGACCTGACTCCACTCTTCCCAGTGCCCGTGATTGATGTCATCGAATCGCGCGGCGTGTTCAATCAACCATTGGGAAAACGCTGCCTTGTCGCCGTTGGCATCCCCCTGGGCGCCCATTGTTGACGCCATTGCCAGAAACCGGCCTTTGATCGTGTTCGGTTCCATTTTTTATTTAAGCGCCAGCCATGAGGCAAATGCATAGTGTTTGCCGAGCAGGATGGTTTTGCTAAATCCGGCTTCTTGGAAGCGTTTTTTGTGTGTTTCTTCGGTTTCTGTTCTCAGTACGTTTTCCAGTGCCTGTCTTTTTTGGGCGATTTCCAGTTCGGAATAACCGTTGCGACGCTTGAACTCATGGTGCAATTCCGTGCTGATGGCCTGCATCGTGTCGTCTTCATCGTGAATTTTCTCGACCAGAATCAGCCCACCGCCGGGATTCAATCCCGTATGGATTTTTTTCAGCAGATCCAGCCGTTTTTCCGGTTCGATAAATTGCAGGGTGTAGGCCAGCACGATCAGCGAAGCATGACGATATTCATGCGTTGTGATATCCCCGCAATGCAGAACAATCGGCACGCTGGCCTGAAACGAACCAATATGCTCTTCCGCCCGGGAAATCATGGCTTGCGATGAGTCGATGGCATGAATCGTTACGGAATCGGCATCGATACCCGACGCCAGAACGCCACTTCTCAAGGCCAGGGTAATCGCGCCGAGCGAACAACCCAAATCGTAGATGCTGCTGTTTTCCCGCACGAGCAAACGCGCGATATCCTTGATCAGATCCAGGGTGAATCCGTATCCGGGCACCGATCGTTTGATCATGTCCGGAAACACGGCGGCCACTTCCTGATTGAAACAGAATGGCCCCGGTTTCTCAGGCGTGTCGAACAGTTTGTCTTTTCCACCCAGAATTAACACGGAATGTTCTGATTCGTTGTTGTTCATAGGTCACATGTTGAAAACCACCAGTCTCGAATTTCTGTTTCAGTGCCCTGAAAAACGATACGGTGTTTTTTCTTGTTGATTTGATAGTCGTACATCGGGTCGTAGTAACCGATCAGCAATTGCTCGATCAGAGATTCGATGCCGTGTTTATCACCCGATGCGAAATAGTGATTCAATCCCGTGAGCGCAAGGGCGGATAATTCTTTATATCGTGTATGGCCCAGCCGTTTCTTTATGGCATCCAGTGATTGCAGAATGTTCGTTTTCAATGTTTCTTCGGCCTGTTCGCGACCGAATAGCCGAATGAGTTTTTGCAACCGGATGGTGATGTAATCGTCGAATACCTGCTCGATTCGTTTTTCGACGGGTGTGTGCAAAACCACCAATGGCGCATTTTGCATGGCTTCCCATAACGGCGGGGAAACGCTGCGCGCGCCGATCTTCGATCCTTCGTCTTCCAGCATGATCGGTGCATCCGGCCTGGCCACCCGATTTCTCATCAAGGCAATGGTAATCTCGTTATCGATGCTGATTTGCGGCGGTTGTGCTTCCAGTTCCTGCCCGAAGGCCGAGCCCTTGTGATGGGCAATCCCTTCCAGATCGACAAAGCGTTCGCATTGATTCAGCAACATGGTTTTTCCGGTGCCGGTTCGCCCACCCAGAACAACCAATTTCGCCTCCACCGCATCGGCTTCAAGTCGATCGAGCAGGAAACGGCGCATGGCCTTGTATCCGCCAACGATTCTGGGAACCGTGATACCGGCCGCATCCATGAGCATGCGTTGCGTCAGGCGTGATCTCAGGCCGCCACGAAAGCAATAAAGCATGCCATTCGGGTGTTTTTGAAAAAATTCTGCCCATTTGGCAATACGCTGTTGCTTCTGCTGCTCATCCACCAGCGCGTAACCCAGGGCAATGGCGGCGTCCTGTCCTTGTGTCTTGTAACGGATACCGATGAGGTGTCGTTCCTCGTCCGTCAAGAGCGGAATATTGGTCGATTCAGGAAAAGCGCCTGCGTTGAATTCAACCGGGGCGCGCAAATCAAGCAGCGGTATGTTTTCCAGCAAAACCCGCTTCAGATTGGTTTCCTTGGGTGCACAATCCACCATCAGAACGAGCCGAAACGGATGGTTTTTTCGTTGGGCTCGGCGGCAACAATTCGACCGATGGGTTCGGCATGTATCCCTTGGGCTTGGAGCAATGCGCGAACCTGATCCACGGCGGTTTTTGCCACACTGATAAGCAATCCGCCGGATGTTTGCGGATCGCAGACTATGGCCTTTTCCTCGTCCGTCATTTCTGCGAGGTGTTTTCCGTAGCTGGCAAAATTGCGATGCGTGCCGCCTGGTGTCTGTTTTTCCTTCAAATAGACATCGACATTCCTGATTTTCGGTACTCGGGCCAGATCGATCACGGCAGATGTTCCACTACCCTGACACATTTCCAGTAGATGTCCGCCAAGGCCAAAACCGGTGACATCCGTCATCGCATGCACGTCACTCATTTGACCGAGTTCATAGCCAATCTTGTTTAGCTGACACATCAAATCGGGTGCGGTATCCCGATCTTCATCGCGCAGAACACCGGATTTTTGTGCAGTGGTCAAAATACCGATACCCAAAGGTTTGGTCAAAAAGAGGTAATCGCCCACCTGGGCCTTATCGTTTCGCTTGAGGTGATCGAGTGCAACGCGACCGGTTACGGCCAAACCGAAAATGGGTTCCGGTGCATCGATGGAATGTCCACCGGCCAGTGGGATGCCGGCATCGTGACAGGCTTGTTTTCCCCCGTCGATGACCTGTGAGGCGACTTCGGCGGATAGTTTATCGATGGGCCAGCCGAAAATGGCAATCGCCATCAGGGGTTTGCCTCCCATCGCATAGATGTCGCTGATGGCGTTGGTTGCAGCAATTCGACCGAAGGTGAACGGATCATCCACGATGGGCATGAAAAAATCGGTGGTACTGATGATGCCGGTACCGTCACCTAAGTCCATGACGGCTGCATCGTCCTTGGAATCGTTACCGACGATGAGCTGGCTGAAATGGGTTTTTTCAATGCTGCTGGTATGCAGGATTTCATCCAGCAGGGCGGGAGATATCTTGCAGCCACAACCGGCACCGTGGCTGTATTGAGTCAAACGAATGAGTTCTTGGGCGGTATTTTTCATGGTTTGGGCCGTTGTGTTACGTCTGAATAATTCAAGAATGTTTTAGTTCTGTTGTTAGTGATGACGATTAGTGATGCAGTATATCGGGGTCAAGGGCAAATTCTTCATGGATTCAAACGGGTTACCGTGCTTGTAACTCAGGTATGGATTGACGGTTCTGTTGTGGATGAAAATTTATGCTTTGTGGATAACTTTGTTTTCCCGAGTTGCACCCAGCTTATTCGCAGCTTTCACTTTGGGGGCGTCCTGCTTTATTTGCCAATGCAGAAACTGCTGAAAATTTCACCGAGCAGATCATCTGCGGTGAATTTGCCGGTGATTTCATCCAAGGCCAGTTGGGCTCTACGGAGCGATTCGGCCGCCAGTTCTCCGGCGGATTGGGTCGTCAAGGCATCGTGGGCAGAAATGATCTCTTTTTGAGCACCGAGCAAGGCATCCAGGTGTCTTCTTCGGGCGATGAACTGCCCGCCTTCTGTGGACTGATAGCCCATGATTTCTTTGAGATGCGCGCGAAGTTCCTTGATCCCCGCGCCGGTTTTCGCACTGATGCCCAAATGGGTTTTTTCCTGATCGAATCCGGCTGGACGACCGGTCAGGTCGATTTTGTTGAAGACCCCGATCGTGTGCTTGCTCGGCAGCATGGCCCGGATCTTTTCATCTTCATCCGGGTTGTTGCGTTGGTCGTCCTGGAGAAACAACACCGCATCGGCCTGTTCCACTTCCAGCCAGGCGCGGCGAATGCCTTCACGCTCAATCGGGTCGTCACTTTCACGCAAACCGGCGGTGTCGATGATATGGACGGGCAGGCCATCGATCTGAATTTCAGCACGCAATACATCGCGCGTGGTGCCGGGAATGTCGGTCACGATGGCACGGTCATCACCGGCCAATTGATTCAGCAGACTCGATTTTCCGGCATTAGGCTGGCCGACGATCGCCACGCGCATACCCTCGCGCAGAAGTACGCCTTGCTGTGTTTCAGATAATAGCTCGCCGATGTCATCGACCAGTTGCTGTGACTGGGCAATGAGACGGGTATCGGAGAGAAAATCAATTTCTTCTTCGGGAAAATCAAGGGCTGATTCGATGTACATGCGCAATGCAATCAGCTGTTGTGTGACGCGATGAACCCGTTCGGAAAACACGCCTTGCAGGGCCTGACTTGCTGCCTGTGCGGCCGCCTGGCTACCGGCATCGATCAAATCGGCGACGGCTTCAGCCTGTGCCAGATCCATTCGTCCATTGAGAAAGGCGCGCTCGGTGAATTCACCCGGACGAGCCAGTCGCGCGCCCATTTGCAGCATCAGTTGCAGCAGATGATCGAGTACGACCGGGCCACCGTGGCCTTGCAACTCGACCACGTCTTCGCCGGTGTATGAATGCGGCGCCGAAAATACGAGGCAAAGCCCGTCATCGATGTGCGCGCCGGTATCGGGGTGTTTGAATGGGACGTGCCGCGCATAGCGAATGGGCGGCAAGGTCGTGACGATTCGTTCGGCAATCGCGTGCGCTTGCGTGCCGGATAAACGAATAATGCCGACACCACCACGTCCGGGGGCAGTGGCAATGGCGGCAATGGTGTCCTGTGGCGAATGCATGAGCACGCCCGAGGCGTTACTCGGACTTGATCAGTGCCATCTGCTTCTCGATTTTCCGCGTGATGATGTACTGCTGCGCAATGGAGAGCAGGTTGTTCACGAACCAGTACAGCACCAGACCTGCCGGGAAGAACGAGAAGAAGACAGTAAAGATGACCGGTAACCAGGCAAAGATTTTCTGTTGCATCGGGTCAACCGGCGCCGGGTTGAGTTTCTGCTGGATGAACATGGAAATACCCATGAGCAACGGCAGCACGAAATACGGATCCTTCTGCGACAGGTCATGAATCCACAAAATCCACGGAGCCTGGCGCAATTCAACCGATTCGGCCAATACCCAGTACAGTGAAATGAAGACCGGGATCTGAATCACGATCGGCAGACAACCACCCAACGGATTGATTTTCTCCCGCTGGTAGAGCTTCATCATTTCCTGAGAAAGCTTTTGTCTGTCTTCGCCGAATTTTTCCTTGAGCGCCTTCATCTTCGGCGTGACGGCACGCATTTTCGCCATGGAGCGATAGCTGATGGCAGAAGGCCAGAGGAAGAAGAGTTTAATGACCAGTGTCACCAGCACGATCGACCAGCCCCAGTTGCCGACCCATTCGTGGAAGAACTTGAGCAGCCAGAAGATCGGATCGGCAATGACGGTGAAAATACCGAAATCGATCGTCAGGTTCAGGCCTTGTGCGAGCGGAGCGAGATTCGACTGAATCTTGGGACCGACATAAAGCGTGGACGACAATTCACCCGAGCCACCGGCCGGAATGGTCGTGACCGGCGAGCTCATGCCGATGGTGTACAGGGTCTGATTGTTCTTGTCCGACACGAGCG
>JAJYPA010000336.1 GCA_021795795.1 Pseudomonadota bacterium | reverse complement strand
TGTCTGTCGGCAACACCCACCGCCCGTGCCCGGCGCGCATACTGGGCAATGCCCTTAATAAGGTGCGTAAGAATGTCCTGCAGATCAGCTGTGCCCTCATCCTTGCCGCACGTTCCCGGCTCACTGGTACAGCCTATTCCGGCGGGGGTACGTGTGGTTTGTTCGCATTGATAGCAAAACATAAGGTGTCTCCTGAAGTGGTGGTGCATGTTTGTGAACAATATCTGCTGTGATCAGGATGCGCCTTGATTTCGATCAAGGGGCTGCGCCACTTCCGGATGATCGTCGACGGGAGATTCGACGCCTATCTCGGTCGAATGTCTGGAATCCGGTGGCTGAATACGCCTGCAAGACGCCACCTGCAGGCACATAACAAGCTGATTTATGATCAGTAATAGCTACATCATGGGATAAAGATGGTTTTTAGATATCGTGTTGTTCGCCCAAAAGCCAGATTGATGACCATCGGCCAAAAGGAGATAACAGAAATGGAGCGATTGCGCCGAACAGAAACGTTTTCTGTCTGGCCGGATGAGGACCTTTCTTATTGTTTATGGGCGCACTGCGTTGCGGTAATCGGGGGACGGCTGCTGCTGGGCTCCGGCACCTATACCGGGTGCCAGCAGCAACCGTATTCTATGAATTCTTTTATAAGCTTTCCCCGCTCATGACATAATCCAGCCACTGACTGGAGACCCTTTCCAGCAGACGATTCTGACTCTGCCGGGCGGTGAGGTTATCCAGATCCACCCAAGCCAGGGGCTGATCCTGCTGCGCACAGGAAAATACCGCCTTGGTGCGCTGCCCCGTTTCCGGATCGATCTGCCATTGCAGACATTGGGCGCAGACCCCTTTGAGCATACACTGCATGGGACTCCCCACGGTCGCAGTCGCCTCCAGATCCGCACGGAAATAAGGTTGTAACTCCGCCTTCAGCGCCTTTTGGAACCCCTTGAGCAGGCCGGTGGAACCCATGACCATCAGGCGATCCACACTATTCAGCGGAATACCTGCACCGCCCTGCGCTGCTTGTCCGGGCAGCTCACCGGCCCCATAGGCGCACAACAGGGCCACCATGTCGCTGGCCTCGACACTGAGGTCCTGCGCGCGATGGGTCTGAATCAAGGGGCCGCTGCCGGTGCACCAGATGATCTGGTCTGCCGCCTCTTCCAGTTCCGCCTGGTTATCCAGTTCGCTGGCTTTGCCCAGGGCCGCCACATAGAGCACGCGGTTGCCCGCTGCCCGCAAGGCCGGGCCGATATCCAGCATCACCGCCGCACCCCAGCGTCCGGCGACCACCAAAATCGTTTTACCCGTGGGGATGTCGGTGGGGGCGCCGGTCGGTCCCATGAGTATCAGGGGATCACCCGGCTGCAGGCGTCCCACCAGACGCGGGCCAGTGCCCCACTGCAGGATCAGGAGGCGCACCGCGTCCCCTTCCACCCCCGCACCACTGACCGTCAGCACCGGAATCTGCAGACGGGTGCCGTCTTCGATCACACTATGGGATTCATAAGTCTGCAAACGGAAAAACTGTCCCGGTCGGAAATTGCGGGCCGCCAACGGGGCCTCCACCCACATCTCGGTAACAGCAGGGTTGCTGCGATCCATGCGGAGTACCCGCATGCTCAACAGATGCTGCAAACGTTGCTGAAAGCCCTGCACGTCCGGATCGACGGCGGTATCCAGCGTTTCCAGGCTCTGCATGACCTGCGGATACGTCGCCTTGGCGGAGGCGATGGCCTTGACCACACTACCGTGGAACACCGGATGTGTGTCCCCAATAAAGCTAATCCGATGTCCTTGCGCATCACTGTAGGACGTAAACGGACCAGCCTCGGGGGCCTTGCAATGCGCGGCCACCTGCACCGCCTGCAATGGCCCGTTATCATGGGCCACGTGGGTCAGAAAGTGATCCCCATCCAGTTGGAAAGTCCCCGGATATTCCCTTTCATAGATGGTGTTGGGGACGGTGCCCGCAGCGATGAAGACGGCTCGTGCGGGCAAACGTAAATCCTGATCACTGGCCAGCCAGCGCCCTTCCACCTCGCGCATCCGGCGGAAAACCATGTGCGCGATATGCCCATAACTGTCGAGTTCTGCTCGGAGGGGATCGAGACCCTCGCCATAATAAAGCCCTTCTTCCATGGCCTTGATGAGTTCTTCATGGTTGCGGGTATAGGCCGGTGACTGCTGCATGCCCTTCCGGTAGGCCAGGGTCACGCCGCCCCAGGCATGAATCAGCGGCACGAAATTAGGTGCTTCACCTGCTGCGGCCGCCCGCTCCCGTTCCGCACCCACCGCTCGGCCGTGGGTCAGGAATTCTTCGAGAATTTGGCTATCCTCTGCGGAGAGCCCGGCGCGGAGTTTTTCTTCACCGGATTGCGCTGCCATCTGCTCATAGCGCGCCAGCACCTTCTCCACCTGCCGCACATAGTAGGCCTGCACCTCGGTCGCAGTATCCACCGCCGTGAGGCCACCGCCGATCACCACTGCCGGCAGGCGCACCTGCAGGTTAGCCAGACTGGACCGCTTGCCCGCACCGGTGAGCTGCAACGCCATGAGAAAGTCGCTGGCCTGACGCATACCGCGCGCCAGACTCTCACCCATGGGCACCACCCGCGGCAAGCCCGCACCGGTGGCAATACAGACGTGATCGAAACCCAGTTCCCAGGCGTTTTCGAGGGTGATGGTACCGCCCAGCCGCACGCCGCCAAAAATCTGGAAATTCGGTCGCCGCGCCAGCGTCAGATAAATCAGTTTGAGAAAATTCTTGTCCCAACGCACGGTGATGCCATATTCGGCCACACCGCCGAAACCGAGCAGAATGCGTTCGTCGAGGTCCTCCTGGAGACTGCTCCAGTCCCGAATGGGCTCCTCCAGCCACTGCTGGGGCAGCGGTTCGATTTTCAGGCCATCAATACCCACGACCGCACAGCCTTCCTGCAAGAGATAATGGGCCATGGTGAAGCCCGCCGGGCCCATACCCGCCACCAGCACCTTCCTCCCGTTGTAGGGCTGCGCCAGATATTGCGCGGCGCGCAGCGGATTCCACCGGGTCAGCAAATCGTAGAGTTCGACACCCCAGGGAAGATTCAACACATCGGTCAGTATCCGCGTTTCAATTTGCGGAATGTTCACCGGGTCCTGCTTCTGGTAGACACAGGCCTTCATGCAGTCATTGCAGATACGATGTCCAGTGGCGGGGACCATGGGGTTATCCACCATCGCCATGGCCAGGGCGGCGATATTGAATCCGTCCCGTTTCAGAACCTGCATTTCCGAGATTTTTTCTTCCAAGGGACAGCCGGTGAGGGTGACACCAAGGGGGTCTACCTTAAGACCCAGTTCCGGCACACCCTTTTTTTCGGGAAAGCCCTTGGAACAAAAATCCCCGTCGTGATCATGGCAATAGAGACAGTAATGCACTTCACTCTGGACACTGCGCAAGTCCATACGCGGATCGGTCAGATGAAAACTGTCACGGCGCCGCAAAGTTCCGTCTGGCGCCACGAAGGGCGCACCGTGGAGATCATCCCGCCGTTTTAAGGGGACCAGTGCCTCATGATCCACCCGCTGGGGCAAGCGGAAACTGGACCAGCCTTGCACCGCCAAGGCGGCCTGCGGGTCTTTCAGGATGAGGGCACACCACTGGGTCAGACGATCAATGGCCTCGGCATGGGTCGCTTCATCCTTGAGCCATTCTTCACCCAGTCGAGCAATGGCCCATTCACGATCCTCCCGCGGCCAGCATCGCTGCTGGATTTCAATGTCCAGCCACTGATCCATATCCGCAAAAGTGTGCGGAAACTCGCCACGGTAACGGCGTGCGCGGCGCAGCACAAAATGCTTTTTGAAATCCATGACCACATCATGGCTGCGGGTCTGAGCCTGCAACGCAGCCACTTCCGGTTCCAGGCAAAAGAGCCGTGCGACAAATTGTTCAAGATGAGGCGCAAGCTGTAGCAGAAACTCACTCTGGGCTTTATCGGCGGGCTGGGCACCTGCGGCACGATAGACTCGCAGGCGTTCCGCAAGAATTTGGTCTTTCTCCGCCAGGCTACGAATAAATTCTCCATCCAGCCGTGCGATGCCTTTATCAGTGAAAAGTTCTTTGTATTCAAAGTTAAACAGGTTAAGCACAATGATCTCCAAAATCATATCGGCGACTACACTACAGCCAACTTTCATCAAACTGTCATATTTTGCTGGCAATATAGGGTTCTGTCACCTTTTCAGGATGACCCTATGGTCCATTATCGCAGCATATTTCTATCTGACGTCCATCTCGGCACCCGCGGCTGTCAGGCGGAGAGTCTTTTGGACTTTCTGCGTCACAATTCCTGCCAGCAGCTCTATCTGGTGGGCGATGTCATCGACCTCTGGCGCCTCAAGGTCCGCTGGTACTGGCCGCGCAGCCATAATACGGTGGTTCAGAAAATTCTCCGATTGGCCCGCTCCGGGGTCACGGTACGTTATATCCGCGGCAATCATGACCCCGTCTACGAGCTACTCTCTGATTATGTACAGTCCCAGGGCGATGCCATCGCCCTGGGCGACATTGCCATCCTCCAGGAAGCCGTGCATGAAACTGCCGATGGCAAAAAGCTCTGGGTCATCCATGGTGACCAATTCGATGCCGCCATGCGCTATGCGACCTGGCTCATTCATATGGGTGATCATGGCTATACCCTGTTGCTCTGGTTCAATCGGCTGCTGCAAAGTGCGTTCCGGCGCCTGGGCCTGCGCCGTCACTGGTCCCTGAGTGCTTATATCAAATACCGGGTTAAGAAAGCCGTGCAGTTTATCAACGATTACGAACATCTGCTGGCCGAAGAAACCTCACGCCGCGGTTATGCCGGGGTGATCTGCGGCCATATCCACCATGCCGAGCAAAAAATTATCGACGGTATCCTCTATTACAACGACGGCGACTGGGTCGAGAGCTGTACCGCACTGGTCGAACATATCGATGGGCGTATGGAAATCATCCACTGGCCCATACCTTTGCGTTTTGATCAGAATGTCGCCGCGTGATCAGATATCGAGTCGTGATACGAAACGTGCATTCTCTTCGATAAAACGGCGGCGCGGCTCCACCGCATCGCCCATGAGCATGGAGAAGACCTCATCGGCGGCGATGGCATCCTCCACATCCACCCGTACCAGACGCCGGTTTTCCGCGTTCATGGTGGTTTCCCAGAGCTGTTCTGGATTCATTTCACCCAGACCCTTGTAGCGCTGAATCTCGACACCACGACGGGCGTCAGCCAGAAGCCAGTCCATCGCAGCACGGAAACGCCTGACGGTAAGCCCTCGCTCGCCACGTTCCACACGCGCACCCAGGTGAATATTACCTTCGATCACCCGCGCATAGTCGGCCAGATGCCGGTATTCGCCACCAGCAAAAAAATCCTGATCAAAAAAACGTAGTTCCTGACTGCCGTGATGTTCGCGGCGAACCAGTAGGCGCAAAGCCTCCGCTTCACCCACCCGCTCCACAGAGTAATGTTCGGCGGGCAGGGCGTTGAGCTCCAGTGCCGCGCGGAGCTGTCGCGCGAAATCGTCCCAGGTGGCGCTATCCGCCGACTCCGCAACGATGGGCGGCAACGTGGCCAAGGCCCAGAGCAAAGTACTGGGATAGCGCCGTTCCAGGCGCTGCACCAAAGCCTCGATATTTTGGTACTGACGCATCATGCCGGCCAGTTGCTCGTCCGTTACCGGCTCAGCATCCGCAGCCGGACGAAATTGCGCGCCCTGCATGGCAATTTCGCGCAGGTAGGCGGCCAGTTCGGTGTCGTCCTTGATGTAGCGCTCATCCTTGCCTTTCTTGACCTTATAGAGGGGCGGCTGGGCGATATAAATATGACCGCGCGCCACCAGATCGGGCATCTGCCGGTAAAAGAAGGTCAGCAGCAAGGTGCGGATATGACTGCCGTCGACGTCCGCATCGGTCATGATGATGACCCGGTGATAACGCAACTTGGCCACATCAAAATCCTCGGCGCCAATACCAGTACCCAACGCGGTAATCAGTGTGCCGATTTCATCGGACGAGAGCATCTTGTCGAAACGCGCCCGTTCCACATTGAGGATTTTGCCCTTCAGGGGCAGGATGGCCTGATGTCGGCGATCACGGCCCTGTTTGGCAGAGCCGCCGGCGGAATCGCCCTCCACCAGATAGATTTCACACTTGGCGGGGTCTTTCTCCTGACAGTCGGCCAGCTTGCCAGGGAGATTGGCAATGTCCAGTGCGCCCTTGCGGCGGGTCAGTTCCCGTGCCCGCCGGGCGGCTTCCCGCGCCCGTGCCGCTTCGACGACCTTAGCGGCAATGGCCTGCGCCTCTTTGGGATGCTCATCCAAAAACATCGTCAGTGCCTCGGACATAGAGGACTCGACTATCGGTTTAACCTCGCTGGAGACCAGCTTTTCCTTGGTCTGCGAAGAAAATTTGGGGTCCGGTACCTTGACGGAAAGCACCGCTGTCAACCCTTCACGCGTATCTTCGCCACTCACCGCGACCTTGGCCTTGGCGATGATGCCTTCCCGCTCCATATACTGGTTGAGGGTACGGGTCAGGGCGCCGCGAAAGCCCGCTAAATGGGTGCCGCCGTCGGCTTGGGGAATATTGTTAGTGAAGCAGAGCACGACCTCGTTATAGCCTTCATTCCATTGCAGGGCCGCTTCGACGACAATGCCGTCGCGTTCTCCGGTGAGACTGATCACAGTGGGATGAACGGCGGTTTTGCTGCGGTTGAGGTGCTCCACAAAAGCGCGGATACCACCTTCATAATGGAAAATTTCTTCCCGCCCGGCGCGCTCGTCCAGCAAGGTGATATGCACGCCGGAATTGAGAAAGGCCAGTTCACGCAAGCGCTTCGCGATAATCTCGAAGTGGAAATGGGTATCAGCAAAAACCTGAGGCGATGGTTTGAAGCGGATGGTACTGCCATGTTTGCGTGACACCTCGCCGCGTGCAACCGGCGCCTGGGGTTCGCCATCCTGATATTCTTGAGTCCAAACATAGCCATCGCGGAAGATACGCAACTGGAGTGTTTCTGAAAGAGCGTTGACTACCGAGACGCCGACTCCGTGTAAACCGCCGGAAACCTTGTAGGCATTGTCATCAAACTTACCACCGGCATGCAGCACCGTCATAATCACTTCTACGGCGGAACGACCTTCTTCGGCGTGGATATCGACGGGTATGCCGCGACCGTTATCGCTGACGCTGACGGATTCGTCGTCATGGATGGTAACGACGATGGCGTCGCAATAACCGCCGAGAGCCTCGTCGATAGCATTGTCCACCACCTCAAAAACCATGTGATGCAGACCGCTGCCGTCATCGGTATCGCCAATATACATGCCGGGGCGTTTGCGTACCGCTTCCAGCCCTTTCAACACCTGGATACTGGTAGAATCGTATTTTTCCGTCATGATGCGGTTTCCTTCTCAAGCTGGCCTGCTGCCAGACAAAAATGGCGGCCGCCTACCGCGGCCGGAATCTGCCCGGCGGCGGTGACAGCAGCGAAGACCTGCACACCTAGCAGATCGAGTTCCTTTACCCACCAATCCCGTGCCGAAGCGTCCAGCTCCGCCGCGAAATCGTCAATCAATATAGTTGGCAGCGGCAAACCGGCCTGCTTTAGTATCCTTACCTGCGCCAAACGATAGGCCAAACCCAATACCCGCAACTGGCCGCGCGAAAGGATATCCAGTGCCGCTTTCCCGCGGACCCGAAAGGCCAGATTGGCGCGATGCGGACCGCTGTGGGTATAACCCATTTCGCGATCCTGCTCCTGGTCCCGTAGCAGGCAATCACTCAGCGTTAAACCTTCTTTCCAGCCACTGTGCAGATGCAGACTAAGTCCGGAAAGCGATCCGGACCAGCGTTCCCAGAGGGCGGCGACTTCGGGCTGCACAGCGGCTAGATGCGCTTGTCGCCGCTGCTGAATTTCTTCACCGGAAGTAATGACGCCGTCGTCCCAGGGTTGCTGGCCGTGACCGCTTTTCAGCCAGGCATTGCGTTGTTGCAAAGCCCGCCGGTACTGACGGAACACCGTGCCATAGGAATGGTCTGCGTAATAAATGCCCCAGTCCAGCACGCGTCGGCGGTCTTCCGCCGTCCCCGCAACGAAATGGCTGTTGTCATCGTGCAGGCTTTGCAACGGCAGGATATCCAGTAGCATCCACGCCGAACTAAGCGACTCACCATCATAACGTATTTCTCGCTCCTCGCCACGCCGGCGCAGAGCGAGAAAATGATCGGGCAGGTGCGCGCTGACCAAATATTCGCTGTCGCCATCCCGCTGAACATGGCGAGGACTGTGCCGCCAAGTTTGTCCTGTACCAAGGATGTGGATGGCCTCCAGCACTGAACTCTTCCCCGTACCATTGGCGCCCATGAGCCAATTCCACTGTCGGTCCGCTTTCAGATCCAGCGTTACTATGGAACGCACCGACTGGATATGGAGGGTCTCCAGGGGCATTTCAAAGACGGACAGGCATGATGATATATAGGGGGTTATTTCCGTCTATTGGGGTAAAAACGGCACTGCTGTCGCTGTCCTTGACCCGCATCCGCAAACTTTCCTGGGCGAATATTTGGGTGGTATCGGTGAGATAACGGCTGTTGAAAGCGATATCCAGAGTGTCGTCCTGATATTCGACCGGGATTTGGATCTCGCCTTCTTCC
>JAJYPA010000027.1 GCA_021795795.1 Pseudomonadota bacterium | reverse complement strand
ATTTGGGAACTGATCAGTGCGGTCGAGAAGGTGTGTGAATCGGGTGTGAGTATGCCTACTTTGACGTTGCTTAAAACGACAGATACGCAAAGTCACGCAAAATCCACGCAAGCAAGAAAAATGGGCCAGGCAAACATCACCTAACCCATTGATTTATTGGTGCGCCCGAAGAGATTCGAACTCCTGACCCCTTGGTTCGTAGCCTGTACAACTGAAGCACAATAAACGATTACAGATCAAATAGATAAAAGCGCGACACTGTATCACAAAGTGCGATTATAGCGCTACGTAAGCACCTGAATCGTCAAGGCCTAAGCATAGCCTATGAGACATGAAATGAGAAGTAATTTTGGGTATATACATTGGAGGAACGCGAGGAAGCAATCACGCTTTACGTCGCACATGCCGCAGGGAAACTTCGATTTCAGTCCTCGGTGACGGGTGACATTCCGGTCACTATCCGGACCAATCCATTCAAGCCGATTGAACCCCAATATTCCCATGGGTTGATCATCCCACTGTCGGAAGCCACCGACGACACACTGAAACTCACCCAAGCGACGATCTGCGGCTTGTACTTCAAAATCGACGAACTGCGTGTCCAGAAAACTACCAATTGAGTTTTTTGACATATTGAAAGTCGTGTGCCCAATGATATGCCACTGAAACTGGCTCGAAATCATTTTTTTCTGGACTCGATTTCCCTGCGCACACGTTCGATCTCGCGTCGCTTGGCTTCAGGTGTGCCCCATTTGGGCTCCTCGGTTAACTTTGCTGCCTTGGTTGCCCGGATGCGTTCCAGTGCGGCGAGCTTTTCAGCTTCGCGCTCAGCACGTTCCCTGTCAGCGGCTTGTTGGCGGGCAATCGATCTTTCGGCGGGTATCGGAATCGTGCGCGCCGCAAGTCCTGCCATGGACAGGTACTCGTCAATTCGTTCCCCAATGGGCTCCCATCCATCATCAGGCACGGCAAACTCGTTGATCAGCGGCAAATTGAGCGCCTCAAAGATCGGAATCCATTGCTCTTCGACATTCTGATAGCGTCGTACCGAAAGTTTCGGATTGAATTGATACCAACCCTGTGAAACACGCATGAACAGGTCGCGGTTGTAAGCATAGTCGCGCTCGATCTCGTTGCGTGAGAGCAAGGCGGAAAGATGCTGGCGCTTGTTGCGCTCCGGGCGCACCACGTTGGCCGGTAGGTGCTGCCAGGCTTCAAGTATGGACTGGGTCTCAAAAGCACCCAGCGAGCGGCGCTGTTGGTGGGTAAAACACGACTTGAACAGCACCCATAATGTCTGGAACAGGAAGTATTCGGAAAGATGCCGGTCCATGCGTACCAGTCTCTCGCCGGTATTGACATCCATACTTGACGGGGCGAGCCGTTCGTAAAGAGAAGCGAAGGGGCCGCGGGCGAACTTCGGGTCGCGAAAAGCTTCGCGCATCGCCCAGTGCAGGGCGTTGAGCCCATACTGATCGACTGTTTCGCAATCCGCACCGCGTTCCAGCAGGGCCTCCACCAGGGGCAGGTTGCCGGCGGCAGCAGCCGCCATCAGCGGTGTCTGGTTCATCGGCAGGCGGTGTTCGATGCCGTGCTGATCGCATTGGCGCAGGATGTCCTTGAAGTGATGCGCAAAATAAGAGACATAGCTTTTGCGTCCCAGGGTCGCGCGCTGCTGTGCGAACATCTTTCCCGTATCGAACTTCGCTTCATGCATGAGCCAAACCGCTAGTGACGGTTCGTCGTGACAGGTGGCATATTCGTAAAGCTGTTGTTTGGGCTTGTTGCCGGGAGCTTGTTCGCGAAACACCTTGAGCAATGTTTCCCGCAAACGGGTTTCGTCGAATACTGGCCATGGCGGCTGCGTCTGTTTGAGAATATTGCTGCGGATGGCTTCCGCCTGCTCCTGTTTGCCCTGGAGTTCGAGCTTGCGCGCTTCCTTCTGCCAGTCATCCCGGCTGGACTCTTTGGCGTCCACTTTCACCTGCCCGCCAGTGGCGAGATCCAGCAGGCCGAAAATAGGATGCCCCGTGTCGGATTCTATGATGAACAGATTTTTGACGGCCCGCGTCAACGCAACATAGAGGGCATTAACGAAGAACTTGTAAACTTCCAGCGATTTGTCGCTCTTGTCCTTCGCTCGGCGATAATCGAGCGTATCGACGGCAAGGCCAGCCTTGTCCACGCCCTCTGCGATCCGGGCAAACTCGGCGCGATGATCGGAAACGAAGCGGTAGAGGACGATGTTCTCGTATTCCAGGCCCTTGGCCTCGTGAATCGAAAACAACAAAGGCGTGGAAAAATGCTTGCGCGCTTCCATTTTATCCTCATCGCGCATGACCAGCACGGCGAACCGGGTGGATTGACGGATTTTTTGATCCAGCTCGCGCTTGACCGCGTCCTTGTCCGCCATCAATGCGACCTGTCCCGCCTCGCCGCCAACGGATTGCACCAGGAAGTTGCTTTCCCGGTCGATGGAGCCGAAGCGCAATTGCTTGATTTTGAGAAGAGTATTGGCGATGCGCGTCGCTTCCAGCCCGTTGCGGAAGTTGGCTGTCAGCACGCGAAGCTCCTGCCGGTCGGCAAGTTTAGGGTCATTCCAGAATAGGCTTTTTACCTGTCCCCAGGAGAAAAAGTTGGGGTGAACGATCTGGTTGGAGTCCCCGCAAAGCAGAAAGTGGTCGGGTTTCCTGAGCATTTTGAGGACCAGAGACAGCTGGACGATCGTGAGATCCTGCACCTCATCCACCACGACAAAATCGTAGCGCGGTATTGCGAGCGTCTGCCATTGTTGCGCGACGAGATTGAGGTCGTACAGTTTTGCGTCAAGTAGCCATGCACAGTATTTCTCGAACAGATCGTAAAGTTTGTCGCGATGTATTTCGGGAAAGATGGACTGGCGCACGCCGAGTGCCCGGTAATCCGCTCGGCTCAGAATGCCATTAGCGCCTGCGGCAATCACCCCGCGAATTTCCTCGAATGCCTGATGACCGTCGATATCCTTGAATGTCTGGCGCATGCGCGAAAACCAGCCCGCAAAATCACGCCAAGTGGCTTCGCGCCCGACAGGCACCTTGATGGATTCCACGAATTCGCGGTAGGAAAGGAACAATGCATCCTGCCCGGTATGCTCAAACCCGTTGGCATAATAAAGATCGCGGGCATTCTGGGCCAGATAGGCGGAATGAGTCACGTAAAGCACCTCGCCTTCGGCGTGCTTGAGCTTTTCCAGAGTCAAGGCCGTCTTGCCGCTGCCGGCGCTGCCGACCACGATCAGCGGAGTCGGTTGGCGATAGATGGCGTCCTGCGTATCGTCGAACGAGATCGGCTTGTCCAGCAGATGAATCGTGCTGCGTTCCGGGTGCAGATAGCGCACCGGTTGCGCTTCCCTGAGGGCCTCGGCAACGTCGATGTCTGGAATCTTCGCCTCGTCGATCGCAGCCCCGCGCAGGAAACGCGACTTGTCATAGTCGTGATTGAAAATCACCTCCAGCATCAGTGCGTACACTTCATCGCCATGACGAACCAACGAGAACAGCAGCCGGTCGGCATCATCCAGTTTTGCCCGGTAAAACTTGCCATGACTTAAATTGGCAAGTTTCTTGACCTGGGCGGCACGGAAATCGTCACGGGCAATGGCTTCCCGGACTTTGCGGTAAGTAGTCTTGACGCGCGTGGTATCAAGACCGATGTATTCGAGGATTTTCATCGGGAAATGTTGAGTAGTGGCCTACAGCGCTTCTATTGTGCGTAATTTACCCCCCTTCATCAAGGAACCTATTCCAAATTCACTTGGCTTTGGTTAGTCTGCAGGTGAGTGCAGCCACATGACTTGACGGACTGATATCCGCGGTTCCTCATCGTATGGTGTTTTTAAGCCCATGCATTTCATGGCAACGAAATGATCACCTCATTATAATTGGGCATTACCGAACAAGCACGAAGTAGCCCTTGCAACGCCACAAGAACAAGATTGATGCCGACTTGCTCGGCAAAATCATGCTGTCCCGCTTTCTTGAAATGCCATTGCGGGTACTCGACAACTGCGTTACTCAAGTGGAATCCTCGGCAGATTTTGCCGACTTGCGCAACTATGTAGTTCCCGGTCGATTGCAAGAAACGCATGTGCTTTCATGCCCAGGCGGTTCTCCCTCTCTACTGGGGAAATTTCAGGAGAAGAATGGTGATCTGGCGCTTTTTTATTGTCGAGAAAGCTTCGTGCGCGAATACCTGTTCGATGATCAAGCTTTGGACGAACATACGTCCCGCAACAGCTTGCCAAAGGAGCAGGCAGCCATTTTGAGCAAGTTACGTCTCATCAATACCCGAAACCGACTCACCCAAGCGTTGATGCAGGCAATCATGGTTTCGCAAAAAGAATACCTGAATTTCGGAAACAACCTGTTGCTTAGACCCTTGACCCAGGCGCAAATATCTTCTCGGTTGATATCGGAAGCGGATCTTTCATTCGTAGCCGATCCTGGGCGAATTTCCCGTTTGATCCGCAGGTTGTCGATTATATTGCCGAATGACCAAACTGTGGCGTTGGGCAAATTATTCCCGAAAGCAAGGCAAATTCATTGTCATGCCGTATCCAATGTGGTAGACAGGGAAAAGACAATGATTTCGAAAGGGGTATTGGCTTATCCTTTGCCGGACGAGGCAATCGCTGCTGTTCTGGCCCAGGATCACGGCATATTTGTATCACGTCGGACGGTAGCGAATATAAGACGCGACTTGGCCATTCCAGATTCCCGCAGACGAGGTCAGCGCATGAATTATCTGGCGGCCACGGCGAAATTTTCCGCGTTGCTGCCTTTGACGCTGCAAACGCTTCGTACCGAGGTGCCAGTTCATCCCGGCGTATATGAGATACGTACATCCTTAAGCTCCGATATGGGTGGAGAATGGGATGAACGATGTGCTTTACCTCATCCTCATGTGATCTACATTGGATCCGCTGGGGATCTGCGCAAACGTTTGGGAGATCACCTTCGTGGGAACAGTGGTAATGCCTTGCTTTATCGACATATCACCGAAGGTACGGCTCGGGTGCGTTTCCAACTGATTAGAGAGGACTGGCGTTCCGCGGAGCGGGAACTGTATCACGTTTTTCGCGAGACTTTCGGTTCACCCCCGTTGTGCAATCGAATGAGCCCATGAGAGAATGGGCTCGGGTGAGGTATTGAAATTGTCATTTTGCGAATCAACAATAAGAAGCAGAGTGCCTGAAATGGAAAAAATGTTGCGCAAGCAAGCAAGCAAGCAAGCCTGACGCGGGATTCATTTCTCATGCCTGGATTCAGCAAAGGGCTGGTAATATGAAGCCCTTGGCACAAGCGGTTGAAACCGTGATCCAGGTGCTGGGCATCGACGATGCGGATGTCGCCCGCCGAAAAGCTTTTCTGGAATTTACCGACGAGGATGCAGGTCGGTTGCGGGACCTGCACGAGATGCTGCAAATATTGGAACCGGATTTCGTCGACGCCTTCTATGCTCATCTCCTGGCGTTCGATGAAACTCGTAGATTTCTTCCTGATGTCCGTTCCGTCGACCACCTGAAACGAACTCAGTCCTCCTACTTCAGCAGCTTGACTGAAGGCAATTACGATCAAGAATACATCCATAATCGCCTTCGGGTAGGCATTGCCCATCAGCGTATCGGACTCTTGCCGGAATGGTATATTGGCGCTTACAGTAAATATCTGTGCGGATTGATCCCGGAAATCTGGAAGCAACTCGGAAACACTCATCAGGCTTTTATCCCTACCTGCTTATCGCTGATCAAGATTGTCCTGCTGGACATGAGCCTGGCCATCGATACCTATATCGAGGCGGACAGGCAGACCATCCGGTCACTCAAAGAATATGCCGAGGTAGTGTTTACCAGTATTCCTGACGGATTGCTGGTGCTTTCCTCCAAACTTGCCGTCTTGTCTGCCAACCAAGCATTTTTGGAACGGTTTGGATTTACATCGGATTCCGTGCAGAACCGATATCTGATGGATATCCTGACCGCCGATGGCTTGCGCGGCAGGCTCCTCGAGGTTCTAGCAACTGGCGTGGCACAGCATAACCTCTCTTTCATGATGGGGCCGGTTCATAGCGGAGAGCGTAAACCCGTACGGGTGACCCTGACTGGAATCCGGCTTGCGGAAGAAGAAGAAGAAGAAGCGCGACTCCTTTTAATCGTTGAAGACGTCACCGAAGAAGAGAAACTGCGTGCCGCCGCAGTTGAGTCCGAACGCCGTTTCAGGGATCTGGCCGAAACAGCACATGACGGAATCATCATGACTGGTCTTGATGGAAACATCGCCTATTTTAACCGGGCTGCGGAACGTATGTTCGGTTATCGTCGCCACCAAGCCATAAAACGACCGATATCGACTATATTGCCAAACCCGCCAGCCTGCCAACTGAGCGGGGAATTGCGGCGTACGCCATTATGGGAAGCCCAGGCATGCCGTCAGGATGGCACGACGGTCATGGTGGAAGGATCGAGCAGCGTATTCGAAGGTTCGGAAGGACGCTTCATCACCTATGTATTGCGCGATCTGACCGAGCGCAAACATTTCGAAGATCAGTTGATGCACTTGGCCAATCACGATCCATTGACCAATCTTCCCAATCGAAAGTTTTTTCGGGATCGTCTTGCTGCCAAATTGAATCAAACAGCCCTGGATGGACACCACTTGGCGGTATTGTTTATCGACCTGAACCGATTCAAGCAGATCAACGACACATTCGGCCACGCGATGGGCGACAAGCTGTTGATCATGGTAACTGAGCGCCTTTCCGGTTGTGTCCGCAAGGACGACATCCTCGCCAGATTCGGCGGGGACGAATTCGTAATCGCCTCCGATGGTCTTACCGACAGGCAGGATGCCTTGCTCATCGCAAAAAAGATTCTGGACGTTCTTGCACAACCTTTCCAAATCGAAGACCACGAGTTCTTTATTTCCGCCAGCACCGGCATCGCTTTTTACCGACTGGATGCTACAGAAGCCGACGATCTCATCCGACACGCCGACAGGGCCATGTATCAGGCCAAGGGCTTAGGCTTGGGATACCAGTTCTATCGTTCCGAACTGGAAAGCCTGTCGGAGCAGTTCAATCTAGAAAATAGCTTGCGCAAGGCGCTGGAGCGCGGCGAATTCCTTCTCCATTATCAGCCCAAGATCGATTTGGCAACAGGCGCCATAATCGGGCTGGAAGCCCTACTGCGCTGGATGCATCCGACCAGCGGGATGATTTCCCCCGATCAGTTCATTTCCCTGGCGGAAGAAACGGGCATGATCGTTCCTATCGGCGAGTGGGTGCTGCTCGAGGCATGCAGGCAGATCAAGCAATGGCAGCGTGAAGGGTTTCCTGTGTCGGTCTCGGTAAACTTGTCGGCACGTCAATTCAGACACATTGCAGCGTCAGTCGATATGGACGGAAAGTCAGCTTCAGGCGATATTGCCAATTGCCTGGTTGAAACCGTCGATCGGGTGCTTGAGGAAACCCGAATTGATCCATCCTGTCTGGAATTAGAAATCACGGAAAGCATCCTAATGCAGAACCTCACAACGGCGGTCGACACCCTGCATGCGCTCAACTCAAAAGGAATACGCATTTCTATAGACGATTTCGGCACGGGTTACTCTTCCCTGAGTTATATCAAGCGCCTACCCATCGATATCATCAAGATCGACAAGACGTTCGTGAGGGACATCACGACAGACCAAGACGATGCGGCAATCGTCTCTGCCATTATCGCCATGGCCCGCAGTCTACGCCTAAAGGTGGTGGCCGAGGGCGTCGAAACCCAGGAGCAATTCGATTTCCTGCGCGCACAAGGTTGTGATGCCATGCAGGGTTATTTTTTCAGTAAGCCCTTGCCCGCCGATAAGATTCTCAACCTGTTACAACATAAAACTTGATCAACGAGCGCCTCTCGCCCTGGTTTTTTGGCGTTTGAGCATGGAAATGTACAATCTCTGCAGCTTATGCTACACAAAGTTCAAGGATAGCGCCATGGACATTCAGCATCCGGACCCCTGACGGGCGCTATGGGCACCACCGTGGTCATGCTAATGGTACTTGCCTTTCTCACCATAAACTGTAGACGGGAAAGCGTTTTGTCAGCGCTGCCACCTGCTCTCGCACACAGCCAATATTGACCTCGTCGTATGGATTCTCCATCACGTCGGCGATCAAATTACCGACTTTGCGCGCTTCCTCTTCCCTGAAGCCGCGCGTGGTCATGGCAGGCGAACCTAGGCGGATACCTGAGGTGACAAAGGGCTTCTCCGGATCATTGGGGATAGCGTTCTTGTTGACCGTAATGTGCGCGTCACCGAGGATTCTCTCGGCTTCCTTACCGGTGACCTTCTTGGCACGCAGGTCGACTAGCATGACGTGGCTCTCAGTACGTCCCGAGACGATGCGCAATCCGCGCACGATCAGTGTTTCGGCCAGCACAGCAGCGTTTCGTACGACCTGCTGCTGATAGGCTGTGAACTCGGGAGACAGCGCTTCTTTGAAGGCTACGGCCTTGCCAGCGATCACATGCATCAGCGGCCCCCCCTGGAGGCCGGGAAAAATAGCCGAATTGATGACCTTCTCGTGCTCGGCCTTCATCATGATCACGCCACCACGGGGGCCTCGCAGGCTCTTGTGGGTGGTGGTAGTGACGAAATCGGCGTGCGGCACCGGGTTAGGGTAGACACCAGCGGCGATCAAACCAGCGTAGTGAGCCATATCAACCATGAAGTAGGCCCCGATAGATTTGGCAACGCGGGCGATACGCTCAAAGTCAATGCGCAGCGCGAAGGCGGAGGCACCGGCGATAATTAGCCTGGGCTTTTTCTCTTGGGCGAGATTTTCCAGGGCTTCGTAATCAATATCTTCCTGGGCATTTAGCCCGTAGCTGACGGCGTTGAACCACTTGCCGCTCATGTTGAGCGCCATCCCGTGTGTCAGATGGCCGCCTTCGGCCAAGCTCATGCCCATGATGGTGTCGCCCGGCTTGAGCACGGCGAAGAACACTCCCTGGTTAGCTTGGGAGCCAGAGTTGGGCTGCACGTTGGCGGCCTCAGCGCCGAACAGTTGCTTGACGCGATCGATGGCGATCTGCTCGACGATATCGACGTATTCGCAGCCGCCGTAATAGCGCTTACCGGGATAGCCCTCGGCATACTTGTTGGTTAATTGTGAGCCTTGGGCGGTCATTACGGCCGGTGACGTGTAGTTCTCCGATGCGATCAGTTCGATATGGTCTTCCTGGCGTTGATTTTCTTTCTGGATGGCGGCGAAGATCTCGGGGTCAATCTGCTCGATCATGTAGCGGCTGCGTTCAAACATGGCGGAATTCCTATATCAAAAATAATCCAGAGACGACTTCGGGGTAGCTTGATGGAAAACGCCGTATGCATCAGGTCAATGCGCGCGGCGAACATTGTCTGGCTGAGGCCGAAGTGCGCAGCATCCTGGCCGCCACCACCATGTTGATCAGCGCCGGGATGACTTCGGCCCATTGGCGCGTCTTCAAGCCGCAGTCCGGATTGACCCAAAGGCGCTCGGCCGGAATGCGCTCGCCAGCCTTCTTCATCAGCCGAACAATATGCTCCTGCGTCGGGATGTTAGGCGAGTGGATGTCATATACGCCAGGACCGATCTCGTTCGGATATTTGAAGTTGTCGAAGGCATCAAGCAGTTCCATATCGGAACGAGCAGTCTCGATCGTGATGACATCTGCATCCATATCGGCGATCGAGGCGATAATGTCGTTGAATTCCGAGTAGCACATGTGGGTATGGATCTGGGTTTCATCCTGCACCCCGTTGGCGGTAATGCGGAAGGACTCAACTGCCCAGCCCAAGTATTGCTTCCACAGCGATTTGCGCAGGGGCAAACCTTCACGCAGGGCGGCCTCGTCGATCTGGATGACCCTTACACCAGCCTTCTCCAGGTCCAGCACTTCCTCGCGAATCGCCAGTGCCAACTGGTAGCAGGACACCGAACGCGGCTGATCGTCACGCACGAAAGACCAGTTCAAGATAGTAACCGGGCCGGTCAACATGCCCTTCATCGGTTTATCAGTCAGCGACTGGGCATACTTGATCCATTCGATGGTCATCGCCTTCGGCCGGCTGATGTCGCCAAACAGGATGGGCGGTTTGACGCAGCGTGAGCCGTAGGACTGTACCCAACCGAATTGGCTGAAGGCGTAACCATCGAGTTGCTCACCAAAGTATTCGACCATGTCATTGCGCTCGGCTTCTCCATGAACCAGCACATCCAGCCCAAGGGCTTCCTGTTCGCGCACGCTGTGCTCGATCTCGGCTTTCATCGCAGCCTTGTAACCTGCCTCTTCCAACTCTCCGGCTTTGAATTGGCTGCGTGCCTGACGGATTTCCGCTGTCTGTGGGAAGGAACCGATGGTCGTAGTCGGATAGAGCGGCAAATTCAACAGTGCGGCTTGTTTCCTGGCGCGAACTGGATAGGGGCTCTTGCGCTGGCCTAGCGCCGGGTTAATGCTTGCAATGGCCGACTTGACTGCAGAGTTGGTCACGCGAGGCGAAGTGCGGCGAGCGGTAATGGCGGACTGATTGGCGGATAGTTCGGCAGCCACTGCTGCGCGCCCCTGGTTGAGGGCTTTGGCCAGTACCTTCAACTCGTCCAGCTTCTGCAAGGCGTAAGCGAGCCAGGACTTGATCTCGCCGTCCAGCTTTTGCTCGCTGGCGAGGTCTACCGGTACATGCAGCAACGAGCAGGACGGCGCGATCCACAGGCGATCACCCAGCCTCTCTGCGATCGGTTCCAGCCAATTCAGAACAGCACCGAGGTCGGTCTTCCAGATGTTACGGCCATTGATCACCCCCAGCGACAGCACCTTATGCGACGGTAGAAGATTAAGGAGCGATGGGATCTCGTCACGCGCATTGATCGCATCAACGTGCAGCCCCGCAATTGGCAAATTACTGGCAAGATATAGATTTTCCTGCAACGGCCCGAAATAGGTGGCCAGCAGCAACTTGACGCGGCTGATTTTGAGATGATGGTATGCAAGGTTGAACGCATGCCTCCAATCGGCGCTTAACTCGGTGACAAGAGCAGGCTCATCGATCTGCACCCACTCCACACCCTGTGCAGCCAGCTGATCCAGCAGCTCAGAATAGACGGGCAGCAAGCGCTCAAGCAAGGCCAGCCTGTCGGAATCGTCCTTGGCCTTGCCTACCCACAAATAAGTGACCGGACCGATAATGACGGGCTTGGCTTCAATGCCTTGCGCCCTGGCTTCCCCAAGTTGATCCAGTAGGCGGGAGGCATCCAGCTTGAACTCGGTATTGGCGGTGAACTCCGGGACGATGTAGTGATAATTGGTGTCGAACCATTTGGTCATCTCGCCAGCGGAGATGCCGTCGCAGCAGCCCGCATGTTCGTCAGCTTCCCAGGCCGAGCGGCCGCGCGCCACGCGAAAGTAGTTGTCCAGCAGATCGCCGTGAAAGCCGCGCGCTCGCTCGGGCAAATTGCCCAGAGTAAAGCTCATATCCAGCACCTGATCGTAGAAGGCGAAATCGCCCACTGGCACCAAGTCCAGGTGGTGGGACTGGTTTTGCCAATGGCGCTGGCGAAGTTGTGCACCGAGCGTCTTCAATTCATCACGTGAAGATTGACCTTTCCAGTAAGACTCGAGGGCGAATTTCAGCTCACGCTTTGCTCCGATACGAGGAAAACCGAGGTTATGTGTGGTGACCATATTAACATTGACTCCAAATAATTATTATGGAAGCATTGTAAGAACGGAGTTTCATGAAGTAAAATGGTATTATTTCAACGATTAATTAATTTTTTTCATAATTACCCATGCTTGAACGAGCTCATCTCGCCATCATTCGCGAGGTTGATCGACACGGCTCCCTAACAGCCGCTGCCGGAGTTTTGTGCCTGACCCAGTCAGCCTTGAGCCATACGATGAAAAAGCTGGAACATGCGCTCGGCATTGATATCTGGCTGCGCGAAGGGCGCAGTCTTCGTTTGACTCAGGCTGGCCATTATCTGCTGGAGGTCGCCAACCGATTGTTGCCTCAACTGGATCATGCGGAGGAGCGTTTGCGTCAGTACGCCCAGGGTGAGCGTGGAACCTTGCGCATCGGCATGGAGTGCCATCCTTGCTATCAATGGCTGCTCAAGATTGTTTCGCCCTACCTGGCTCAATGGCCGGACGTGGATGTGGACGTCAAGCAGAAATTTCAGTTCGGGGGTATCGGCGCTTTGTTCGGTTATGAAATCGACCTGTTGGTCACGCCTGACCCTTTGTACAAGCCGGGTCTGCGATTCGAACCGGTGTTCGATTATGAACAGGTGCTGGTGGTCAGCCGCCACCATGCGCTGGCAACGGAAACATATATCAAACCGGAACAATTGAGCGGCGAGGTTCTGATCACCTATCCGGTGGAAACCGACCGGCTGGACATTTACAACCAGTTCCTCCTGCCCGCTGGCATCAGCCCCAAACGCCATAAAGTCATCGAGACGACCGACATCATGCTACAGATGGTCGCCAGCGGACGGGGGGTGGCGGCATTGCCGCGCTGGCTGGTGCAAGAGTACAGCGGCAAGATGGACGTCGTCCCGGTTCGCCTGGGGCCAAATGGCATCGCCAAGCAGATCTTTCTGGGCACGCGCGAGGTGGACATCAGTATTGACTACCTCAACGCTTTCATTGATCTGGCACGCATGCCGATGGCTACAGCCTTGGAGTGGCAGCAACCTGCAAACCAGTCCATCTTGGCTTAACGTGCTTTATTTTCCGTTTTCTGAGGCGATCCCCATACTGGTCCGGCCCAAACCTGAACGTGCCCCACAGCACCGGCAAAGCGATCGATAGATCAGATCGCGCATGACGCAGGGGCGACTATCCGCAGCAATACACCGTTGACTGTCACTCCGGATTCCATTGCCATCACGCCGCCACATCATTCGCATGAAAAACCGGATTCGTTGAGGAAAATCGGTAGCGTTTGGGATCTCACCCCAGCGATCTCGTCATCATGCCACCATGCCTACCAAAAAACTTGAGATACCATGCCAATTCAATAGCTTGAGTACCTATGGCAACCGGCATAGCTGGCAGGGCGTGGGAATCCGCCAAAACCTGCGACAAATCTCGCGCCACTACGCGATCGGCTCCCCTGCAATCCTCACGCCAGCACTTGGCTGTCATTCAGCTTGCTTTTTCGGGAAGCCAGAATGCCAACCCCACGCCGACAATCCGCTTCGAACCAAACGAGCAACACGTCTTTGAATGCCCTGGCATCAGCGCCCCTCAACTGGAGTGAAGGGGGACTGATGCGGGCAAACAAATCAAAGACGAGCAAAACGCTCGTCTTTTTATTTCTCCGCGTCGGCTTTCCCCCTTTCCGTTCCCCCAGGGGAAGACGAAGAAGGTTCAGGTGAGAGCATCACTTTTACAACAGACGGGAGAAACGACATGATCAGCATCAATCAGGAACAGCACCTTTTTATCATTGCATGCGGTAACGGTTACACCTGCCTTGGCTTCGATAACGCCTTCAACAAAACGGAAGCCATCGCACGGGAAATGGAACGCCCTGACCTTATGCCCACGGAGCGCGGAACCGAAGCGGCTTACGATCAATATCGGAAAGCCGTCGATACAGCCAAGGCCGAATATCACAAGACCGGGCGCAGATTGACCTGTGAGCTTACCCATCAGCTCGTTGGCCTCGAGGGAAGGCGTATCGAAGTAGTTGATCATTGGGGTGAGAAGAGGCGCTTCAACGTCGGAAAGTCAACAGGCTGGATCCCATGCCATCTGGAAATTCATAACCGTAGATCGACGGGCGGCCCCGCAGTCATGGGCGCACCGTTTCAATGTGTCACGGTGATAAATTGACCCGCCAGGGCGGGGAAGTCTGCCCTACCTGAAAGGAAATCATCATGTACGGACACCCATCCCTGATCGATCAATACGCCAATATCATGAAACCAACGGAGGACAGCACCATGCAAGAACTTTTCGGCGAAGCAATCAGCACCTACACCCGCGCCCAGGCAATCGAATACGGGGTTCTGGTAGACCTCATGGGCTTCTTTTCAACCCGCGACGACGTAGCCAGCGTTTGTCGCCAGCACTATAAATTCCCAATTGCCTGCACGGCTGCGGTATTCGATATCATCGACAGGGCAGTCAGGAACCCGAACTACTGCAACGACTATGCCGGAATCGTGCATGACATGCTCTGGATGTCAAAAGTAGTGAAGCGCCAGATCGACGAATCGACCGTCATGTTCAGGGTGATCATCGCAGGCGCAAGACGGCAAAGGAATTACGATTTCAAGCTGGCAGTCGGCCCCGGCGACCAGGGCGAGCCGGTCATCACCATCATGATGCCGGACGAGGATTGATTTTATCAGGACATCATAGTAGCATGAACCTAAAAAGGTACACCACTGAATGAATCATGTTGCAATAAAAAAGTGGGGTATTCAGCTATTTACGGTAGCACTATAATTGCGCCATGGAATCAAAGAGCGCGCCCTCACAACGCAAGACTCCCAAAGCGGGGGCTGATTACCCGCGCAACTACGCAGAGTTTATGGCGTGGTTTTCGGATGATGCCGCCTGTCTCGACTACCTTGACTGGATTCGATGGAAGGACGGCTTTGAATGCCCTTCGTGTCACGGATCTAAGGGCTGGCGCATGAAGAATAGCAAATGGTGGTGCGATGCGTGCCGCAATCGAGTCTCTTCTACCGCAGGCACGATCTTTCACCACGCCAGAACGCCTCTGACCGTCTGGTTTGCGGCCGCATGGCACATGACCTCTGCTAAAAATGGCGTTTCCGCCAAAACGCTTCATCGAATCCTCGGATTTGGCTCCTACCCTACGGCTTGGGCGACGCTGCACCGATTCCGGTGCGCCATCAGCAATGCTGGGCACGATATGTTGTCCGGACACGTTGAAGTAGATGAAACCGTCTTTGGAGGCGTTCGGCACGGCAAGCGCGGGCGCGGCGCCGGAGGCAAGGTTTTGGTGGCGGTCGCAGTGGAATTGCTCTCCCCAAAAGGCTTTGGGCGCTGCCGCTTGCAGATTATCCCCAACGCCGAAACTGAAACGCTCAAGGCATTTATTCAGAAGCATATCAAAACGGGCTCGACTATTTACACCGACGGGCTTACGTCCTATCCAGGCGCCACAAAAGACGAATATATTCATCATGGAACCTCCATTAGTGGCTCTGGCAAGGATGCCAACGAAGTTTTGCCAGGCGTACACCGTGTCGCGGCGCTCGTTAAGCGCTGGCTGATGGGGACGCATCAGGGTTCCTTCGAAGAAGATCATCTGCAGGCTTATCTGGACGAATTTGCGTTCAGATTCAACCGCCGCAAGTCCGCCCATCGCGGCATGCTCTTCTTTCGATTGATTGAGCAGTGTGTTGCCATGCATCCAATGCGCTTTCATGAGCTTGTTGCCAATCCTAAGCCAAAAAATGAGAAGCAGGAGTTCGCCGTGCCATCCAACCTTCGCAATAAAGCGCCGGCATCACTCGATATCTCTGTGCCAACACACCCTTGGCGGTCGGCATTACCGTAAATAGCTGAATACCCCACATAAAAAATGGACCGAAGCTTTCAGTTAAGTTTTTCAGGCAAAAGGCTTCCTTGTCGGAACCGGTTCGTGACTGGCTCCGATCCTTGCCCATCACAGAGTAAAGAGAGATTGGCGAGGATATCCGTGCCGTCCAATACGGCTGGCCACTTGGTTTACCGTTGGTGGATCACCTGGATGGCGATATATGGGAAGTACGCACAAGACTGGAAAATCGAATAGCGCGGGTGCTATTTGTGGTTGATGGAGCGACAATGATCTTACTGCACGGATTCATCAAGAAAGATCAGCAAACCCCGAAGAAGGAATTGGATCTTGCAAAAGATCGGTTAAAAATGTTGAGAGGTAACAAATGAGCGCGAATGAACATATTGGAAGCGACTTCGATGATTTTCTTCGGGAAGAGGGAATTTTTGACGAAGTTGAGGCAGGCGCAATCAAAAAAGTAGTTGCATGCATGATTGAGCAAGCAATGATTGAGTCTCACATTTCAAAAAGCGAGATGGCCCGGCGCATCGGAACAAGCCGAACTCAACTTGACCGGCTTCTGGATCCACGATACCACTCGATCACATTAGCCACGATTGCGAAGGCCGCAAGAGCAATAGGCAAGAAGATTTCAATCAGCTTTGAAGATGCAGCCCACGTTTAAGCTTATTTAGATAGTGCGACAACGCATGTCAGGAGTCGAACGCTGCTGACACGTGAAGAACTCAAGGCTCGCGCTTTGGAAAAGCCCGAAGTAGCCGAAGCTTACGCCGCACTGGAAGAAGAATTTGCGCTGCTGCATGAACTTGGCTGCTCGCGCAAGATTTGGGCTGACGCAAGCCGATGTTGCGGAACAAATATAGTCAAGGCCCCTGCCGTGGCGAGAATTGAATCCCCCTCGCTCAACTACTCGCCATCGCTATCCACCTTGCGAAAATATGCCAAGGCGGTAGGATGCACGTTGGAAATCAAATTAAGGTCTGTATCCGGTGACTAAATCAGAACTGATCGACAACCTTGCCAAAAAGCACAGCCACCTTGCACACAATGACACGAGCATGGCTGTAAACCTGATCCTGAAAACCATGGCGTCCAGTTTGACGTCCGGACGCAGGATCGAGATCAGGGGATTTGGTGCTTTTTCGCTGAATTACCGTCCGGGGAAGATCGGGCGCAACCCGAAGTCCGGCGATCCGGTCGAGGTACCAGGGAAATACGTTCCGCACTTCCGGCCCGGAACGGAAATGCGGGAACGAGTCAACGTCACGGGCTGATTATCCGCTCACCCCACGCACAGCGCCTATTCCGACCGGACCCCAGTACCGCGAATCGAACGACTCCGCCGGCAGTCCGCTTCCATACGTCCAATACTGGCCCGGCCCAAGCCTGAATGTGCCGCGCAGCACCGGCAAAGCGATCGAGGGATCTGATCGCGCATGACGACGGGGGCGGCTGCCTGGCAGCATTAGGCCGTTGATCGTCACCCCTGATGCCGTCACAGTGACCCAATAACCCGGCACGCCGACGATTTCCTTGAAAAACGGATCAGAGCCGCCAGGACACCCCCCCTGGAGCATGAACGAATACCGCCTGACCGGGGGACAGAACTCAATCATCTGCCCCACGCGAAGCGGCGCCGCTATAGGGCGAATCCAATATACCCCAAGAGGTTCAGAGCACGTCCAGTTGACCCTGACCCCAACATACCCCAAGGCGGCAACCGATGCAGTCAAGTCGACAAGAATGATTAACGGAACCAGCAACCGATCCCATCGTCCGGGCAGAATAGTCAAAGAAAAGGGCATCAGATTCAGCCTCGCCCGGTATCCTTCGGCGGGCCGATCTTGACCCGTTCAGAGAAAGCAGGATCCGCGTAATACTTGATCTTCTGGCAATAAATCGGCGCGTGTCCCGCGACAAACACAATCTCGTCACCTGCAGGGAGGCGCATCGCTTCGTCGGGTGTCAGCAGCGGCCTTTGCACGATCTGCTCATTCGTATTGACGTGTTGCAGCACCACAGCCAGCCGATTGCCGCTATATTGCCGCTGCGCGTGCGTGACGGTCGCTTGCCCGCTCATCTTGCTCAGCAGCTCAGCCGTCTCGATCTTGTTCGGCGCGAACGCGATTCGGATATGACAGTTCGAAATAATCGACTCATCCTTGCCATACGCTGCATAAAGCTGACTTAAATCTTGTACGATCAGCATGGCTTTGAGTCCATACCCGGCGATGAACGCGAGTGCTTCCTGAAAAATGTCCAGCTTTCCGAGACTCGGGAACTCATCGAGCAGCAGCAGAAGCCGATGCTCATAGCGGCTTTTCCCGGAACCGTCATCATTGAACCCCATTTCTTCGGTCAGTCGCCGGGTAACCTGGTTGATGATCAGTCGAGTCAGCGGCTTCAGGCGATCCTTGTCGCTCGGCGGGACCACAAGATACAGACTGGTTTTTTCCTGCATCAGGCTCTCGATCGTGAAGTCCGATACGCGCGTATTCGCCGCCACAATATCGTCCTTATACAAGGACAGGAATGACAGCGCCGTTGAAAGTACACCGCTGGCTTCATTCGGCGCTTTATTCAAAAACGACTGCGCAGACTGTTGAGCAACCGGGTGGGGGCGATCACCAAGGTGCTGCGTATCCCTTATTCTTTCCATGACCGTCTGGATACCGGTCTTCGGCTTTGCCCCATCAGCGGGAAAGGTGAAAGGAGGCGGCTCGGTCAACAGCGATTGAACCCTCGCCAGGCTCTTATCGCTTTCTGCATAGAGAACATGCAGAATCACCCCGACCAGCAAATCAAAACCTGTTTTAGCCCAATGGTCGTTCAGCCCTCTTCCATCCGGATCCACGATCATCGTTGCGATATTCTGCACGTCTCGCGTCTCAAACTCAGTGCCCTGCCGAATTTCCGAAAGCGGATTGAATCGCGCGGAATCAAGCGAGGTCGGATCGAACTTGATCACACGCTGCCCGAGTATTTTCTTGCGAAACCCGGAGGTCAGATGCCAGTTTTCGCCCTTGATGTCATGAACCAAAACCGACTGATCCCACGACAGCAGCGTCGGGATGACGATCCCCACCCCTTTGCCCGAGCGGGTCGGCGCGAAAACCATCATGTGTTCCGGTCCTTTATGCCGCAGATATGCCGTTTTTCCTTTATTGTTGGCATACGCACCGAAATACACACCGCCCCGGTTCGAGTCGTCCGGCAGGAGCTTTGTCTTTGACACTTCCTCGTCATCGGCCCAGTGCGCCGAGCCATGAAGATCATTCTTTTCCCCTGACGCTTTCCTGGTGCGCATGAAAGCGTACCCGACCGGAATCAGTAGCGCCGCCAATCCACCGCCCCCCATCACGATATGCGCTTTCTCGAAGATATTCATCACAGGCATGCCGTAAGCCGGGGAATTGTATTTCCACGTCCAGATCAGCACGTCCCACGGCTCATAGACGGATGCGCCGAATATCGGCTTGCCGAGCACAGGGTTCCAGCCCAAGGCCCACGCCGAATACTCTGTCGCCCCCCACAATGACAACAGCACGATCATCAAAAATAGCCCAAAGGACGGCCAGACGATCTTCGTCATGTCGCCCTGTGCTCTTGGGATGTGGTAAAGCTCGTTTGTTGCCATGTTTTTTCCTTGATGTGTCAGTTCATTCCGCAGGAGAAGCTCTATCGGGGACTTCCAGCGAAACGGCCCCGAACGGGGCCGCTTGATGATTCCGCAAGCACGGAAAGGCTCTCAGAAGCCCACTTCCATTTCCGTCTCTTCCTCCAATTCCCGCGCCTCGCGCACCTCGCTCTTCCTCGACTCGATAGCCGCCTGCGCTTCGCCGATCGTCGCATGCTCAAGAAACTTTTCGTGCTCGACCGTCAATTCATGATCAGGCCCGGCAGCTTCCTTGACGTACTCAGCCGACACTTCAATCGCCAGCGCCTGTTCCTTCGCGATCATGTAGTCCGCCGCCAGCCCCGCCTGCTTGGCTGCCCGGAAAAGCTCGTTCTTGTCATTGCGCAACACGTCGGCCCACGACTGGATATAAGCCTTGTGATCGTCCAGATCGCGGGGGATCCCGGTTTCGGCTCCCAGGAAAGCACTGGTCATTTCGGCGACCAGCTCTTCCTTGGCATAAGCAATCGAACCGAACGGATTCTGGATGCTCCGGTTGAGGCGGTTTTCGTGCCCCGTAGCATGTCCGCACTCGTGAAGCGCGGTGCCGTAGAATGTTTCCGGGCTCTTGAAATGCTCCCGGGGAGGCAGGCTGATGGAATCCGCCATGGGCTGGTAGAACGCATGGTTCGGGGCCTCCGCAAAACGCACACCGTCTTTCGCCATCGCCGCCATCAACTGTTCGCCCCGTTCGACCGGCGTGAATACCCGCCCCGGCTTCTCCGCACCCTTGTCGAAAGGCTTGATATCGAGATCTTGGCACTGCTCGACGTTGAACAGCGTATGGACCTGTGACACGAGAATATTCAGCTTGCGCTCGGCCTGGCCCCATCCGTAATCCTTCCCGTCATGCTTGATGTCGAGATCGCCCGTGCGTGCCGAGCGATTGCCGGCAAGCATGACCGCGCCATCCTTTTCGCTGACGACTTTCACCGGCGCGCCGTGCAGCGAGATATCGACGTCCTTGCGCGTATAGAAAGGCTTTTCGCTCCAGAATTCGATCTGCGTGCCCTTCTGCCCCTTTTCGACACCGCCGCCAAGATGCCGCGCCTGGTTGAACGTCAGCCAGCGCGGATCGGCATATTTCTGATCCAACTGCGTCAGCGTCAACACCATCCGGTTCGCGCCAGTGTACTCATGCCCCGAAACCGCATTGCGCGGGCGCGCGGAAACCCCGACTTCATCCCAGGGGCGCCCCCAGGGAATCTTCCCCTCATCCAGCGCCGCAACGAACTTGTCTGTCAATTCCTGACGAAAATCTCTTTCAGCCATGATTCACCTCCTCGTCTGCCTCGGCCTCACTTTCCGGGCGCACGTCGGCGCCGAATTTGTCCGCATCGCGAACTGGGATTTCGATCGATACATACTGATCTTCCATTTCAATTCCTTTCTTCTAAAAAAGACAAAAAGGGGCCAAAGCCCCGTTGTTGATTACTGACCCAAACCGAGATCGTCGCCCCCACTTAATTCATGCCCAAGCTGATGCCCAACCTCGCGCTTCGCTTCCCTGGTTTTCACCGCATTCGCCTGCTCATCAACATTTCGTGAGATCAGCATTTTCTCGTTCTGCAGCCGTTCGGATTCGCGGAGCACGCGATCCTGGCTGGTGATATACAAGTCGTCTCCAAGTCCTTTTTTCCGCGCTTCAAGCGCATAAGCGTCGCGCATGAGCACAAGATCGCGCCCGAGCTGCGACAATTCGTTCCGGTCAGTTTCGATCAACGGCAGAACATCCTGGTTCCGGCCAAGCTCCGCCAGATCGAGATCGTCAGGTCTCGTCAAATCGGCGCCAGCCAACTTGTCCAGCGTCTCGCGGCTGGTATTGCGCCATACCGCCATCGCAGCCAGATAGCGTTCAGCCGGCATTTCGGCAGTCACGGCTTTGTCCGTGCGCTCGACAATGCCGATACCCAGCTTTCCCGCTTGATCGGCAAGACGCGGATCAAGTTGGAAATGAACGGGCTGCATGTCGATTTCTTGCCGCACCACGCCGGAGATTGCGCGATCGATCAAGGGCATTTGCATTTGCTTGAGCGGGCTGACGCTATCGCGGCCCTTCGCCCAGGCAGCCTGGATTACCGGATCGTGCCCCTGGACAGGCAATCCGAGCCGTCCGGCAATTTCCGCCGAACGCATCTTGAATGCGGCATCTCCAACCAGAACAAGCCCCTGGTTCACATCGAACTTCTGTCCTGCAATGCGCAAAGCGGCTTCGATATCACGGTCATCCAGTTTCTTCACACTGAGACGCGGTCCCATGTCGCGCAGCACCTCTTTCCCTCCGCGCTGGTAGTGAACGCCATCCCTGTCGATCTTGTACGTCAAGCCCGACAAAACAGGACAAGCTTGACCGTCCGACGCGCCTTCAAACGACGGTTCTGGCGACTGTTTGGCTTCCTCGAGCAGTGCGGCAATCGTGGGGTCACCGTCTTTCAGGGATTTTTCCTGCAGGAAGTCCAGCCACTTTCTCGGTTGCGGCAGCTTCGCATCAAGATCGGCGGCGGCTTGATCTCGTCCGATTTCATGTGATTCAAGGATCTTCGCGGCTTCCATGTCCAGAATGCTCTTGCGCTGATTCGCCGGCACGCAGGATTTTTCGAGTTCGGTTGCCTTGTCGGCCCTTGTCTGATCGATCTCGCCCTGCAGCTTCGCCCACTTTTCTGCCCATTCCTTGTCATGGGCCTCGATTCCAGCATTACGCTCGCTACGCGGACCCTCGACATCTTTCTCGTACTCCGCCAGCAATTCGGCGCGCTTGATCTGCTCTTGCGTCAAGCTGGCTTCGTCTCCCTGGACAGATTGAGTGATATTGATGTTTTCAGCCATGTTTCACTTCCTTTCGGTTAAAAAATTTTGGGGCTTCCAGAAATCAGTCCGCAGCAGCGGAACTCTTGATTTTCATTTGCTGCCGCTCACTCACCTTTCATATACAGGTTCCGGCTCCCGGGTCGGCTCATGAATCATTCGAGCTTTTTCCTGATGCGAAAACGCTTCCGGGCGAGCCTGACGAAGTTCATCGGGAAACATTGATGCCTCAAGATGATCGACCACAGCCTGATGCCCGTGATCGCGATAGAGATCCCTTGCGTCATATCCTTTTTGTCCGTTGTTCGCGACTGCGACCCTACCCCCGAGGATCTCCGCAGCTTTGGTCGCTTCCCGAATCCCTATATATCCGGACTCAGGATGGGTTGGATGCGCCAGGTCGTTGTCGGCAAACACGATCACGTCGCGCTTTGCGGCATATCCAGACGCCTTGAGCCATTCGGCAACAACAGGTAGATTCTTGGCCGACAGGCTGGCGATAACGGGATAGCCCGTCGCCTGGTGAATCGCCATCGCGGTACCGACGCCTTCGCAAAGTATCAGCGGCCTGGGGCTGGCTTCGAGGTGGTCCATCCACGTATTCGGATTACACGCGGCTGGCACCAGCGCGAACGCGCCGAGCGCCTTGGTCCCGCTGACAAAATACTTGCTGCCGTCTTTGTGGATGCTCTGCCCACCCGCCCATTCGATTTTTTGCAAGTCTGGAGTAGGACGAAGAACAGGCACGATCAACGCGCCTGACAGGGATAGTCTGACAGCCGAACCGTGCAAATCCGGGTTCGACAAATATGGATGTTCACCCGCATTGACAACACTCCCCTCGTCCCACGCTTTCAGGGCAGTGTCCACCGCCTTCAACATTTCGGCTCGATGTTCCTGGGACAAGGTGAGTCGTTCGGCAAGCGTGGGCGGTTTGGCTGGCCCCACAGACATGGCATTTCGCTCGCCTAATGCCTTCTCGAAGCCGCCCCGGGCAAATTCATATGCAAAATCGCCTTTCTTGTGGTCAGCAGGGATGTCGCGCTTGAAACTGCGGTATGAACAAACGAGGTTGCCGTTTCTGGATCGGTCGAACCTGAATGCCCCGGCCTTGCGCGAATCGTCAGGCCCGTCGGGCACTCTGATCCATTTCCCTTCATTGATGGAAATCAATGGCGAGATAACAAAGCCGATGCCCCGCATCGTGTTCAGCATGCGGTGCTGAAATTCAGAATCCGATTCTCGCTGCATGTTGTATACTCCAAAGTTTGGTTCATACTCACATTCAGCACCGCCGGAAATTTTGAAATCGGAGTGGACGTGTCGAGAAAGCGGGACTACTCGGTATGGTTGAGCCTGATGCTGATCCCGCCGGTATGCCCGTCCTGTTGCGGCAACCTGTCCATGCGCCGCGCCATTTCATGAAGATGGTCGGCCGTGGTTCCCAGCACTGAGCCCTTATTCTTCGGGTCTTTGGGGTCGACAATCGCGTCAATGCCCCCTTTCGGCTTCACATCAGCCCCAGATCCGGCAGACGCCATGGAAGAAGTTGAAGAAGCGGGAGCTGAATTCGCTGTTTCAGGAGCCGGGCTCGACGTGGACGCATCTGGATGTTCGCCAAGCCGGATGGAGACGGGTTTCTTCGACACTTCCCCGCCGCTCGATCCTTCATTTGGCTGTGTTCGAGATGTAGTAGCGCTACCGGGAGGTACGGATTGATCTTTCTCGGAAACGGCTTGCGACCCGCTTGTACGGGTATCGATGAGACCACGCGCGGGTGACGTACTTGCGCCACCGGACATACCGGGTGGCGCAGACAGCGTACCAGGCATGCCGGACACTGCTCCGGCAAATCCGTGGCCAGAGCCCCCACCAGCCGATATGCCACTGACTCCGCCGACCATCGATCCCATCGAGGCACCGGCGATCCCACCGGCAGCTTTCTCACCAGCCTTCAAGGCCCCCATGGTCTTGTCATAAATTCCTTGAGCGGCCTGAGTCCCACCGAGCAATGCCGCCCCGCCCATCGCTGCGGCAGCTACGCCAGATCCGGTAATACCGCCTGCAACAGCGGACATGTTGCCCATCGATAAGGTTGGCGAACCGTTCATCATCGAGCCTGCGAGCCCGGGCGCCATGAAACCGAGCGCACCGTAACCCATCGATGCAGCACCTGCTGCAAAGTAATCCGTAAACCCGGGCGGATGGCCGAGCGTCTGGAGATGATGAATGATGTCATTCGACAGGCTCCCGCCCGCACCAACTACCAGGTAAAGTACAAACAGCTTGATCCCGACAGAGACCGCGTAGCCGAAATATTTCTCACCAAAGGGTAGCGTCCAGCGGCTACCCAGAAAGCCAAGCATCAACATCCCGCCGCCGATCACGATGTAACTCTCGATGAGCGTCACCAGAAGCTGTATGGCAACCAGTGTGAATGCGGCAATCGTGAATAAGCCGGAGAGTCCGATAACGATCGCCGAGAGCATGAAGTTGCCCAGCGATGCGCCGCCGCTGGAAATTACCGTCCCGACACTCAGGGCCGACGCATTGGACTGGTTGAGCGAACTCACGAGTTGCGCGGCAACAGCTATTCCCTGGTCGATGATCGCGGACGGAGTCATGGGGATACCGACGCTTCCGCCGATCGAGACACCGGCTTGAGAAAACGAATTCATGACCTCAGGGATCCAGGACGGCGCCATGACAAGCAATGAGTAAAAGAACCCGATCCCCATCACTTTCAGTGTCACGGACGCGAGGAAATCAGGCAGGTCGCCTTTTTTCAAGGTGTACTGAATCGCGGACCAGCTGAATTCAAGCCCTGCCAGCCCAAGAAAAAGGTTCTTGGCATAACCCTCGGCGTTCGTCATCCATCCTGCAGATGCCGCCTGAAAGCCGTTTGCTACATTATCCAGCCCACCGGCATAAGCTTCCGGAATACATAATATGAAGGACGACAACAGAAAAAACAGGATCCTGGTGAACACGACAGCCCCTTTGTGAATGGATCATAAAACCATTCAGCAGGGACGGAAATTTTAAAACGGTGTGGCAGTGTCAGGTGGCCTTTCTTGAATACCTGTAATCCGAAGTATACAATTGAGCCATGAAAGAGATCAGCAAAACCGACGAATATGAAAGCTGGTTCACCACCCTTGCCGATAAGCAGGTGAAAGCTCGGATTCAGACGCGAATTGACCGATTGCAGGATGGCAATGCTGGCGATGTAGCCCCCATTGGCGAAGGTGTCAGTGAATTGAAACTGCACTTTGGCTGCGGATGGCGTGTGTACTACACCGAGCGCAACGGGCAAATCATCATCTTGCTAGCGGGAGGCAACAAGAGTACGCAAAAACGCGACATCAAACTTGCGCTCGAACTGGCGCGTAACCTATAGGAGTTGACCATGACCAGAACCAGAACCACCCCATACGATACCGCCGATTACCTCAAGACCGAGGAAGACATGGCTTTGTACCTCGATGCCTGCCTTGATGAGGCCGGAGATGATCCTGCTTTCATCGTCAAGGCGCTGGGTACTATTGCCCGCGCTCGCGGCATGACACAACTCGCTAAGGATACAGGCCTGGCTCGCGAAGGGTTGTACAAGGCCCTCTCCGGCGAAGGCAACCCGAGCTTTGCCACAATCTTGAAAGTGACTCATGCGCTTGGAATGCGACTGCACGCTGATGTCAGCCAGAAAACGCCGTCCAATGCGTAGGCCGATGAATCTTGATGCGCCGACACATTGATTGAATATCCGGCTTCATCGCCATCTTGCGGACAAATCGCCGCCCCCTGGAGTCAAGGGGCTGGACTCCGGTGTCCATCGCAGCTTTAGTGTGACAGGCGGCAGATCAAGCATGGGCATCCGGCTTTCTGCTTGCGCCTGCTTCAAAATTTTGGCAGGAACAGGCGGTAGCGGTGGAATATCGGGAGGCAACGGCATCATCAGTTTTACCACCCGTAGCTTGGGGGAGTTGCCAGGAACTGATTCTGGACATTCCGGTCTTGCTGCGCCTGGTTCGCCTTGTTGCCGATCGCGTTCATCATGACCTGGTTGCCGCTCATGATTGTCTGGCGCAGCTGCTGCATCTGATTCACCTGCATGCCGGCGATCTGGTTCCCGGCCTGCAATGCCTGCATCCGCCCTGTTGATGTCTGGCTAGCGTTTTCCAGGGATTGTAGCGAGGCCTGCTCGCTCTGGAAGTTCTGGGCTTGCATCCCATATTGCTGCAGCGTCGAGGCGATCTGGCTGTTGGTGTTTGCCGTCCACTGCTGCAGGGTCGATTCGTAATTCGGCGGCACCGTGCCCGTGTTGCCGTATATTTGCTGCACTTGGGCGGCAGTGTTCTGCGCGGCATAGTTCAATCCTTGCGCCTGGTTGACCAGTCCGATCAGATTCTGCAACTGCCCGGAGACATTCGGCCACAGTTGGGATGGCAGACTTTGCAAATTCAAGGCCTGATTCCGCAGCATTTGAAGCTGCTGCGACGTCATAGTGATCTGCTGCGTCAACTGGTTAACGTTCGTCGCTTCCTGGACGATCTGCTCGGGTAGCGTAGCTCCAGCCGGGGCGGGTACGCCTCCTCCGCCAGCCATCGCCGACAGGGGAAGTGTCAGGGAAAGGATCGTGGCTACAATCAATGTCTTTTTCATCGCGGGATATCCCTTCATATATGTGTAAGCAAAATTACCGGTAGCCTTCCCACATCTGCGCCGCCTCGAGCTGACCACGCTCGCGCAGCCATTGTGCTGGCCAGGCATCGTCGAAAACATCTTTCAATTCGCGGATCCTGACGATATCTTCCTTGCCCGACGCACCGACAAACGCCAGCTCCGGCCCGCTCAGCCCGAGCTCGAACAGCCGCCGCCCATCGGGATGAATGACGTAATACTGTCTTTTAGGGGTGGCAGAGGCCAATATCTGGATTTGCCGCGAATTCAACCCGATTTGCCTGTAGAAAGGCGCACTGTTTTCCGTCATCGCTTCCGGATTCGGCAACAGTATCTTCGTGGGGCAAGACTCGAAAATCACATCCGCAATACCACTCTTGGCAAGATCGGACAAGCTTTGCGTCGCGAACACGACTGCGACGTTGGCTTTCCGCAAGACTTTCAGCCATTCGCGAATCTTCGCCCGGAACGCCGGATGACCCAGCATCACCCAGGCTTCGTCCAAAACCAGCAAGGTCGGCTGACCCTTGAAACGCTGTTCTATCCGATGAAATAGATAAGAGAGCACCGGCAACAGCGTTTTTTCGCCGAGATTCATCAGGTGTTCCATTTCGAACACCTGAAATACGTCCTCACCCAGTCCATCCGTTTCAGCGTCCAGCAAATGCCCCGCCGCGCCCGAGATCGTGTAGTACCGCAGCGCATCGCGCAGTTCATGCGATTGCAGCATCATCAGGTAGTTCGTCAGCGTGCGCTGGCTCATTTCGGTCGTCGACTGCCCAAGCTGAACAATTGCGCGATAGATTTCGTCGCGCATGCGCGGCGTCACTGAGCCGCCCTGAAGTTCCACCATCGCCTCGATCCACTCCGCGGCCCATGACTGCTCGCCAGACTCGTCGCATCGCCCCAGCGGACAGAACGCAAGCCGAGTGTCTGCCCCGGCAATATCGTAGTGTTGTCCGCCCGATGCCCAGCACAACGGCAGGGCGGAATAGCCTTTGTCGAACGCAAAGACCTGTGCGCGTGGATACCGGAAATGCTGCGCGATCAGCGTGGTCAGCAGTGTCGATTTGCCACTACCTGTCGGGCCGACAATTGCCGTGTGACCTATATCCCCTGCGTGCAGAGCCAACCGGAAAGGCGTCGACCCATCCGTCTTGGCAAATAGTAAAGGAGGCGACTCGGGAGGATAAAACGGGCAAGGATGCGTTTCCGGTCCCGCCCAAACTGCAGTGAACGGCAATAGGTGCGCCAGGTTTAGCGTGTTGATGATCGGGCGCCTGACGTTCGCATAGGTGTTGCCGGGCATCGATCCCAAATACGCTTCAACTGCGTTCAAATCCTCGATCCGTACCCCGAAGCCGCGATTCTGGACAACTTTTTGAACCTCCCGAGCCGTCTCATTCAGTATGGCAATATCCTCGGAAAACAAAAGGATCACCGACGTGTAATAACCGAACCGCACTGCACCGGAACTGGCTTCGGCGATCGCCGATACAGCGTCGTTTGCCATACTGTCAGCATGGACGTTGATATGTGTCGCCGCGCCACCAGCGTTTTCACGCATGACGTTCATCGCGCTTTTACGCTTCTGTGCCCACTTCGACCGATACTTGTTGATCTCCTTTTCGGCCTGACCCGGATCCATGAAAATGAAACGGTTACTCCATCGATATTGCACAGGGAGCCTGGAAAGGAAATCGAGAATTCCCGGGAAACTGCTACCCGGAAACCCCTCGATGGCAATAGCGGCGACATGCTTCCTGCCAACCCGAGGCTCAAACCCGGTCACGAAATCGTGCCTGCCCAGAACGGCATCGAGGTACATCGGAACCTCGCTCATGCGAAACTTGCGCTGCGAGCCTGTGATGCAGTATTCGAAGAAACTCAGAATCTCGGATTCTATGGCGACGGTATATTCGTCAACACTGTCGAGCATTCGGCGAATCTTGACAACGCCCGACAACCTGGATTCGACATCGCGAATCCCGGCTTTAAAGCGTTCCAGATTGCGTGTGGCCGTGCCCTTGGCCTTACCCTCGACAAACATGTCCGAGGCTTTGGATGCGCTGTCAGACTCCGGAAACCAGGTCAGTGTCAGTGCATAGTGGCTGGTGAATCCAGATTTTTCGCCTTGATGCGACTGTCTGCGCACATCGTCGATCAGGCGAGTCGTCCGGTCGAGGAATGCACCCCGAGGAGCATACCCGGGCGCCGGAACGCGAATCGCATCGCAGTTCAGGACCCAGCCGTCGCCAAGCGACAGCGCGCCATTTATGCGCGCCGCCATGTTGCCCAACTCCGCAGGAGTTGCGCTGTCCAGATCCGATCCGCTATACCAGAATCCAGCAACGAATCCACCCGATTTCGTCAGCACGATCCCGTCATCGACAAGCGCCGCCCATGGCAGCAAATCCGGCAGTCCGAGTGCTTTCGTGCGGTATTCTTTCATAGAGTGCATTATTTGACCTCCCTGGTTGTAGCGAAGGGGGTTGCGCTCGACAGGTAATATTTCCGGTACTTCAGATGGCGCGGCCCGACCTTACTCAGTTGCGGGTCATACGCTGCCGCCTTGGCGAGGAAATACTGCCCTACCGTCCAGATCGAGATCCCGACGATGGCCGCCCAAAGTTGGGCAAGAGAGAAGATGAAGATTCCAGCAACGACACCCAGCATCAGCACCAGTTGCCGCTCGCCGCCCAATACCAACATCGGGCGGTTCAGGCTGGTGTGGATCGGGACGACATACTGTTCCAGATCGTCCATGCTTACCCCTCAGATTGTTGCGCCGGATAGGCCAAGTGCTGCCAGGAACCTGTTCCCCATGACGATCATCGCGACACCCAAGACCACATAGAGGGCCTTCTTCGCGATCCCGCCAAGCTCTTCGCCGAAGACGAGTGCGGCACCTGCGGCCAGAAATGCGATAACTGAAATTCCTGTCGCAACCGGACCGGTAAGATCGTTCTGCAGGGTTTGAATCGGTGAATCCCACGGCAAGCCTCCAGAAGTAGATGCTTCGGCATGGACGGAATACAGCGTTGCTACAGCGATGGCGGTCCGGGATACGACGACCTTTCTCGGGTTCAAGCACTTCATGATTTACCCTTTCTGAATGATGAAAAAAAGATTGCTACATCTCCATTCAGCAAGGGCGGAAATTTTGAAATCGGTGTGGAAGTGTCAAAAAAATGGGGTATCCAAATGAAGGGGTACTACTGGAAGGAAGTATCGCGAAACTACAGCCCGAAATCGTCCCCAGGATCCAGATCAACACCCAGATCTCTTCGTAACATTGAACCGACGCCCTCATCAATTCCCATCTTTTCAATGCAGTCATCCAAATACCCAGGGTCTCCTTTCAAACGATCTTTTGCTTTTTCCAAAGCCGTATATACGGAATCACCATAGGCGCTACTAGCTTTTTCCCATGCATCCCCTGGTATTGGCCCCCACCTGTCCTCCATGACCATCAAGTCGATCACATCTCGGCTCATCGCGCTTTTGTCGGCATACCGATCTGCGTTCGCCAGCAGCTTTTCTGCGTACAGGTCATTCCTGCAAAGACACGGAACCGGAATACCCAGAACATCCATACTGCTCAATCCAATTCGTGCTTCTCTGACAATTTCGAATTTGATGGGAATACCCTCTACAGAAAGAATGGTCCGAATTCCATCTCGATCTGCCCGAACATCACGCAGGATCTGAACCTCCTTTAGGAAAATATCCCCAAGATGCTTATTGAACACCGATTCGCGCAACTTCCTGTAACCATTCTGATCCGCACAAAGAAAATCAATATCCACCGACTCCCTATATTCATCCAAAAGAAGCGATATCGCGGTTCCACCGCCAAAATAACATTTTGCATCACGCAAAAAATCCGAATTCATGTCCTTAAGAATACGCGCGATGGTCTGATGATGCGGACGCTTAAACATTGAGAACTCCTTTGCCGTATTGCATTTTCAGTCGATCGATCAAGGCGGCTTCATTGAGATTGAGGCTCATCAAATCTACAAAACGCCAATTATGTTCGTACAGCGCGAAGGCATCTTCTCCTGTAATTTCAGGAGTGACACGATTCCAGGCTAGCAAAGCCAACTGGGGATAATCCTTAATTCTCAGGAGATCAGGCATTTTACTGTTTTGCTTTCCAAGGCATTTGATTGAAGGATCATCCCCATCCGCCAGCAACAGCTTGGCAGAAGCTATTGCCCGAATGGCTTTCATATCGTAATCTTCCGGGGTCACAACGACACCCCCTCTCGTTGAATAATTTTGATCAGCTCGGGATTGTTGAATTTTTCAGGATGTTCCCATTCCCCTTCCCAAAGAGGAAGAGGGCCGATCAACACGCCTGTCTCCATCAGTATATCGAATGCAATCCCAGCCATATTCACAGCCACATCATCTCTCAACCCGATGGAGCCACGAAGGATCACTGCGACATCAGCATCACTGTCCACCCGGTGAGTACGACGAGCACGACTTCCAAACAATATCACCTCCATCAGATCATACTGTTCCGAAATTTTGGCTATAAATGCCTGCGTTGCCCGAAGGGTTTCGACATCTATGTCGGCTTTTGTTGCCATGATCAGTTAATATTGATCTGACTCGATGCGCTGGAACGCGCCAGACTTGACCAGCTTGTAGATCCCAATCGCCACCGCAATCCAGAACAACACCGGCTTTGTCACAAAAATCAGCAGCAACATCGATGCAAAGAGAAGCTTCAAAAGTCTGATAGTACGGGGCGTCATGATTAAATTCCCTATCTGATCAATGGGATAATTATACCATATATCATTGACTTCAAACATTGTCCACCACAAACCTCCCGCTTTCAAAGCCTGTGACCCGGACAATCTCGTCTACAATCCTGCCCGTCGATGTCCTTTTTATGAACACAACAACATTCACGGCTTCAGCGATCAATTCCGGGACAGGCGGTACACCAGCCTCCTGAATAAGCTGATCTACGCGCACCAGCGCGGCCTCTGCGCTGTTAGCGTGGACCGTCCCAGCTCCGCCCGGGTGCCCTGTGTTCCATGCCTTGAGCAACGCAAGCGCAGCTCCATCGCGGACTTCGCCGACCACGATCCGGTCGGGCCTCAGTCGCATTGTTGCTCTCAAAAGCCTTGTCATGTCCGTACTTATCGAGGTGCGCAGAAAAACGGCGTTCGGAGCGCTGCATTGCAGCTCAAGCGTGTCCTCGATCACGACGATCCTGTGTTCCGGTGTCAGGACCGAAACAGCATGCAGGATTGCATTCGCGAGGGTCGTTTTGCCAGACCCCGTTCCGCCGGCCACCAAGATATTTTCGCGGTTTCGAACAGCCTCTTCGATCGTTTCCTTTTGCGCCGGCGTTATTATTCCTTTATCGACATAATCTTGCAGCGTAAAAATCAGCAGCGCCTTTTTCCGGATTGTGAACGTTGGTTGGCTCACCAACGGCGGGATCAACGCTTCGAAACGGCTTCCGTCCAGCGGCAGTTCGCACTCTAAAATCGGGTTCTCTGGGTTCACGACCACTCCCAGCATCGATGCGCAGGCACTGATCATCGTCATCGACTGCACAGGGTCTATTGCGCCAACCCGCTCCATCGACCCTCCGAGAACATCCACCCAAAGCCCGCCGTCGGGATTGAGCATAATCTCGACAATGTTTGGCGTTTGAAGATAGCTCAGCAGATCGTGTCCCAGAGCTCTTTTCAGGGCCTCAATCTGCCTCTCGCGGGAGGCTTGATTTACCATGGGATGTCGTCGTCCATGCCATCGGATCCATCCGGAGCGTTTCTGCCACCACCCAGCATCTGCATGATGCCAGCGACGATCTCAGTGGTGTACCGGTCCTGCCCTTCCTTATCCTGCCACTTGCGAGTCCGGATGCGACCCTCGACATAGATCTGGGATCCTTTCGTCAGGTACTCCCCTGCAATCTCTGCGAGTTTTCCGAAAAAAACAACATGATGCCATTCGGTCTTTTCCTGCTTCTCTCCACTCTTGTCCTTCCAGTTCTCGGTCGTTGCCAACGTGATGTTGGTGATCGCCGTACCTTCCGGGGTATAGCGCACATCCGGATCCTTGCCAAGATTACCTATCAATATTGCCTTATTTACTGCAGCCATCATTTTCTCCTTCATCTCGTAATTGTTTAACGGGAATTCTTCCCTGCCACAACCGCAGTCAGTGTGCTCACCTGCATCTGCAACGCTTGAATCTGCGCACCATCATAGTGGCCTTGCATCGCCTCCCCTGCGATATACCCCCCCGCAAGAGCAAACGCAAAGAGCACGCCAGCCAGGCTAACCCACACCCAGGACACACCTTCCTGGACAGCATTCTTGAACTGCCTCACGAAGTCGATCTGGGCATATGAACCGCCCTGCGCCTGGATTGCCGCAGCTACAGTTTCTCTTAATGCCTCCTCGTCAATCTTCACGTTCGCGGAGACGGGTGCAGGTGAAACCTCCTGAATCGGGCGCCCAGCCAGATCATCGAGTATTTCTTTAATCGCCTTCAGGCTGACGTCATCCTTGAACGTACCGATCAGAGTTAGCTTGTCCCTAATTTCATTGCTGATAGCCTGGACAGCCACATCAAAATCGGTTTTGCGCGGCAACATGGCCCAGGCCCATACGATATTCGCCCAGGTCGGATCGTTGTCGTCGAGATCGAGCGCTACTTGCAGCGCATCAAGCTCACTGATTTCACCTTTGCTCAACATGCGCCCATCCGTGAGTCGCCAAATCACTTTGTTTTTGATGCTGTCGCTCATTTGGCTTCCCCTAGTTTTTCGATGCAGGTCATCATGGATGCCGCAGAATTCCGAAATGCCCTGACGCCGACCATATCGCCCAAGCCAAGCTTCGCCCCGTCGGCACCGATACGGTTTTCTTCCGCAATGTGGAAAGGTGTTCTTCCCAATTTCCGCGCAATGGCCGGGCTTAAGACCGGGATGCTGGATTCCATCCATTCCTCGGTATCGATAATCTCTTTGCGTATGTTGCTGCCATTCCAGTGTGTGAATTTTTCCTTCAGACCGAATTTCAAGTTGACAACGGCCACCCCGTGCTCGAATTTGCGCCCCATCACTTCGTAGCGCTTCTGTAACTGCGTGACGCTGTCCGCCGTGTCGCCGAGCACCCAGATCGGTATGCAGTTGAACATTTCCATCACCTGCCCCACGGTTTCTCCTCCAGCCATGAATGCACGCTGGATCGTCGCCGGCAGATTGATGATGATCCTCACCTCTTCCTCTTGGGCCATTTCAAGATAGCCCTCGAGCCTGTTCGTCAAATCGAGCCATGAATCCGGCTCATCAAGATTCGCAAGAAATGAAGCGAATACATGATCATCCTTCTTGTAACCCCCGTCCCCGGCAAAGTCGGGATTCGTGTGATCCGCATCGATGCAGATGATTCTGGATTTCGGGATTCCTTCAGCATGACGAACGTATACGTCAGTGATGACTCTGGATACCATCGTTTTGCCAACGCCGCCTTTGTCTCCGTCTACCAAAAAAGTTTTCAGCATTTGTTACTCCTTGTCAGGTTGTGTTTCAGGCTGGGTTTGTGTAGCTTCCTTCTGCTGTATTTTCGTTTTCTCAATTTCCTTTCTCCTATCAGACATTTCGTTCGATATCCTGTGCAACCGATCTAGATCCTCCTTCGCTTTCTGAATTTCTTCTGGCGTCATCCAGCGATGCTCTTCCCCGAGAAATCCTCTTCCGACAACATCATCGGTACTCAGGTGAGCCCATTTGTCAGGCTTCTTTTCTTCGGACGATTCGGCAGGTTTCTCTACACATTCAACAAAGGCGGAAATTTTGAAATCGGTGGGTGCCGGAGACATTTCCTGAGCCACAGACACAACGGGATCGGCTTTCGCATGGATTGCTGGATGAACTATCGGCGCAGGTGCCTGAGATGAGTCAGACTTTGGCGTGACCGGGGGGGCCTCCCCCACTGACACTTCCGGCTGGATTTTGGCCTTCGCTTCTACCGGAGAACTCTTTTCTGCTCTCTTCGCAAGGATTGGCGCTTCTATGTTTTTTGGAATGTATTTGGCTTTTTTCAGAACCCTCAAAAGAGCAACAGCTGCCGTTTGCCGGCTGGAACACGCAGCATGAGCAAGGTATTCAATGATTGCAGACCGCGACATGCCCCTATCGAGCATTTCGATATAGTCATCAAGCATGTATTCGGCAATAACCCGCGCAGCTCTGAATTCGCTAACCTCCTCACCGTGTAATCTGGCCAAATCCAGCTGCATCATTGCCACTGTGATGTCTCTACGAGTCTTCACCGCGTTTTTTACCCGAGCTTGTTCGCTGGACCTGATGGAATGTATTCGGCTTTTTTCAAAACCCTCCAAAGAACATCGGATGCCACATCTCGTTCGCACCCGGCACTGACAGCCAAGGCCCCAATCACTACCGACCGGGGCACACCCTTGTCCAGCGCCTGAATAATGTCACCTAAGAGAAAATCGGCATATGACCGGGCCAGAGTGTATGGACTTACCTTTTCGCCGCGAGCTAAAGCTGCCATCAGTTTAAATATGGCGCGTGCTTTCAATGGATCGATTGGCATGGTCACACCCTTCCTGAATGGTAAAAAAATGAATTACTACATCTTCATTCAGCAGGGGCGGAAATTTTGAAAATCGTG
>JAJYPA010000335.1 GCA_021795795.1 Pseudomonadota bacterium | reverse complement strand
ATCTGTTTGATCAGGGAAATGGAGGTGGTTATGGAAAACGTCATTGAAAAACAAGTGAATATCTTGGAAAACGGCCTTGATCTTGCCACCATCGACCCACGGAACGGGCCTCAATTCAGCCCGAACCTGTACCTCTTCCTGAAAAAGAGGGGACCCGCATGGGCGGGAACCTGCCGGGTGTACCGTGACGCTGATAATATCCTGCGGATTGGATTACTGGATGACGGTTGGCTACACGGCGCGTGGCTTATGGGCGTGCTCTGTTATGGCCCACTGGAGCGAGTGTGGGCGCATCTGCCGGGGAGCCTGGGCGACTTGCAGGAAATCACCAGCTTCTGGACGGACTACATGCGCATAGGGCGTTGCGCGATTGACCCCGAGCATCAGCGGTCTTTCATCGGAGACGAATCGCGATGGGCGGTTCACGACGACGAGCGTTCGTGTCTGTGGTGTGGTAACGCGCATCAGAAATTGGAAACCTGGGTAGAAGAAGTGCGGCACGATCGGTGGGTGGCGGCGTAAACATGACAAAATCCGACGAAATCTTCGCCCTCGCACGGGCGGCCCTCTATCACGACCATGCGACGGCATTGTCCACGGTGCGCCGCATAGCCGCGAACGAAGCGGAAAACTCAGCGCTAAAAAAAAGGCTGCAAGGCTTGGTAGATGCCCAGAACCGGAATCCATCTTCGGTGGACGGCGTGCACTTGGACGGAAGAAAGAGGGTTTTAATACGTTGGTAAACCTCGTTACCGAGTTAAAATAATGAAAACCGATAGGGAAGTAAAATTTTTATTTGTGTATGGCACGCTGAGGAATGATGCTAAAAATAGTATGCATCACTTATTGGCTAGAAATTCTACTTTCATAGGTGACGCAACCTACCAAGGTAAGCTATATTTGGTAGAAGACTATCCGGCAGCAGTGCCGAGCCATAATCCAGCGGATTCCGTACTTGGTGAAGTATATAGTGTACACAATTTTAATTATGTGCTGCCACAACTAGATGAGTACGAAGAATGCAGCACGAGGTTTCCAAAACCGACAGAGTATGTACGAAGGATCGAAAGTGTAACCCTTAAAACGTCTGGCATATCTATTTTATGCATTATTTATATCTATAATTGGCCGATAGAACATTTAAAAGAAATACCATCTGGAAACTTTTTTGATGTCGACCTAAAATAATAAGAATATCACTATGCCCCTCAAAAAATCTGAACTCTACGCCTCCCTCTGGAAATCCTGTGACGAACTCCGTGGCGGCATGGACGCCTCCCAGTACAAGGACTACGTCCTGGTCCTCCTCTTCGTCAAATATGTCTCAGACAACGATATTGGCTGTACGGTCAGACGACTCTGGACGGAGCGATGTGGGCGAACAGGCCCGCATCGTATCGACCTTGTTATTGGCCATGGACCGGCTTGACCATCGCATATTGTTTGTGGGCGCCACGAACCACCCGGACATGCTGGATCGGGCGGTGCGGCGGCGCTTCGATATGGAGATTGACATGCCGCTGGCCACGGAGGATGCCGTGCATGCGCTGGTCAAGAGCCTTTCCGCGCGGCATCCGGGGTTGCCATTTGCCGATTTCCTGCCTGCGCGGTGCGATGGGCGATCCTTGGCGGATCTGGAGCGGGAGATGCTGTCCAGAGGACGGGAATGGGTCATCAAAAAGTCAGGCAGAATTTGACAGGCTGTTATGATTGTTATATATTTGTCATAACACGTACTACGAAGAGGCGGCAATGGCTCACGGCGCGGGCAATCTAGTTTTGAACATTACGTACCTTGAAAGCTTTTCTAGCAAAGAGATCACGGTTGAGGTTCGCGCCGCCGAACAGCGGGAGGCGATTAACAAGGCGACACAGCGGCTCGATATGGACGTTTCCAAGCCGGAAGGCTCGTACTACTTCAAGCGTTGCTTCCGGAGCAACTGATGCGCCCGACAACAACGGAGTGGCTAAAGAAAGCTGAGGGCGCGGAGCTTCCAGCGCCCCGCGTGAAAGTCGAGAGAACTTGCCCTCGTTGTAAAATAAGGGCCTATCAATGGTGAAACGACCACAACATCAGGCACCGGATCGCCTGCGTTAACTGCGGGCACGAATGGACAGGGCGCATAAGGATCGAGGAGATGTGCAATACACCTATCGTATTCTCGGGCGATACGCCTAACTGAAATATATGACTAAACCACTATTCATCTGCACAAAGGAAAGCCTTTGTGATTATTCGATCAGGAACACGGTCAAAAACGGGCGGGTCCTCGTGTGGATATCGAAAAGCCGCGTAAACAATGTACCTGCATGGATTGTGCATTATCCGGATCAACCGGAAAATCAAGGGACACCATTTTTATTGTTCAGAGAGGCCAAGTCGTGCGCGATGGAATGGGCCGCTGCTGCAATGCAAGAGAGCAAAACCGATTTGTTTCCGCCCATTGGAATCCGGTTTTGATACTCAGGACGAAAGGAGATACCGATGTTCGATGCGCTTATCCTCGTTGGACTGATGGTGATTGCGACGGTCGGTGGCAAAGCCAGCCTGCTCATGCTCGCTAGCCAACCACTGATCGGGCCGGTGGCCGCATGGTGCATGGGATACGTCGGTCAGGTTGACGGTAACGCCATCGCCAATTTGATCTATGGGGCGATGGCGCTACAACTCTCGCTCATGGCGTTGGCCCCAGTCTTATATGGGCCTCCCCTGGTACATAAAGCGGTGGCTTGCTACCGTGCCCGCCGTGTAGGTGTCCACAACTAAGTCAGGATACGGACACTGTGTATTTGCGTTGATTGCGTTGGCGCCGGACGTCTTGGAGTCTTAACATGCCTTGCTACATAGAGCGGAGAAAAGATGGTGGGACCATGTTCCTGTGCGGCGATCTCGGGCCGCATTGCGCTGCAGGGGAATGCGCGGCTGTAAGCGGTTTTCTGTGTGATTATCCCGTAGGTGATGGAATGACTTGCGACTTGCCATTGTGTGCAAGCCATGCTTACGAAGTGGCACCAAACGTCCACTATTGCCCAGTCCATCTAATATTGTGGAAGGAATTTCGGGATTCTTGCGGAGTTCGGCGCGAATTGGAAAACGTGGTTCCGTACAGCGGTTACAAGGATTAGGCCAGGAGTAAATAACATGCCCACATTTTTCCAGAACAAAGACAGCCTACCGCCAGAACTGCTGGCCCGATGGGACTGCGCCGTGGCTGAGTATGACCGGGTGCTGCGGGAAGTCTGTGGAGAGAGCGAAACCAAAGGGTTGTTTTTCTATAATGCCACCCGCGAAAAATCCGCGCTGTTTTGGCGTCTGCTGAATGGCAAGGAGCCGTTGCCCATGCCGCCACCGACCAATTACTCGTATCCGTGGTACGAAATCATCGAAGAACCGGGGCCGCACCGGGTCGGGGATATTGGGTTTCGCGCCTACGGCAAACCGCTGGGCGCCCAGTTGGCCGAACTACGCGGAACGGATATTGAGAACTTTCTATTCATCGAGCAATGCGGCTGGCGCGTGCTTTCCCACAATACGGCCGCGCAAACCATGCTGGATACGCTACAGAGCGGTGAGTTCATCCTGGATGACCAAAACCGTCTGATGGCCGCAGGCCCGGAATGGATCGTCCAATATCGGGAATGGCCGGCGTACCGTCTTTTTGTGCAGCAGTATCGGCGGCAGACTTTGCCGCGGTATCTGAATGACACGCTTCGCTTGGTGGACAAAAGTTCCTGGTCATGGACCAACACGGTCGTCGTCGGGGAGCCGAAGGATGGCGGCGTGGAACTGGAAAGTGATGGATGGTTTTTGGAGAAAATATCATGAGCGAAGGCAAAACCATAGATCGCACCTCTATTCTAAATGGGCGCCGTTTGCTGTACGGCTATCATATCGACGTGGTATGGGAAACCGCGAGCCGGGAAACCCTTGTCCTCAAAAGCATCGCCTGGGTCGATCCTGACGAAGATACGGCGGGCCAGGTGGACTTGGTGAGCAACAGGATGCTTTGGGATGACGTAGGTGATGAGCCATGTTGGCTGGTGTCGGTCAGCAATAGCACGGGCGATAGCTTTGGGTCTACTCCAAGGTCGGAAATTACCCATGCGGACATCTTTGATGTCCATGAGGAAGCTCTGGGTCTGGTGGACACGCTGGAAAACATAGTGCAGGAAACCTCGCGCGCTACCATTTACACCATGTCGAATAAAGGATTTGTGGCTTACCGCAATGACCATTACCCGCGCATGCTGGATTTGTCGCACCTGGACGGGGTATTCGACCGGCTGGATGGCGTGTTCCTGATGCAAATCTGGAAAGAGCAGGTCAAGCGATGGGCTTACAGTGAAAAGGAGGCGTAACGTTATGAGCAAAGAGCAACCGGACTTCCTGTTGCGCATGCATGCCAGGCAGGAAGCGCAAAAAGAAGCCGCTCGGCTAGAACAGCTTGCTGCGGAAAGGGACCGCAAGCTGTTGTTGGCATTGGATATCGCCGCCATTTTGCTTAAACCACGGGCACCTATTACCCATGGAAGGGTTCGCCGGAACAGAAAGGATATTTGGAGCCATCTGGGAGACGCGGTTTTCGGCCGTCTCGATTAGGACCGTTTTTGTTGTTTTCCATGGGAATACTGACATGCTGAAACAGGTTATTGTGGTACGCAAGGATCTGAACATGCGCAAGGGCAAGATGATCGCGCAAGGCGCGCACGCCAGTCTGACGGCGGCGTTCGCGGCGATGAACGACACGCTGAAGGCCGTTGTCTTTCGAGAGTGGTTTCACGGCGACCAGCGCAAGATTGCCGTGGGTGCGCCAGACGAGGACACCCTGCATCGGGTGTACGCCCAGGCGCAAGCCGTCGGCTTGCCGTGCGCACTGATCCAGGATCATGGATTGACGGAGTTCGGCGGGGTGCCGACTTACACGGCGGTCGCCATTGGCCCTGCGGAGGATGCGGATATTGACCGGATAACTGGCGATCTGAGCTTGCTGTAACGGGGCACAACACTTGATTTTGTGGGTCCGGTGAAATTTGACACCGCCTGTTTGTTTGTTATATATTTATCATAGTAAAGATGCGAGCAGAAGGAGTGCGAAGGCATGAGTGTTTACAGTGTCGAGCCATTTTCGTTGTGGAACAGGTCGCAGAATAAGGTGGTTGGCACTAACGGGCGCGAGTGCGTTATTTGCGGAAGACAGGTCAAAGAACCATTCAAGCATATCGCCATCGTGATAGATGGTGGTGCGGGATGGGGCAGCGGCGAAGATGTGGACCGTTCCGACCCCGGATATATGGGAGAGTTTCCCGTTGGCCCGGACTGCCACAAAAAGTATCGACTAACCAGCGGAGGCCAATAATGGAGAAAACCAGATTCAAGGCGAACGGAAAGCCCGTATACCGCACAAGGATAGGCTCTTATGTTTTTAGCCACCCCGATGGAATGAAAGAAGAGGTGCTCGGAATGGGGTCATTTTCTTTGTTGGTTGAAAAGGTGGACGTTTTCGACGACATGGGGCACAACATGCGGTTCATACGAAAATTTTCCGTGGGGTGGCGTGGGCGACCAGAGGATGATCACCCCTGTCCCTGTAAGGTTTGCCAAAGCAGGGTCGCCCCTGCGTGGTGGCGCGGATCAAAGTACGACGTGAGACTGGCTTGATGGGTGAACTGGAATCCGTAGACGCTTGGTGGCTTGGGCAGAGCCTCCTGAAGGATGCGCAGAGTCATTGTCGAAGGGCGGGACCACGTTTCGCCAATCCGTATCACAACATCAAGCACTGCGAATCGGTGGCGAAGGTTGCTGTTTTTTACGGCATGAAAGCTGGGCTTGAGCGCAACGATCTTTTAGCCTTGAGTTTCGCTGGCCTGTTCCATGACATGGATCACAGCGGAAAACCCCTGGATGTTGTCCCAGACGTTGAAAACATCAGCAAGGCATTACGAGAGTTTCAGCGATATTCCACCCACCATTTCCTTGAAGACGGGCTTTCGCGCGCGGTGATCAGAATCATCGCCAACACCGAAGTCCAGAAGATCGACGGACAAATACGGTTTCAGGAACCTTCTGGAGAGGTAGACGCCTTCCTTCGTGATGCCGACGTGAGCCAGCTATTGTTCTCAGAAGGGCGGAAAATGCAGGCGGGTCTCGCCCAAGAGATGGGCCTGCATTTTAACCCGGCGTTCAGAAGGAAAGCCGTCGATTTTCTTTATTCCGTTCGCCTTTACACGAAGCCAGCGCAGGCGCGAAGGGCGTCCATGCGCGACTTCATGAATACCTGGTGCATGGAGGAATCTGGGGGTCGCGTCGAAGAATGATTATCGCTCAAATCGGTTACTCCCAAACGGAAACATGGGCCGCCCGTGTCTATGGTGACGCGAAACCCGCCCGCCTGGAGGATATCCTGTCCCTTCCCAGATCCGGATGGATGCCGGTGGGTACCGTGGCGTTCTGTAGGGCGGCAATGACGCATCAGGACATTATGCCGCCATTGGTATCAACTTATCCTGATGTGCTCAGGCCTTTCTTGCGTCGCCCTATCTGGACAGGTGAAGCCCTGCAGGTTCGAGCAAGTGAACAACGGTTTTTTGTGAAACCGCTGGATCATAAAGTGTTTACGGGGTTTGTGTGGCCAGATGGCGGTTTTGACCAGTATCAATTCATGGCGCAGCCGGATGATTTGCCGGTGTGGTGTTCTGATGTGGTGTCGTTTGCTTCGGAATGGCGATATTACGTTTGTGAAGGGGTGATTGTCGGTTCCGGTCGTTACGGTGATGGTCCAGATGACGCGCCTATGCCTGACCTGGGAGTCATCGACGCGATGCTACGCGCCTATCAACCAGAGGCCCCCGCAGGGTACAGCCTGGACGTAGGTGTTCTGGATAATGGCGAAACGGCTTTAGTGGAAATCAATGACGGTTGGGGATCCCTTGGGTTGTACAAGGGCACCTGTTCACCAAGGGATTACTTGCGGTTGTTGGAGGCGCGGTGGGCGGAAATTGCGGTTTAACGGCCAAGGAAACGGGAATGGCCACGTTTAAGCCCGCTGACGGCATGGTACTCGACGCCCTGCTGTTTGCCGTTGAACAGCATGATGGGCAAGTACGACGTGGCACTGACCTGCCGTACATCACGCATCCCATAGCGGTGAGCTACATCGTCGCGCAGTTCAAGCAATCGAAACACTTGTCTGAACTGGTGACCGCCGCGATTCTGCACGATGTTCTGGAAGACACTGCGACATCGTTTGCCGACTTGGCAACACGGTTCACGCCCCTGGTGGCGAGCCTGGTGCAAGAGTTGACCTCAGACGCCGCAGAAATCGCCCGAGTCGGCAAGTTGGAGTACCTGAAAAGCAAGATGACGGGGATGAGCAGCTATGGGTTGGTTATCAAATTAGCCGACCGCCTGCACAATATTTTGGACCGCCCTACGCAAAAGATGGTCGCTGACACGCTGGCGATCATCGCACATATCCGCAAAGTCCGTCGCTTGACCGCTGCGCAAGAGCACCTTACCGAACGGATTGTCGTGGTATGCGGCAACGCGGATCATGGTGGACATGGCCGTCCATAAGTGTTTACCGGACTCCCCCTGCCTGGGTTTCTGCACAACCGCCCTGGGCGACGACGTGTGCAAGTCTTGTGGAAGGACGTTCGAGGAAGTGACCCGCTGGATTGTCATGACGCCGGAAGAGAAAGCGGTAACATGGGAAAGGCTGAACAAAAACGGATGGTGGGAAGCGCAAAGGAGTGCCAAGCATGTCAGATGACGAGAAGGAACCTCACGAAGGAATACAGCGCGTCACCGTGCTGGGCCTGCTGGACAGCGACGGGCAGAGCAGCGTCGTGTTGCACCTGTTTCCGTCCGCGATGTCCCGCGTGATGATCGCCGTGGATTGGGCCAAAGCGCACCCGGAAGCGGAGCACGTCGAAGTTGTGCTGCATGGCGAAAAGCCGGACGCCCTGATCATGACCTTGCCGCGCATCGGATTGTTGGGGATGGTGGCCGACCTGGAGCGGCAAGAGCGGAGGGTAACGCTGCAGTGAGTCCAGTTCCAGCAGAAGCAAAACGGATGTGGCTGGACGAGTGTGTGTCAGTGGGTGTGTTTGACGATGAGCGGTCGGAGCGGCTTTGGGATGCGTGTTGCGCGACAAAGTCTGAAGACCCGTTTTTAGAGTGGGCAAAACAAAAGGAGCAATTGAGATGAAAGCAAAAAATGGATTTAAGCGTGGTATCCTGGCCGTCTTGACCATGCTGGCGACTCCGCTGTCGCTTGCGTCAACCAGCGTGATTATGGTGCCGAATAATGTGCATCATATAACGATTGACACGGCCACGGCGCGGTACATTGAAACATGCAAAGATCATGTATGTACTCAGCACCAGGTTTCTCCTGCGTATTTTGCGATTCCTGTTCGTGTGCCGGCACAAGTCACCGTGAAAGAGGTCCAGCCAACGCGTGATTTGTTCTTTAACCCAGATGGACTCCCGGCTCCACGAGATGTGGGAAAACCCGTTTCAACGCAAGATTGCGTATTTCACGGACATGTATTGAAACCGGGTGGAGAAGTCGACCGCTAGAACAGGAAAACCGACACGCATTGGCAGCGTATGTGCAATGACGTCAATTACCCCGGCCTGAAGGCCGGAGCTTGCAAGGCAGTACGCAGGCTTGGTTGATCATGGGGACCGCGTAACGTCGTGAGACGTTGGTAGACGTTCATAACAGGTC
>JAJYPA010000334.1 GCA_021795795.1 Pseudomonadota bacterium | reverse complement strand
GATGACGTCGCCAGCATTGATCCCTTCGCCGCCATCCCCCTTTCCCTCTCTGGTTTGTGGGTAGATTGAACTCCGTGCGTCTCAGCCCCGAACAAATCGCCCAAATCCGCCAGCGATCCACAGCCACGATTGCCAGGATACTCCAACGATGAAAGCCTCAATCCTTGTTGTCGGTGGTGCCGGTTATATCGGCTCGCACATGGCCAAAATGCTGGTGCAGAGCGGTCATGAAGTCATCATCCTCGACAATCTCTCCACCGGCTTCCGGGACGCCGCGCGATACGGGCGGCTCATAGAAGGCGACTTGGCCGATCAAGCCCTGCTCGACCGGATATTCGCAGAAGACGACATCGCCGCCGTCCTGCACTTCGCCGCCCTCAGCCAGGTGGGCGAATCTATGCGCGAACCGGCCCGCTACTACCGGAACAATGTCGCCAACACCCAAAACCTGTTGGATGCCATGCTCCGGCACGGGGTAAGGCGCTTTATCTTCTCTTCCACAGCGGCCATATTTGGCGATCCCGAAGCACCCTTGATCGATGAGCAACACCCCCAACGTCCGATCAATCCCTACGGGCGCAGCAAGAGGATGGTGGAAGAGATGCTGGTTGACTACGACAGCGCCTACAGCCTGCGCTCCGTCTGTCTGCGCTATTTCAATGCCGCCGGAGCAGACCCAGAAGGCGAATTAGGGGAGCGTCACTACCCAGAAAGCCACCTGATTCCTTTGGTGCTACAAGCCGCCAGCGGCCGCCGCGATCGCATCGCCATCTATGGAAACGACTACTCGACGCCCGATGGCACCTGCATTCGGGATTACATTCATGTCTGGGATTTGTGCAGCGTCCATTTGCTGGCCTTGGAGCATCTACTGGCAGACGGTGAGAGCGACGCTTTCAATCTAGGCAACGGCACCGGATTTTCCGTGCAGGAAGTCATCGATACCGCCCGCCAAGTGACGGGCAAAACGATCCCCAGCTTAGTCCAGAAACGACGCCCCGGAGACCCTGCGGTCTTGGTGACAGATAGCGCCAAGGCGCGGACAACCTTGGGGTGGGCGCCCCGCTTTGATACTCTCGACACCATCATTGCCCATGCTTGGGAGTGGGAAAGCAAAAAGGGGGCGGCGTGGTGAAGACCGTGGAACGTGCGGATGGCCAGTGACCGGCGCCGCCTTTTGGGCAACATGGCCTCCCTGTTCACCCTACAGGGAGCGAACTACGCGTTGCCCCTCGTGACTTTGCCCTATCTTGTACGGGTGCTGGGGCCGGAGAAGTTTGGGCTCATCGCCTTTGCCCAAGCTTTCATACAGTACTTTGTGGTAGCGACGGATTATGGCTTTAACCTCAGCGCTACGCGGGATGTCGCCGTACATCGGGAAGATCCGCAGAAGCTCGGGGAGATCATTGGGGCGGTGATGACCATCAAGGTCGCTCTGGCGCTGGCCGGGGCGGTGGTGCTGGCTTTTCTGATCTTTCTTATTCCCACCTTTCGGCAGCCTTGGCCGCTGTATAGCGTTGTTTATCTGACCGTCGTCGGTGCGACACTCTTCCCCACTTGGCTCTTTCAAGGGCTGGAGCGGATGCGGGATATCACCTGGATGAACGTCGGTGCGCGGCTCATTACCACCGCATGCATTTTTATCTTTGTGCAAAGCCCTGCGGATTTTGTCGCTGCCGGTGCTATCCAATCCATACCGGTGGCTTTAGCGGCGATCCCGGCCTGGGCTGTGCTTCGCCGTTACCACCGTATCCAGCTGCGTGTGCCTCGGGCGATGGCCATCTACGAACAACTCAAGAACGGCTGGCACGTGTTCCTGTCCACGGCCGCCATCAACGTTTATACCAGCAGCAATACCTTTGTCCTGGGTCTCATTGCGGGACCAGTTGCCGTGGGATACTTCAGCGCCGCGAACAAGCTGGTCCAGGCGGTTCAGGGGCTGCTCACACCGGTTACACAAACCCTTTATCCACACATCAGCGCCCTGGCTGTCCGTTCTCGCGCAGAGGCACTGGCCTTCATCCGAAAAGTGCTGAAGTGGATTGCGCCGGTGTCGTTTATGCTCTCTGGTCTCGTCTGGTCCGCTGCCGGACCTTTGGTGGGACTCGTCCTTGGGGATCAATATGCACCCGCCGTTAGCGTGTTGGCGTGGCTGGCTTTTCTGCCTTTCATCATCGCCCTGAGCAACGTCTTTGGCATCCAGACCATGCTCACCTTCGGCATGAATCGCCTTTTTAGCCGCATCCTCATCGCCTCGGCTGGGCTCAATTTGCTCCTGATTTTTCCGCTGGCCTGGCGGTTTGGTGCTGACGGTGCGGCAATGTCCATGCTCTGCACAGAGATCTTTGTCACGTCCAGTATGGCGTGGATGCTCCATCGCCGGGGCATTAACCTCTATCTACCCTTGCGGGAGGCCGTATGACGAAAACCGATATCCTGGTAGTGGGCGCGGGCTTTGCCGGCTCGGTATCTGCCCGCGTTCTGGCTGAAGCGGGCTACTCGGTGCTGGTGATCGATAAACGCCCTCACATCGGCGGCAATGCCTACGACGAGTACGACGCCCACGGGATCCTCATCCACCACTACGGGCCCCATCTATTCCATACCAACTCGGAAAGGGTCTATCAATGGCTCTCGCAATTTACCGAGTGGCGCGTTTACGAGCATCATGTCTTGGCCCAGGTGAACGGTCAACTGCTGCCTATACCCATCAATAGGACGACCATCAATCGCCTTTACTGCCTGGATCTGGACGAAGCAGGCGTGGCCAAATACCTGGAACGCGTTCGAGATCCCCGCGAACCCATCCGCACCAGTGAGGATGTGGTGCTTAACAGCGTAGGAATAGATCTCTGTGAGAAATTCTTTCGCGGCTACACCCGTAAACAGTGGGGGCTGGATCTAAGTGAGCTCAGCGCCGGTGTCGCCGCACGTATCCCGACCCGGACCAATGACGATGACCGTTACTTTACGGATACCTTTCAGGTCATGCCCAAGGAAGGCTACACCAAGCTCTTTGAGCGGATGCTGGATCATCCCAACATTACCATTCAGTTAGCTACGGATTACCATACGTTACGTGCGCACGTCCAAGCCCGCCATACCGTGTACACCGGACCCATCGATGCGTACTTTGGCTATCGCTATGGACCACTGCCCTATCGCTCGTTGCGATTTGAGCACGAACAGATCCCCGGCCAGGAGCAATATCAGGCCGTCGGTACGGTGAACTACCCGAACGACCACGACTATACCCGGATCACCGAGTTTAAGCATGCCACCGGGCAAGTCCATACCGGCACCTCGATCGTCCGGGAGTACCCACAGGCCGATGGTGATCCGTACTATCCGATTCCTCGACCCGAAAATGAAGAACGCTACCAACGCTACAGAGCGCTTGCCGAAAAAAAATCCGATGTTACCTTTGTCGGCCGTTTAGCGCGGTACAAGTATTACAACATGGATCAGGTGGTTGGGGCGAGTCTACTGGCCGCTCATCGCATCATTGAGGCAATCGCATGATAAAGGAATATTCCAGAATACTAGTTTGTTGCCCAGGGTCAGTAGTCACCGGAGGACCAGAATTATTGCATCAACTTGTTCATGAGCTGCGGACGCTAGGGCATAACGCCTACATCACCTATTATCCCTTCGACCAGCAGTGGAATCAGCCAATCGAATATACAATGTACGACGCCCCTCAAGTCCAGTTCGCAGACGCCCCTGGACAATTAACAATTATCCCGGAAACTGCTACGTGGATAAGCAGAAAAGTAAATTACTCAACTTTAGCGATATGGTGGTTATCTGTTGATAACTACTATGAAAGATCAAGAGAGTCCACACTGATGGACATATACAAGCATATGAAAGGCTACATAAGACCGAGGAATGTATCCACTAGAAAAGTACCGATTACTGCGCTGCGGAAACATATTCATTTTTACCAAAGCGAGTATACCAATAGGTTTCTACAATCTAAAAATATTAAGGGCTTTCCGCTTACCGATTATATAATAACTGCACAGCCACAGCGCGCAGAACGAGATCACGATAGTCCTAGAGATAACGTTATCTGCTATAACCCAAAAAAAGGAATAAACAAAACAAATCGTCTTATTAGGGCCTATCCAAATTTTGTTTTCACTCCGATAATTGGGCTTTCGGCAGAGCAGGTTATAAATTTGTTACGAAAGTCAATGATATACATAGACTTTGGTCATCATCCAGGAAAAGACAGACTACCGAGAGAGGCCGCGATTATGGGGTGCTGCGTGATAACTGGACGCCAGGGATCTGCCGCCAACGATATCGATGTTCCACTACCTCAACGATACAAGCTTGACGATAATATGAATAGTTATATCACCGAGTTTGGAAAGCTCGCATCATCCATATTCGATAATTACGCTGAACATAGCGGTGAACTAAAGCAGTACCGACAGCGCATAGAACAGGAGTATCGCCTGTTCAAAAAGCAAGTATTCAAAATATTTGGGAAACGCAACGAGTTGGTGAACCATCACATAACTTAACCCAATGCACAGGCGGGGTATCTCAACAATGCGCGATTTAGCGTTAACATAAATACAAATAACTATTGGTGGGTGCAAGTGTTGGATGGTCAATCGTCAGCATTCCCCAAGAGCAACGCACAGCCTTCACGCGTCGTGTTTTGTCGCGGGTGCATTCTGTCTGGTCAACAGCATCTCAGGAAACACATGGATCGTAAACAGTTGGAAAAGCAACCCTGGTCTCAGGAAGGTCTGGAGCGAGTAGGACACTGCCCGATCTGCGGTGACTTGGGCATAACGCTGCTACATGATGGGCTAACCGACGAGGTCTGTTTTTGCGCGCCGGCGCGGGGGTTACTCTGTCAACGTCTGGCCACTCGCGCTGCCAACCTAGACCTAAAGCCAACTTCAGCCATCATGGCTATGGACTACAGCACGTACTATATCCATGAAGTTCGCGATAATAGGACCAAAGGAAATTTCCACGGTTGGAGCGCAGTTCGCGCAATGATTACCCTGAATAACCGCTATAAAACCGAACACCAGCCCGTATGGATGATCGGACGATGGAGCACGCGCCTGTTGTCTCAGAAACGAAAGCAGAGCCACGTACCGGCTACCGGAATACATGGTCTGCCGTTAGTCACTGGCTGTGGCGGTGGTCGATTCTCAGAGACTAACGACGAGAGGAAGGGAGGCGTTCATAATTATGGAAGAAACTAAAAATGATAGCCATGTTACAGTGGTCACTGTAACATATGGCGATCGGGGTCATTTTCTAGAGCTTATGTTGAGGGCAGCATTGGCTCAAGGAGTAGAAAAAATCATTGTTGTTAACAACGGCTCACAATGGGATGTGGCAGCAATGATTGCAACTATCGATAACGTACGTATCGACCTGATTAGCTTAGAGCACAACTTGGGTTCGGCCGGCGGTTATGCAATGGGGATCGCCTGTGCTCGCGCACAAGGAGCTAATCTCATTTGGCTTCTGGATGATGATAATTTACCCCAAGAGAATTGCTTGACGGAATTGCTTGGCGCATATGGAACTGCTCTTACCGAAGTTTCGCGCGACAGTCTTGCCGTACTTGCCTTCCGGCCTGACCACCATGCCGACGTTATCCAAGGAATATGTACACATAAATGTGTTCCTAGGTCAGAGAGCTTCTTAGGCTTTCACATATTGGATATCCCCAAAAAGTTTTGGCGCCGAACTCCCTTGGGAAGACCTCGCCCGCTCAAAGAGTTTCCGTTGGTAATTCACCTAGAAACGGCACCATACAGCGGCTTGCTATTCGATATGGCCCTCATCGAAAACATAGGTTTGCCAAAAACAGACCTTGTTCTGTACGCAGACGACATTGAACTAACCAGGCGCCTGACCCGTATGGGAGGGGAAATCCTGCTTATACCACAGGCAAGGATGGTGGACATGGAGGGTACCTGGAATGTAAAACACACAGGTACGCCAAACTCGTTCATGATGTGGTTGCAAGATGGCGGAGATTTTCGCGCCTATTATTCTGCCCGCAACCTTAGCTGGCTCGAAACACACTCAAAGGATTCGTTTAGTATCATATATTTATTGAATAAATGGGTCTATTTGGCTTTTTTGTATGGAATCGCGTTGGCAAAAGGTCGATTGAATCGCTTCAACCTTCTTTGCCAGGCTATTCAAGATGGTCGGAAAGGGCGGCTCGGCATAAACTCAAAGTTTCGATTGCCATGACAACTACTCACCGCGGCGCCGCAAACCTATCCTTAGTCTACATCATCCTGCTCAACTGGCACGGTTGGCGGGACGCCATCATCTGTCTGGATTCCTTAGCATTTCTGGATTATACCAATTACCGCGTACTCGTTGTGGACAATGGCTCTTCGGATGATTCTGTCGCGCGTATCCGAGCTGCCCACCCCCAGGTTCTCATCCTGGAAACGGGTCGCAACCTGGGCTTCTCCGGGGGTTGCAATGTGGGTATCCGACGCGCCTTAGAAGAAGGCGCCGATTATATCTGGCTTCTGAACAACGATACGACGGTCGATCCTCAAGCTCTGGCTGCCATGGTTGCGGTGGCTGAAGCTGATCCTTGTGTTGGCGCTGTCGGGTCGGTACTCTACTATATGGATAATCCGAAAGATATTCAGGCATGGGGTGGCGGCAGGGTGTGCTTTTGGTCCGGACGCACGCGCCATAATCTATACCCCGTGCCGACCACCCAGGTTCATTATCTTACAGCGGCCAGCATTTTGATACGCCGCACCCCCTTGGTAGACGTTGGCTTATTGGACGAGAATACTTTTTTTATGTATTGGGAGGACACTGATTTTTCGTTTCGTCTACGCAAGGAGGGATGGCGCCTCGCCGTAGCCGAGAGGTCTATCGTTCTCCATAAAGAACACTCTGCGACAGGCAAAGGAAGCCCGTTGCTGGACTATTATTTTAACGAATCGGCAATTCGCTTTTTCCTGCGCCACGCATCGACTCCTGCCGTTCCTATCGTTATCGGTGTTGGTGGTAGGTTAATGAAACGTATCCTACGCGGCAATATGAAGGGCGCGTTAAGTGTTGTTGCGGGCGCAATAAAAGGGTTTCATGGTGCTAACAACGGCGCTAGAAAGGTATGATATTGTCAGCGAAACAACCTATCTCCCTGCCGCGAATGCGTTCTAATATTATCTCCCAGTTGGGATGGATAGTATTTATTTTGTGGTTTCCGTTGGAAATCGGGTCACTTATGCCGCTCGTCGAAATGGCGGTTTTCAATGGGCATGTTCCCGTTCCAACGGCAACGCTTAAATTTTTGTTGATTCCGCTCTTGCTTGTTGCTTTGGTGCTCCGACGGTCGGTGCGCATGCCGAACGACATTTTTTTCGCGTGGTGTGCGCTAATCGGTTATCTGGTATTCGATGCTGCGAATCTTTTCATCCGCAATGGCTTGCCCCTGGAATATATTTTGTTTAGCTATAATGCATCATATATAATTCTTATTTTGTTGCCGCTTTTTTTTGCGGTGCGTGAAACCATCTCTCAGACAACTGTCACCTGGTGGGTGATTTTTTTTAGTGCTATATCTATTTTTTTGAGTATCGCGCAGCATTATCTTAATTCACCGATTTTACCAACAACATCCGTGGACGGTTATTATGCTGTGATGGTATGGGGGTTTTATGGCGCAGTTCGTGGTTTTGGTTTATTTACTATAAGTTATTTAAATGGATTTTTTATAATTCTCGGGATGTCAATATTTATTGTATGCACCGCACGTGCCCGGTCTGTTCGCAAAATCTGGTGGTTCTTGTTGGTGTGGATATCCCTTGTAGCCGTATATACCACTCTTACAAGAGCCGTTTATTTTGAAGCTATGATGTCTCTAATTACCATCTATTTTCTTATGAAAGAACGTCCACCAAGGAAGCTGGCATCCATATTGCCAGTTGTATATAGCATTGCCGGATTCTCTATTGCATATCTTACACCTTTCATCGAAAAATTTCTTGATCTCCACGGGTCTTTGACGTCAGACCAAAGTCTGATGATGAGATATGAAGAATGGCAAAAATATGGTAACATTATGTACCGTCATTTTGATACGCTTATGTTCGGCACGGGCCTAATACAAAACCCGCGTTTTGATTTCACTAGAAGTATCACTATCGACAATAGTTATCTTGCTGCTATTTTCCAAAATGGTGTGATCGGGTTGATGTTTTGGATGGTCATTTTGTGGCTGTTATGGATATATGCCTTGCGCGCTGCAATAGCATATAAAACACCGTTAACTATAGGCATCGCATCTGCATTTTCTATATGGCCATTTGCTGCTGTATTTAATAACATTTTAAGCACATTTGTGTTTATTGGGCCAATAATGATACTTATCATGTCACGCGCTGGGGCACCATATAAGCAATGAAAAACGAATCATCTAGGGGGGGCGTTTCTGTCAATACCCGCATCCTCTCCTACCCAATAACCGGCGTGCAACGCTACCTGCTGGAGCTACTGCAGCGCATGCCGTCTGACCGTATGCAGCAGATCGCCCCCCAGCACCCTCTCAGCGGTGCCCGTGCCCACCTCTGGGAACAGACAGTCTTGCCACTGCGGACGCGCGGGCGGTTGCTCTGGAGCCCGAGCAACACGGGCCCCTTGGCAGTTTCCAGGCAAGTGGTGACCATCCACGATGTAGTGCCGATTGATCACCCCGAGTGGCTCAA
>JAJYPA010000333.1 GCA_021795795.1 Pseudomonadota bacterium | reverse complement strand
GCTCGACAAATATGACCGCGCCCCCGGAGAAGAGTCGCCGATCGGTTTGATCCTATGCGCCAGCGCCAACGCGGAACAGGTGGAATTGATGGACTTGAACGCCGCTAATATCCGCGTCGCCGAATACCTGGCGCATATTCCAGATATGGCTTTATTACAGCAAGAGTTACACCGCGCCGTGGCCCTAGCCCGGGAGCGAGCTGCTCAGCACCAGTTACCGCATAACACCGAAATTCCTGGAGAATCAGAATGACCCTGAAACCCTGGCGCGAAGTCGCCGTTCCCCATGAAGACGTACTCAAGGGCACCTTTCAGCAGGCCGAATTCGCTGCCGATCTGTCACGGGTGCATGCCGGGACCGCAGCACGCGATTATCAGGACCCGGTGCTGTTCTTCCAGCGCACCTTCATCACCGAAGGAATGGGCCTGCTGCTCCACTCGGTCGTCCGGCGTTTATCGGGACAGGGCGGCGACCCAGTGATTCAGTTGCAGACCGCTTTTGGCGGCGGCAAGACTCATACCATGCTGGCGGTATATCACCTGGCTCAAGGCACAGTCCCGGTCAGCGAACTGCAGGGCGTACCCGCCATTCTGGATGCTGCGGGCGTGACCGAACTCCCCCGCGCCCGGGTGGCGGTGCTGGACGGCATCAAATCCTCCCCCAACCAGCCCTTCATGCACGAGGGGCGTGCCATTCATACTCTTTGGGGCGACCTGGCGTGGCAATTGGGAGGTGCGGACGGATATGCGCTGGTCGCTGACGCGGATTCATCAGGCACCTCGCCGGGCAAGGCGGTTCTGGAAACCTTGCTTGCCCGTTACGCGCCCTGCGTGATCCTGATCGACGAACTGGTGGCCTATATTCGCCAGTTTGAAGAAGGCAAAACCCTGACTGGCGGCAGCTTCGATTCCAACCTGAGCTTTGTGCAGGCATTGACCGAGGCACTGAAAGCAGTCCCCACCGCCGTACTGCTGGCATCCCTGCCGGAGTCGGACAAGGAGGCGGGCAGTCAGCGCGGCGTGCGTGCACTGGAAGCCCTGTCCCATTATTTCGGCCGTATTCAGGCACTCTGGAAGCCAGTGGGTAGCGAGGAGGCCTTCGAGATCGTCCGACGTCGCCTCTTCAGCAGCATCAACGATAAACTGGCGGCAGAATCCGTGTGCCGGGCCTTCGCCGATTATTACACCGCCAACAGCGCCGACTTTCCCCACGAAACCCAGGAAAGCCGTTATTACGAGCGACTGGTGCACGCCTATCCCATCCACCCGGAAGTCTTCGCCCGCCTTTATGAAGACTGGTCTTCGCTGGAGAATTTTCAACGCACACGGGGCGTGTTGAAACTGATGGCCAAAGTCATCCACCGGCTCTGGAAGGATAACGATAAAGACCTGCTGATCATGCCAGGCAGTTTCCCGCTGGCCGATGCCGATACCCGCAATGAGATGATCTACTATCTGCCGCCGGGCTGGGATCCGGTCATCGAGCGCGATGTGGATGGCGAACGCGCCGAAACTACTGAGATCGAAAACCGCGACACTCGCCTCGGCAGTGTGCAAGCTTGCCGTCGTACCGCCCGCGCCATCTTTTTGGGCAGCGCGCCGAGCACCGCCAACCAGATGGTGCGCGGCATTGAACTGGAGCGGGTCGCTCTGGGTGCGGCTCAGCCCGATCAACAGGTTGGCCTCTACAAGGATGCCCTGCGCCGCCTGAGCGACCGCCTGCACTACCTGAACAGCGGCAACAACCGCTACTGGTTCGATACCCGCCCCAACCTGCGCCGTGAAATGGAAGATCGCAAACGCCGTTTTCAGGAGAAAGAGGACGTATTCCCTGTTATCAGGGATCGCGTTCAGCGCATGTTCGGCGGCGGCGCCTTCGGGTGTGTTCATGTGTTCACCGCCAGCAGCGATGTGCCGGACGACTGGGCCTTGCGCCTGGTGGTCCTGCCTCCCGATGCCGCCTTCAGCCGCGCGGGGCAGAGTGCCGCCATTGCGCGGGCCACGGAAATCCTCAAAAACCGGGGCGAACAGCCGCGCTTCAAACAAAACCGACTGATCTTCCTATCCGCCGAGTACGACAGCGTGGGTCGGCTCATGGAACAGGTGCGCTCCATGCTGGCCTGGCAGTCCATCGTCATCGACATCAAGGAGATGAAACTCAACCTCGACCAGTACCAGTCCCGGCAGGCCAGCAAGAGCCTGGAAGACGCCAACGACGGTTTGCGCCGTATGATCCGCGAAACCTACAAATGGCTGTTGGCTCCCATGCAGGAGGCACGCCCCGGCAAAGGGCTGTCTGAAGTCATCTGGGAGCATTTTCAGCTCAACACCGGTGCGGCGAGTCTCTCCCAGGAAATCGACCGGCTGATGAAGGAAAATGATCTGCTGATTACCGAGTGGGCGCCTATCCATCTGGCGCGGGAGTTGAAGGACTGGTTTTGGAAAGACGATATTCCGGCGGTCAATGCCCTGAACGTCTGGCAGCAGAGTTGTCATCAACTGTATCTGCCGCGCCTGAAAGATGATCAGGTCTTTCTGCACACGGTGCAGGCCGCTACAGAGAGCCGGGACTTTTTTGGTCTGGCACAGGGCAAAGAAGATGATCGCTATGTGGGATTTGTTTTTGGCCAGCGTGCGGCGTTGTTTCTGGATGCGTCGCTGCTGCTGATAGAACCGGACAGTGCTGCCGCCTATGCGGCGAAGCTGGCGGAGGAAAAGCGTGCAGCTGAAGAAGCTGCGCGCCCGCAGCCCTCAGGATACCCCGTACCGGACGACGCCACCGGAGGCGGCGGTATGGCCCCCGGCGTAGCGGATTTGCCCGTGCCTGATTATATTCTGAAGCACGGTGCTGCCGCTGCGCCTCGAACCGTTAAGCACCAGTTCTTTTGTAGCATTGACCTGGACCCAATCCAGGCCAAAAAGCAGTTCGCCGATATCGTGGACGAAGTCGTTCTGCACTTTACCTCCCGCCCCGGCATTAAAGTCAAAATCGCCATTGATATTGATGCCTATGCGGCAGCGGGTTTCGATGAAAGCCTGCAGCGGGTGGTGAGAGAGAATTGTGATGTCCTGCATATCAAGCCGGAGTTTGAGGAGGGGGAGTGACGAATATCCGGTACATATAGGCGCAGGCGCGTTTGTTACCGGTCGGTATGCGATATTGCCAGTTCCTTGCTGGGCACTTTCGCTAGCTAGTGCCTGACCGGAAATTATATTGCCTTTTATAAACAGCATATTATACTAACTGAAGTTTCACTGAGTTTCACATTTTGCTGATCGCCAAACTTCAAGCCACCATACGCATCAGCACCTTGGTGAATGATTTTTGGAGGGGTTGGCAGAGATTGGGCCAAAGCCCCAGAAATTGGTCGGAGAGGGCAAAACTGGTCCGGCCTTTAACGATATGGCGGCGCTCGGGGTCTGCCTCCGGCTGAGCGTTCCAATGGCAAGTTTGCAGCGAGACCGGCCATTGGGCCAATGCACACAAATCGGTCTTTGCGGTCAGTCAGCCCCCGTCGGCCGGTCAGCCTCCCCAGACCGATTCGACCCCAGAAATGCAAATGCATCGATATGCACTGTGCCTCTAACTCAGAAGGCCTTCCAGCGATCGCAGCTGAGCCTCATCAATAGGATATTTGCGCGGGTGACTTTGATTTAGGCTCCTGATCGACTGTATAACATCGAATAAATCGATTGTTGCTGTATTGAGATTGGCTTTCAGCCTTGAGGCATCCGGACTGTTGAGCAAGAGGGATTGCAGGATGGCGACTAGTTCTATCACGTTGCCTTTCGCCTCGGAAAGAATATCAGAAACGGTCGGGGTATCGTCGACTTTGAAAACCTGGGGATTCATTGATGTGGTTTCATTGCCAGAAGGATACTCCCAAATCATTCTCCTGATTGCCAAGTGTTGGACGATCAAGAGCCATTTATCATGGTTCAATGTGCTGTCGATTTCCCGCATTTCACAAGTTGCGGAATTGAGTTCTGTAAACAGGCTGACAAGTGATCTGGCTTCAGTCGACTTGTTGTCAGTACTGCGAGCTGCGCCTTGATCAAAAATTGCCAGGCCGATCCCGAAGAGCAAGAGCAAAAGTTTTCCGGCCTCCGAGCGCGAGCTGTATTCGTCTTTGACTGCGTCTGAATCACCGAATTCCACAATTTCTCGCAAGGTGATGGCATCATTCCATAAGGCGATCCACGCTTCCGTAGGAGAAGAAGATTGCGCAATTGGAAAAGCTAGTAAGTTCGCGGCAATACCAGGGATTTCTTTGTTCATTATGCAGATCAGGCTGGCATGAGCGCGCAAAAGTTGTCCTTTGTGTTCAACCCAATCCTCAGGCAATAGTCGCCATTCATTTCCAAAGATTTCCCACGCTGGTGCTTGAATATGCCCGTTATAGGCAAACGAACTCAGTACACATTGATAGCACCAGGCCTCCCATAAAGGTGCGTCATCAGGACTGGCTTGAGGCAACGGACTTCCGCCGAGCTTGCGTCCAATTTCAGCTATCAAGGCATCATCGGCAAATGCCGGAGACGTTACATTATCGATTTCCGTCGAAGTCTGTCCCAGGATTTGCCGCATCAGCCAAGGCGCCCAGCGGACAAAAATGGCGAGGGCATCTTGACGTGTAACCAAAGTAGTTACGATGAGTTTGGCGGTGCTGGTTATTTCCTGCTTTACCTCATCAATCTCGTTGGAAGTAAATGCGGAGCCTGGATTTCGATGAAGCCGTTCCACCTGCAACAATTGGCTGCGAGCCTCTACCAAAAGCAGCGGCATCAGGACAGAACCATTCCATCTGCCTCCATCCTCGAAAGCAGGGGGGGCTGCGGCAATCATTCGTTTCCATTCTGAGAATCGTGGGGAAAATGCGCCGATGCCTGCCACGAATAACATTGCGCTGACTAAGTAAGGGTTGGCTGATCCCGATATTGTATGAATAAACTCGTCCGGTTCCAGTTTGTAGAACACCTGGAATAACGAGAGTTCTTCTTCGTAAATCATAAAGGCTTGCCCGCCGCGCAAGTCACACCATATTTCTTCAAGCTTGTCCTGACGTTTGTTCCAGCAGTTCCACACGCTCGCTCGCTCTTTGTTGGTGCGGTCGAATTTTGATTGGAGTGTGAAATTTTCCAGACCGAAAAAAACCTCCTTGGCAAGCAATACATAAGCATCACGTGCCGAGAGAGTAACCTGCACATACGCCATCATAGCTTCGGAGAGCCAACGCTCAAGTTGCCATGAGTTATACTTGAATGCCTTGACCCTGTGCCAGGTTTGTAACGAAGGAGAGCAGGCAAATGCAGCCGCGCAAGCAAGAGTCATCAGCAAGGTTTGGCTATCTAGAAAAGTCTGCAAATTGGCCGCACCTATGATCGGGACGATGCGTTGCTCAAGTTCGACAAGGTCGCCATCCTTGTTCACTATCCAGGCCACGACTTCATCGAAATCGCGTGGAAGGCCGTTAGGAAAGGCGACTAATAAATCGAGAAAGTCTTGCTCATTCTTGAACGAGGAATCTGCAAAGGCTTCCCGACTTTTGGCATGGTGTTCGCTCGGCCAATGCTCGTTCATTTTCTTTCTCCCTTGTTCCAGATTTCCTCAAAGAAATCGATGGCGCCATGATCTACCGCTCGCCATCCCCGGCTGGCGGCGCTGACTCTGGAATGAAATCCACCCACCGTTCCACCAAAATGCCAGAGTTCATCATCAATGATGGCGAATCGGTCGTGGATGAAATCGCAATCTTGTTTTAGGTGCAATCTGATCTCGATGCTGCATTCCTTCTCACGCCTTGCTGCACTGTCATTGATTTCCTGCGCGCGCTTCTGAAATTTATTTAGGTCATCTTCACCAATTTCTTGGTGGCGTTTCGTCAGCAGTCGAATATCGCTTGCGGCAAGCCGTAATGGCAGCCATGTCAGAATTTGTTCGATTCGTTCTGCGGAGTTTCCGCTGTCGGATTTCAGCAGAAATTCGTCGACAATCCAGACTCGCTCCTGAGCTTCTGATACTGCCTCGCCAAATTTTTTCAAGGGAACAGGATTGTCGGAATGTTTCCGATCATAGGCAGCAATGATTGTCGGGAACCGGTTTTGCCCACCATCTTGGCTTCCCCAAAGAATTTCTTTATCCGGGAACGGGCGTTCTGGCTTCGGGGCAATTACAATGTCACGTGCAAATGGCTTCATAACGAGGTACCCTTCAGGTCTTGGCGCTTCTTATAGTTATCGAAGGACATTGCCTGTTTCAGCATACCTTCAAGCTGGTCGATGACCTCATCCGGGTTGGGCAGCTTGACGAGCAGAGATGCCTTGTCACCAAGAGTGTTCAACGAGTTTCCGAGGAACCAGACAGCATCGTCTATTACCAGGAAGCGGTCGTGCAGGATGGGTGACTGAAGCACATATACCTTGGCTGCAATCTTAGCATCTCTTTCCATTTGGGCGAGCCGTTGATCGAAATCCTTTATCTTTGATGGTACTTGTTGCTTCGACTTGAACCCCAGCCCCTCAATTATCATTTCCCACCATGCCGTTTTTACAGATTTTTGTTTTATTGATTTGAATGCTAACCTGGAAGTCAGCAAGGTTACAGGTGTTGTTTCAGGATTGACGGCATACAGAAATTGCCCCAATTGCAATCCAGCAAGGTAAGGATCTGCAATCATAACTCGGGATTTGGCTCGCCTTAGTTCGCCTTGGATAAAGCGCATAGCCTCTTCACGGGAGCCGTCTGGGAACCATCGCTGGCCATATTGTTCGGAACTTGCAAGCTTTTCGCGAAGAGAGGCCGCAATAGCGACACGGGCATTTACATTTGGTATACGCAGTGCATCGCCTATGAGGCTTCTCGTGGCAGGGAGTGATTGTCGGGCCGCTTGATATTCCATGTATTGGGAATTGGCGGATTCATTGATTGGGACTCTAACTATTTTAGTTTCAGGGGAGGCTATTTCAACATTGAAACCAACTTGGCGGAGAAATGGGCGTGGAGGACTGTAGGCTAGCACGCCATGTTTTGGGTGAGAAACAATATAGCCATATTCTCCTATGCAGTTACCCTTGTCTATATCCAGAATGCCATTGCTAGGAATATCTTGAGTAGCAAAGTCGGTAAGCAAGTGGTTCTGCTTATCGAAGGTGGTGAGTTTTAGATCCGAAGGCGATTCACCTACACGAGGGACAAAATGATAAAAAATACGTTCGCCCCTATCGTTAGAAGCAGGAATCATAAAGTGATCAATCTGCTTGAGCACAGGGTCTGGCACAACCAGGACAATGCTTCCCAGATATTCTCTATAAAGCCGCAGATCAATATGCAATCGTCTTGCAACAAAGGTCACGGCTTTATCATCAGCCAGCATCAAGGCAAAGCCATCCTGGCTACCGAAACGGCGATGGACGCGGGAGGGAGCATTGCCAATAAAGGGGGCCGGATGGCTGCGTCCGGAAGGATGTGCAAACAAACCCTCCCCTATCGGCAGGCCGAGGTACGGCCAGGTTGGGTCATCAATTAGCGCTGAAACTTCTATCTTGATCCCATCGTATCTATTGCACTCCCGACTTTGAGAGGGAGTCGGGGAACTATCATCACCACTGCCAAGTGAGCGATACCATTTAACCGCTTCTTGCGCACTTAACAACACACGGCGAAAGAAAACAGTTTCGCCGGTTTTCCCGACGGGGCATCGATGCAACCCCTCCATCGAAGGAGGTAGAGATCTGCCGCGAGGGAGCAGGGACACGGTGGCGAAAAGCAGCTGACCCGCCTGATCTCTTTGCTTCTGCAGGGTCGCCAGCCGTATGACGGCACCCGCGTAGAAATCTGTGTTTAGCAATGAACGATTCCTTTCCGATCGACAATATTTCGTGTCACGCGAATCACCCGCTGCGCACGCAGCTTGATCCGCTGAATTAAAGGTCAGCGTTGAATGGTATTATGTCCATTATATCTTTTCAACGTCGCGACTAATTTTCCCCGAGTGTCACTTAAATTCTCGTATTTTTAGCATATGCCAACACCGGCTGGATCGTAAGCATTATCAATAATGTGCACACACCACATACGAAATGAAAATGACCGACCTGTGTTTAGAATCTACCATTTTTGATGGAGTAAACCACTGGCCGCTTTAGTCTCCTCCTGTCCTTGGGAAGACGCACTGAGTTACCGTTCAGCTCTGGAACCTGTCGTTGGAGCTCTGACGGATTGGGTGGCCGCTTGGTGGGGTCGGATGATGTCACTTGATCGCCGCCAATGAATGACCGCAATCAGTCTGTTCCGGTCCTTCAGCACAAAATCTCTACGGGAGGCATCTGACCGGGTTGGGGGTAGAGATCATCGCTCCACAAGCTGTACACAATCTCATTCCTACCGAAAACCTTCCGCACATGCGCCTCAGAGATATACACCTTCCAACCCATGGCACAGTAAGGATTATCAAGGTTTTTGGCCTCTGATGCCACAGGTTTCCAACCGGTTCGCATATAGCCGAAACCAACCCAAGATCAATACACAGGCCCTCCTGGCTGTCCTCCAGGCTGGTCTGTGATGCGTTCAACCCTCCCATTCACTCCTGCTGTGATTTGTCATGTACCGTCAGACCCGCAAAAGATTCCCGCTCCGCGTCCCGCTCGCTGGTGTCATATTTCCCGTCGCCAACCGGCTTCTCTCCGGCAAGTGCATTGAGTTCGGACTGAGTGGCCGCCAGGGCTTCCTTCTCTGCGTCT
>JAJYPA010000332.1 GCA_021795795.1 Pseudomonadota bacterium | reverse complement strand
ATTTATTCCTCCATGAGCCGCGTTGCTGGCCAAATCGGGGAGATCGCGACGCGTACGGCGCAGGTCGTAGCCGGGACTACGATGCCAAGCCGTACAAGAAAGCGAGCACTCGATTTGGCCGCAACCCGCATGGGACGGGGCTTGGCGGGCGAACTGCCGTGTTGTGCCGCTTATCAAGGAGAATGACCCTTGACGGTGCGTCACGCCTTGCATTTCATCCCGCCAGGCCGCCGTCGCGGCCATGTGGGAATAGATCAGCGCTTCCTTAAGGAACCGCTGATCAAATCGGTTCACCCCCCTGAATCGTAACGATTCCTGTAAAATCACACTATGTCTGGTTACGGGAGTTGGGTCATGCAAAGGAGTTTTTCTGAGCTGGAATATGCAAGCAAGAAACGCAAGACCCGGCGTGAACTGTTTTTGAGTGAAATGGAAGCTGTGGTGCCATGGTCGGCGCTTCTGGCGAGGATAGCGCCGCATTATCCGAAGAGCGGAAAGCGTGGTCGCCAACCGATGGTGCTGGAGAGCATGTTCCGCATCTACTGCGTTCAGAACTGGTTCAATTTCTCAGACCGGCAAATGGAAGATGCCTTATATGAGATTGAAAGCATCCGCCGCTTCTGTCTCTTCAGCAACGTAATCGAAGCACTGCCGGATGAAACCACCATTCTCAACTTCCGGCATTTTCTGGAGAAGCATGACCTGACGGCAGCGTTGCTGGACGAAATTAATGCTCATCTGCGTGCTCAGGGATTGCTTGTTTCCAAGGGGACGATGGTGGATGCGACGATCATCCACGCCCCGAGTTCCACCAAGAATCAGGAACAGGCGCGCGATCCGGAAATGCACCAGACCAGGAAGGGCAACCAGTGGTACTTTGGCATGAAGATTCATGTTGGTGCCGATGTGGATTCTGGCGCGGTACATACTGTCGAAGTGACGGCAGCCAACGACGCCGACATCAATCTTTTACCCAAGCTGTTGAGACCGGAAGACAAAGTCATCTTTGCCGATGCCGGGTACACTAGCGACGAATACAAGCGCGGCAGCCGTCAACTGGGTCTGCGCTGGTGTGTGCAGGACAAACGCAAGCCCGGACACAACCTGTCATCCAGTCAGCGTAAGCGCAATCGCAAACAGTCTTCGATTCGTGCCAGGGTAGAGCATGTGTTTCGGGTGATCAAGCGGCAATTCGGCTTTATCAAGACCCGTTACCGTGGTCTGAAAAAGAACGCGGCTCAGGTAAACATGTTGGTGGGCTTGGCTAATTTGTACATGCTAAGAGGGCGACTGATAACCCTTTGACGGGAGAAATCCGCCCGGAATGGCCCAATAGGGGACGGAGTGGCCGAAAATCAGGTCAAAATAGGTTGGATTTGCGAAATTTGAGTAATATTGGACAATTTAGTTGCTTAAAAAATAAGCAGCCAGTTTGGATGCGCGAGTTTCGTTATTAGATCAGCGGTTCCTTAACGTAAAGGGTGTATTGGCGCTCATGCAAAGTGCTGCCAAGAGCATGGTTGAAACCCAGAAATCGGAATTCCCGGCCAAACCGGCAGATATCGTGGTCATTGGCTCGGTCGTTGGCAGAAACATATCGCCATTTAGCGCAGTGTATGGTTCGACCAAGTTTGCGGTGCATGGACTTGCCGAAGGCTTGCGTCGGGAAATCGGGCCAAAGGGTGTCCGTGTGACGCTTATCGAGCCCGGAATCGTTATAAGCGGATTTCAGGACGGAGCTGGTTACGACGATGCTCAGGTAAAACATTTCAAAGACAAATTCGGTCCATTGACCCAGTCCGAAGATATTGCCAATTCAATATTCTTTGTCGTCAGCCAGCCGCCCCATGTACATGTGAGCGACATCATGGTGCGGCCGACGCGTCAAGACTATCCTTGACAGACTATCCTTGACCGGAAGCACGAAATATCGGGATATTGCGCCCAGCAATCCCGCTTTGGTGAGCGTATTTTCTTAAAAATCGTTCTCCAGCGTCGGTTGCCCGGTCTTGGCATGTAACACTTTCAAATTTTCTGAGCCACTTCTAATCCCGGCGAATAGGGAACCGCTGATCTGTTCCCACATAGCCGCGATGCAGCTCATGGAGGAATAAATCAGCGGTTCCTTAGGTGGCTTACCAAAGAAGTTCCATTTCTTCCTGAAATCACCAAATTATGGCGAGATAAATTTCGACCAAAATTAATCCCGGGCACTTCTACCAGCAAGTGTGCTGCCATGGCCGCCAGCGCTGAGAGCATGGCCACCAGCGCCACCATCACCCAGAAATCAATCGTTGATGATCGGGCGAAATTGTCTACGCTCTGATCATTAAAAAAAGCATGCAACACGATGCCATGTAATAGATAAATACCAAAACTCAATTCCCCTAACCTTCTCGCCGCCCTGGATGCAAGCAGGCCAAAAACGGAGCACCCGGAAGTAATGAGCAAAAATATCCCCCACAAAATTAAAAACGGTGCTGTTTGATAGGCAGTTCCAAAAAACATAAGCAGCAGCAACAAAAGAAGCGCCACGAAGGAAAGCGTGAAATTCAGTCGCTTATCCATTGCAAACGCAAAACGCTCCTGGATTGACGCGCACAACATTCCACCAGAAAATTCCAACAAGGCAATCGCAGAGTGGCTTGAAGGTGACCTGATCGTGATGATGATTAACAGAACAAACCCTGATACCGCATACCAGATATGCCAGCCCTCACGCCTTGCAAAAATGGCTGATATTGGCAATATCAGCAGATAATATTCCCATTCATAACGGAGTGTCCATGTTACATTGGCGTCAATTTCAACAGCACCATACGCATTTATAATGTGAGGAACCCGATAGAATCCTGCCAACAAGAGCGGGAAAATTTCTTTCACCAATATGGTTGGTGATTCCCGTAGATGAAAGTGGCTCGCATAGAAAATCACAAAAAGCACGAGCACGATGGAAAAATAATAAGCTGGAGCAATTCTAAAAAATCTGGTGATATATAACTTCCACCAATTTAGACGTCCATTAACTTCTATTGCTTTTCTCCAAAACAAAAAACCGGTAATCATGAAAAAAAGCGACACACTGGCTTGTCCAGCCTGATTGAAAAGATTGGGAACAGGAACTTGCCAGTTTAAACCAATGAGAGAATTATGCAGTAAAGCCGCATGCTGAATGAGAACGCTAAGAGCAAGAATTCCTCGCAAACCATCAATATTAATCGTTCTGGTTGTGGCGTTATGCCAAGACGCATCTGCCAAATTAAAAAGCGGGTTTTTAACAAAAGCCAGCAAAATACCAATAACAAAAAAATAATAGAACGGGTTGAAAACATCTAACATTTGCGGCTATGTCCCATGTCAAAACCGCACCATGTTATTACATTTCAGCAACAAGCGATACAACCTCCAAAATATTACAACCACAGATTCGTTAAACAAAACCAATGGGCGAAGTCCAGCTTTGTGGCAGCCTGCTATAGCCCTGCACACCATGCCGAGCAGCCCACTTCAAAAAATATCGCGCCAAATGGAACAACCGATAAATATTAAATTAATGTAAATCATTATGATAAATATATTTTAATTTTTTTAATCAATTGGTTGTTTGATAATGGCTGCGCTACCGAGACTGCATGATGGTTTCGCTGGTTAAATGATGAAAGGCATGTTTATGCCAATAAAGGTAAATAATAATTAAACATAATATTTAAAATAATTAACTTTTATTAATTCAATACCTCTTGCACAATACCTGTAACCGTCGAAACCGATATGACGGTCCCGGAAAAACTTTTTGAATAGCACTAGGAGAGCAAACATGGCAGCAAAAAAGTATGAGGCTGGTGTTAAGGAATATCGACAGACTTATTGGGCACCCGAATATGTCCCGCTAGACTCGGATATCCTCGCATGTTTCAAGATTACCCCGCAGCCGGGTGTGGATCGTGAGGAAGCCGCTGCCGCTGTGGCCGCCGAATCTTCCACCGGCACCTGGACCACCGTGTGGACGGACCTTTTGACCGATATGGATTATTACAAAGGCCGTGCCTACCGAATCGAGGACGTACCTGGTGACGACACCTGTTTCTACGCCTTTGTGGCCTACCCTATCGACCTGTTTGAAGAAGGCTCGGTGGTCAACGTGTTCACCTCGCTGGTTGGCAACGTGTTCGGCTTCAAGGCCATCCGTGCGCTACGCCTGGAAGACGTGCGGTTCCCTCTTGCCTACGTCAAGACCTGCAACGGCCCACCACATGGTGTCCAGGTCGAGCGAGACAAGATGAACAAATACGGACGCCCGCTACTGGGTTGTACCATCAAGCCAAAACTGGGTCTGTCAGCCAAGAACTACGGCCGGGCAGTGTACGAATGTCTGCGTGGCGGACTGGATTTCACCAAGGACGACGAGAACGTTAACTCGCAACCCTTTATGCGTTGGCGCGATCGTTTTCTGTTTGTTCAGGATGCTATCGAAAACGCCCAGGCTGAAACCGGCGAGCGCAAAGGGCACTACTTGAATGTGACTGCTCCCTCTCCCGAAGAAATGTACGAGCGCGCCGAGTTTGCCAAAGAAATCGGCTCACCTATTATCATGCATGATTTCCTGACGGGTGGTTTTACCGCCAATACAGGCTTGGCGCGCTGGTGCCGCAAGAACGGAATCCTACTGCACATCCACCGTGCCATGCACGCGGTGCTGGATCGCAACCCACACCATGGTATCCACTTTCGCGTACTGGCCAAGGCACTGCGCCTGTCCGGTGGAGACCATCTGCACTCCGGCACCGTGGTGGGCAAGCTTGAAGGCGACCGTGGCGCAACCTTGGGTTGGGTTGATTTGATGCGCGAATCGTTCATTCCTGAAGATCGTTCACGCGGCATCATGTTTGACCAGGATTGGGGATCCATGCCTGGTGTATTGCCTGTGGCTTCTGGCGGGATTCACGTCTGGCACATGCCTGCACTGGTCAACATCTTCGGTGACGACTCTGTGTTGCAATTTGGCGGCGGCACGCTGGGACACCCATGGGGCAACGCCGCAGGCGCAGCCGCCAACCGCGTCGCGCTCGAAGCGTGCGTCGAAGCACGTAATGAAGGACGCGAACTGGAACGCGAGGGCAAAGAGATTCTCACCAACGCGGCCAAAGATAGTCCTGAACTCAAGATTGCCATGGAAACCTGGAAAGAGATCAAGTTCGAATTCGACACCGTCGACAAACTGGATGTGGTGAACCGATAACCCTGCGGTCATAAATAACCATAGGGCGTAAACGAAAACTCTCGCAGCGCGTGGCCGAGCGGCTCGTCAAGCATTAAACGAAAGGAAAGAAAATGGCTGATATTCAAGATTACAACTCTACGCCCAAATACGAAACTTTCTCGTATTTGCCGGCGATGACACCAGAAAAAATACGTCGCCAGATTGCCTACATTGTGAGTCAGGGCTGGAACCCTGGCATCGAGCACGTGGAACCGTCACGCGCATTTAACTACTACTGGTACATGTGGAAACTGCCTATGTTCGGCGAGCAATCCGTAGATACGATCATTTCCGAACTGGAGGGTTGCCATCGTGCGCATCCTGGCCATCACGTGCGTCTGATCGGCTACGACAATTATTCTCAAAGTCAGGGCAGTTCTTTCGTGGTGTTCCGTGGTCGGTGATCCGGTGTCAATGATCCGGTGTCGGGCGATCCGATAAAGGTTCGCCCAAAGAAGCGATTGAAATTGGAAGGATGAAAGCATGAGCGACGCTAAAGCAGAAATCAAAGGAGCAGCGCCAAATGGCGCGAATGGGCGCATGATCTCGCGTGCGCGGCGTCAGGCGATGTCACAGAGTGGCAAGGCAAGCCTGGCGAAGGTGCAAAAACCAGCGCCCGTCACTACGCCGGCGCCCGTTGCCACGCTGCAAGTTGCGACATCTAATCCGTCTGAGGAATATAGTCATACTAAAAGCGATTGCGGTTGTTCGCACGCCGCCGAGCAGCAAACATTGGAAGCCGCGTTGGATGCAGTCTGTGAGCTGGCGGAATCAGCGCCACCTGTCGTAGGCGTGATTTCCAGCAGCGTGCGTCAATTGTGTCAGGAACGGCGACGCGCAATCTCCAGCCAAGGCAAGACGGCTGTAAAACCAGCTGGAATGAGCGCCGCCGCCTCAAAACGTCTCGGTAACAACAGAGGTGTGGCCACGAACGGATTGAGCGGGCGCGCCGCTGCGCAGGCTCGCCGCGAGGCAATGTGCGTGAATGGCCGAGGCAACAATCCGGCGTGCCGGCCTACAGGACGTATGCGCATTCAGGCAAACCCGGTAAAGGTCGAGATCGGCACGACATTGCGCGGCAACATAGTAAGCGGTACTCAGACCGAGAGCACTAGCAAGGTAACCGGGGTTGAAACTGGCATTTGCCGAAACATCACCGGTACCGAATACATCGGCCGCGAGCAGTATGTCGAACTGTGTTCGACGACTCCATCTCCGGCAGCAAGCAAAGTCAATATTAATACCACCAGTCGTAATCAGCGCGTAAGTGGAACAGAAGTCGGACGCAGCCTGAAAGTAACCGGAGATGAGCACGGGGATTGCAAGGCAGTGACCGGCACTGAATATCTCAGCGCAGAGCAATTCGAATCTTTCTGTGCCACAAAGCCGGAACCAGCGCCAGCCAAAGTTGGTATGGCACCCACACGCGCAGGACAAAACGTAAGCGGAAGTCAAATCGGACGCAGCGCCAAGGTAACGGGTGACGAACAGGGTTCTTGCCTAAAACTTACCGGTAGCCAGTATGTTCAGGATCAGCCCGCCAGCTTGTGTCGCAATGGCAACGGTAAACCGCACAAAGTTAGCGTCATGAGCACCGTGAAAGATCGCGCAGTAACTGGCACCGACCTTGCACCCGGAGACATGGTCACTGGCAGTGAGCACGGAGCATGTGCTGATGTCACCGGCACAGAATCAAACGGCCTCGCCCAGTACCAGAGATGCAACCGCCAACCGACACCAACGCCGGAAAAAGTCGGCGTGATGCGTACCTGGCACGACCAGCAGGTATCCGGCACGGTAGTGGAACACAGTACCAAGGTGACTGGAGATGAATATGGCGGCTGTCAGCCCATCTCCGGCACTGAATATATTGGCCCGGAGCAATATACGGCGTTTTGCGACGCGGAACACCAGGCAGCCTCACGAGCGCTGATGGAAAGCCGCGGCGCACGGGCGGGAATTGCACCGAGCGGAAACCGCGTCGAATCTGATAGCAAGGTAACGGGTGCAGGACGTGGCGAAAGCCAAGTGTTGAGCGGCACGCCTTATTCAGGCCCATATCAACGCGTGTCGCAGCGCGGTGTCAATAACAACTCGCACCCGCTCAAACGTGGTCCTGCGAATGCGCCACGTGAGATAACAGTTATGCCGCAAGCGCCCGTAGTACAAGGCAGTTTCAGTATCGCCACCCCGGCGCGCAGCGCGCGGGACAGTAACTTGAGCCGTATAACCGGCACCGCTTATGGCGCAATTGGCCGCATTACCGGACCGATCAATATGGCTGCCGGTCTGGTGTCAGGTACGCCTGAGTTTCGCTATCAGGAAGACTCCGCAGCGAGTGTAGTGGCGCAAGTTCCATCGGTTGAAGAAGTACGCAGCCGTTTAACTGGTGACGGTCGGGAAGGCGGCATTACGATTACCGGCGCAGCATGGCGACGTAATGAGAACATAACCGGAACCGAAAACCGTAACCCAACTTTGCGTGGTGATCGCCGCGGTACTATAGCAGCTGTCATGAATGCCTCGCAATTAAAGGATCGTGAGCGGGTAGAGTTGCCAGCCAGCAAAATTACCGGCAGCAGCGGTAATGATGCCAAAGGCTCATACATCACCTACTCCGGCGGCGCGCGCGGTTGATGTGAACGTGGTTGATATGAACGTGGTTAATATCAAACAGACCATGCTTGAACAAACTCAAACGAACTGAAGAGCGAAATGAATACGAGAAACCGCCCTGGGCGCAACATTCGCCCGCAGCCTGTAGCAAACCAACCGCCTTACGGGCTGGGGTCGTATGGCAGCACGCTCCAAGGGCGGCAGCCAGAGGTGTTTGCGACTGCTGCAGCAACGGTGGAACCAAATCCTGCATGTACCATGCAGAACGGACGTTTGTGCCACCACCCGTTGACGAATGAGATGGAGAACCAGCGTCTGCTCAAGCACGAGAAAACCGTCAAAGAGCGTTTCGCCAATATCGTTCCAGTATTGAAGCTTATTGCCGGTTTGCAGCACGAACCCGATTTCAGCGAGCGCGCGCAATCGATTGCAATCAATCAATTGGGCTTTGAGTTACCCGCGCAAATTTTGGCAGATGCCTGGATTGCAGGACTGGATATGCGCGCGTTATATGGTGAATGCGTTCTGCGGATGCAACGTTTGCTGGCGGAGCAGACAAGCCTGGCTAGTCCCCAGCAATGTGATGTGGACCAGTGCGTAGACGAGGCGATGACCTTTTTCCTCGACTGCAACTACCATGCGGTGGATATCTCGGCTTGTTCGGATGGTCGTTTGAAGGGTCTGGTGCGCTATATCCTGCGCCTGCCTAACGGCGCAGTGCGCAGCAAAAAATCCTATGCCGGAGCCATGTTTGATGTGGAAGCCAATGTCAAGCGCTGGATCGAGACCGAACTGATGCGCTATCGCGAAGGCCGTCCGGTGACTGCTGACGCTGGAACGCGCTACCTCAAGATATCGGTGTATC
>JAJYPA010000331.1 GCA_021795795.1 Pseudomonadota bacterium | reverse complement strand
GGCGGCAATGATAGCCCTTGGGCCCTCCGGTTATAGACAGTCTGAACAGACATACTGAGCATGACGCCGAGCGCTTGAGGAGTTAATAGTTTTTCCATGTTGTAGCTCCAGTGGGTTATGTGGAGTTACGTATAGCTACCGCTGTCTGAATTTCTCTTTATTTTTTGCTGCAAATTTGCTGCACCACATCCGGTAAATAGCGGTATAATCACACAACACACGGTATAGCTAACCGGATGATTTAATTGGTAACAGCTCCGAAAGCCGCGCCAATAAAGGCTTGCGATTACGACTGTTAATCCGCAGGCCCCTGGTTCGAGTCCAGGTCGGGGAGCCATATTCCACGGGGGTTCCAGACGAATCACCCGATTTTATTTGTTCCAGAAAACTCATTGATCGCTCTTCCGGATTCTCTTCCCCTACGTGCTGCCGGTACAGCGGCCCATAAAATAAAAGTGGGGTATAGACTCGCACAACGCACAGGGATGCTTAGTTCGCTTGAACAATATCCTCCGTCAAAATCGATGCGATTCATAAACGTGCTGCCTGAAAAACCAAGCAGGCTGTAGAGTTTTGCAACCCTTGAAGGGTGTCTGGGAACGACCATCGCCTGTTAAAGGTGGCTGCTTGAGGCACATACACCGAGCGCCAAACTGGACGCCGGATGCTTATAGGCTGCGCCCATCAAAATACCCCACATTGATGGGTGACAAGTCGACTCCATCCAGGCAGCGGGCGTTGATTGCAATCATGTAGTTACCAGAAGGCGCGATACCTTCACTATATGGCGCGCAACCACACGCGGGGCAGTAGCGATGTTTGATAGTGTGCTGGTTGAATGTGTAAGTGCTCATGCCGTCCTCAGGGGTGAGCAAACGAAAATTCTCGCGGGCAATAAACCAGTGAAGTGAACCGCGCTTGCTACAGATTGAGCAATTGCACTCCATAACTTTCTCTAGATTTCCTTCGGCTTCGAACGCAACCTGCCCACAGTGGCAGCTACCCTTGTATATCATTGGATCGCTCCTTTCGATGATTTCGTTTAAGACCCTTGGTATTATTCCAGACGCCCAACGCCGAAGCTTAGCCGCTATCCTGGAGCAGCGAAGCTGCAGAAGGGAGGCCGACTGGAGCGCCCTGTTGGGTGGCATGTCTCGCCGCCGCATTGATAAATCCCAGTATGAGCGGATGAGGCCGCTCGGCGGATGACCGCAACTGCGGAACAAACAACGTACCGACAAAGAACGGATGCCCGATAAGCTCAACTACCCGAATCTCTCCCTCTGCGTCTGAGCCAACGATACGAAGCGGCCCGGAACGCAAAGTAGAAACGTGGTCGGGATTGACGCCAAAGTTACAGTAATACTGCTCTGTGACCACCATGCTTCCGTAAATTTTTGAAACCAAGCTATCAGGCTTGAGCGTGATGGGTAGGCTACGCCCTACCAAGGAACATGCAAGCCGTGAAATGAAGAGCTTTGATGCGTAGGGGTCGTACTCTGCGTGGGTGGCGTCAGAGAAACCCAACACATGACGAGCATACTCAAGGATGATGTGCTGAAACCCACCGCATGTCCCCAACAGTGGAATGGACTGTTCACGAGCATGGCGGATGGCTGATATCGTCCCGAACAGGCTTTTGTAGGGGCTACCTGGTGCAACCCACAACCCATGAAAGCCTTCAAGCGCAGAACTCGATTCCAATAAGGAAGTAGGAAGCCACTGAGCTTCGACAGCCAACCCGGCGGAAACAACATGACCAATAGCTGTGTTGGTAGCAGCGTGCGGTTGAAACTCCGGGTCGAAGTCTCCGACGATGCCGATACGGATGCTCATTTGCTCTCCTTAGCCGCCAACGTAACGTATCACTTAAATAAAGCTTTAAATTTTTATTCCGGCAGGTTGTGAATTCAATTCCAATCGGGCTTGTAATTAAACGTTTGAGGATTCGTCGAAGATAAAGCCGAGTGGACACCTGCATTCATGGTTCAGCCTTATCATCATCCGGACCGACCTTGCTTTCGCCATCGGGCAAGCGCCGAATAATACGTTGGAAAAAGAGATTATTGGGTATCACCACAACATGACCGTCATCCTGGCGCAATTCGGTAAACATGAGATTTTCTTCAATGACCTCGCCGCTCAGCGATTCAGGAAATATTTCGATACGTTGTCCCAACTGTAATGGTTGCCAGAACCAGATAAAAAAACGTGCCGTAACGTTGCTTACCATGGCCCATACCGCCAGCATACCTACGCCAATCATGGCGAGCAGACTGACAAAAGTCGTCCAGACGGCAGTGACATCGACACCCCAGACCCGCAGCACCACTATCCAGACAATAAGCCAGAGAAACCATGTGGTGACTCTCAGAAATATCACGCTATGGCCGTGCGTCAAGGCCCGGCGCCTGCCAAGAAAACCCAGGAGACGCATAATTACATTGCCAAACCACCGTAATAGCAGATAGCTACCCGCTACAATCAGCAAGGTATACATCAACCGGTTTAATAACCAATCGGGGTCCGTCGTCAGCTCGTGGAAAATCATACTCATACATCCATTCCCTCAACTGTTGTTTTTTACCATAACATAGCGAACGCAAACGAGCAAATCCAATCACTACGCGGGAACAGCAGCATAATCGTAAATTTTTCTCAACTTCTTTGACAATTACCCGAGCATTGGCACATACTATTTCCGAACGGTGATTTAACCAATGAAATCGACCTTTTTATAAAGATGCATCTTTTTCCGAAGCGGGAAACAAACACTCAGCGTACCTGATTCTACTATTACCACTCTTGCCAGAAGCGTTGCAAAGACAGGACCAACTGCGCTACTTTACGTACAAACCAGGTGGCGAATACAGAGAGTAGAATGTCAAAATTATCATCTTCAAGTGGAGACGCATCCGGTCCTCGCGTCAAACAAAAGAGCACTGTTGTGCTGTTTGGTGAAGTGCTGGCAGACATTTTTCCCGATAGAACCGTATTTGGTGGCGCACCATTCAATGTAGCGAGACACCTTAAGGCATTCGGACAAAATCCTGTTTTGGTCACACGCTTGGGAGAGGATACCCTGAGCGATAATGTATTGAACATGATGTCGCAAAACGGGATGGAAACGGTAGGGATCCAGCACGACACCAGGTATTCGACAGGCCAGGTGCGAGTACATATCAAAGATGGTGAACACAGTTTCGAAATTCTCCCACTGCAAGCTTATGACTTCATCCATCCGGAAATGGCGCTCACGACCATGCTATCGGTGCGTCCTGCGCTGATTTATTTCGGCACCCTGGCACAACGAAGCGAGATTTCCAGACGAGCGCTAAAAACCCTGTTGCGTAGCAGCACGGCGGTGAAATTTCTGGATATCAATTTGCGCGCTCCGTGGTATGACAAAAAGACGCTTTGCCACTCTTTTAAATACGCGAACATAGTGAAACTGAATGTCGAAGAGCTGGGTGTATTGGCAGGCATATTCGAGTTGCAGGAAAATGCGCCTCAAGGCCAAGCCCTGGAGTTAATGAACCGATTCGACTTTGAACAAATCCTGGTCACATGCGGAGCACGCGGGGCATGGCAGATCGATCGGAGCGGCAAAAAAGTCGAGCTAGGCGTATCGAACTCCGTCGCCAAGCTGGTAGACACAGTGGGTGCCGGGGATGGTTTCGCCGCTGTATTCATTCTGGGCGCGCTGCGGCAATGGCCTTTAGCCACGACACTGGAGCGGGCCCATGCGTTTGCGTCCGCAATCTGTGAAATTCGAGGTGCTATCCCCGATCGTACAGATTTCTACCAGCCCTTCACCGAAAAATGGACGATATGAAAAAGCGCCTGCCGGAATCCGGAAAACCCTTGTACATTCTATTGATCAGTGTGCATGGATTGATTCGCTGGCACAATCTTGAGCTTGGGCGCGATGCGGATACCGGCGGTCAAACCAAGTATGTGGTTGAACTTGCACGAGCCCTTGCTGAACGCGCGGAGGTAGAAAAAGTAGTTTTGCTGACACGACGCGTCATCGACAATCAGGTCAGCCCGGACTACGCAGAACCATACGAATCTCTGTCCGCAAAAGCGGGAATTGTGCGCATCGAATGCGGAGAACAAAAGTATCTGCGCAAGGAAATGTTGTGGGATTCGCTGGATAATTTTTCCGACACCGCTCTTGCCTACCTCAAAAGCCAGGAACGCATTCCGGATGTCATACACAGTCATTATGCGGATGCCGGATATGTCGGTTCACGCCTCTCACACCAACTGGGCGTGCCGCTGGTGCATACCGGCCACTCTCTGGGCCGGAACAAGCGCCAGCAACTGCTGGCCAGCGGCATCAAGCGGAGCGAGATCGAAACGACTTACAATATTTCTCGCCGCATCGAAGCGGAAGAAACAACGCTGGGCGTCGCTGAACGCGTCATCACCAGCACGCAACAAGAAATCGAACAACAATATGGACTTTATGATTTTTACCAGCCCGAACACATGCGGGTAATTCCTCCCGGTATCGATCTGAAAAAATTCTTTCCACCAAAGAAAAATGAAAAGGATAGCGATATCGCAATCGGACTCAAACGATTTCTGAATCAACCCGACAAGCCGATTATCCTGGCGTTATCACGCCCAGACCCTAAAAAAAACATTGTTACATTGATCGAAGCCTATGGTGAATCCCCACAGTTACAACAAGTTGCCAATCTGGTAGTTGTGGCTGGCAACCGTGACGACATTCAGGATATGGAAACTATTTCGCGAACGGTGCTGAACGAGATTCTGCTGGTCATCGACAAATACGATCTATACGGCAAAGTAGCGTATCCCAAACATCACAAATCGGACGATGTAGCCACATTTTATCGACTGGCAGCCGCCTCTCGTGGCGTGTTCATCAATCCAGCACTGACCGAGCCTTTCGGCCTGACACTGATCGAGGCTGCAGCCTGCGGCCTGCCTATTGTGGCGACCGAGGATGGAGGCCCGATCGACATCATTAAGAATTGCCAGAACGGCTACTTGATCAATCCTCTCGACAAAGCAGCGATTGCAGACAAACTTCTTCGCATCCTGGCGGACGAACATGAATGGAACCTTCTTGCAAAGAATGGCATTCAGGGCGTGCGTCGCCATTACTCATGGCAGGCGCACGTAGGGAAATACCTGGAGGTCATCTATCCGCTGGTGGAGAAAACCGAGCCGATATTGAGGATGAAGTTGAGTCGAAGGCCCGGTTTATTCCGCGACCGTGCGTTGTTCACCAGTCTGGACCTGAACCTGATCGGTGATCGGGCATCGTTGCCGAAATTTTTGCAAACCATGCAGGCGCATCGCAAGGCGATCATTTTCGGTATCGCGACCGGTCGTCGGCTGGATGATGCGTTGGCCACGCTGAGGTTATACACCATTCCTCCGCCTGATGTTTTTATCTCCGGCCAGGGCACCGAAATTCACTATGCGCCGAACCTGACCGAAGATGCCGTATGGACGCGCCACATCAACCATCTGTGGAATCCTCAGGCCGTGCGCGACATCCTGAAAGACGTAACGGGACTTACAATGCAGCCAAAAAGGCTGCAAAGTGATTTCAAGATCAGCTATTACATCGATCCTGCGGTGACAAATGTCCACGATATCCGGAAAATATTATTGCGCAACGAACAGGCCGTGAACGTTATCTTTTCTTTCGGACAATTCCTCGATATCCTTCCGGTCAGGGCATCCAAGGGGCTTGCGCTGCGCTGGTGTGCCGAACAACTCGGCTTCCCGCTGGAAAACACACTGGTAACCGGCGTATCAGGCGCCGATGCAGACATGTTGCGCGGCAACACATTAGGTGTGGTATTGGATAGCCGTCATCAAGAGGAATTATCCGATTTGGCCAACCTCGACAAAATTTACTTTGCAAAAAAACACCATGCAGCGGGTATCCTCGAAGCGATGGAGCATTACGAATTTTTTAAACAAGGCTGATACCTCGTGAAACAATTCCTGCTATGTACCGATCTCGATCGCACCCTGATTCCGAACGGCGCAGAGCCGGAATCGCCTACAGCCCGCGAATGGTTCGCACGATTGACCGGTCACGCGGAAATAACGCTCGCCTATGTGACCGGACGACATCGCGCGCTCATCGAACAGGCCATCGCGGATTTTGATCTGCCGCAACCGGATTTCGTCATCGCCGATGTCGGTACGTCTATCTACCGGATAACCCAGCAGGGCTGGAAACAATGGGATGAGTGGGATGCCCATATCGGATCGGACTGGCAAGGTTGGACACATGAGAAGCTGTGTCAGCTTCTGAATGAATTCCCGACAGTATGTCTGCAGGAACAGGAAAAGCAGAATCGTCATAAACTCAGCTTTTATGTTCCACTCGAAACGGATGCGCAACGATTGCTCGGCGAAATCGATGAGTGTCTGAAATACAGGGATATCAAAGCGAACCTGATTTGGAGTATCGATGAAAAAGCTGCGCTCGGGTTGCTGGATGTTCTCCCGGCCAGTGCCAGCAAGCTGCATGCTATCCGGTTCCTGATGCAACAAAAAAACTTTCGCCATGAAAACACGGTCTTTGCCGGCGACAGCGGCAATGATTTGGACGTGCTGATGAGTGACATTCCTGCCGTGTTGGTGGCGAATGCTGAGGCAGAAGTTAAAAATCGGGTGATCAATGCGGACAAACATACACTTTATATCGCCAAGGGTGGCTATCTCGGCATGAACGGCAATTACAGTGCCGGAATTCTTGAAGGAGTCGCGCATTATTGGCCTGAAGTGAACGCATGGCTGTGCGCGGACAATCAAATCGAACAAGAGGTCACTAATGTACGAACAAGCTTCACATACACTACTGAATGAAATACTGCTCGAGCTGAAATCCGAGATCGGGAAATATCGGATGCGGCATTTTTACACCCGTCTCGGTGCGAATTTTTACGCCATTCATTCCCTGTTTCGCTTGCTGTATGGCGACCGCTCGGACTTCAAGGAAAAGATGGTCAGCCTGGTCAATACGCTCGCGATTCGCTATATCGAACGGCCCCCCTCGCTGCGCGAAATGGATCTGGCGCGCGAAAGGAATTACAACTGGTTCCTGAGCCAAAAATGGGTCGGCATGGCATTATACTGCGACCGTTTCGCCGGCACCCTGAAAGACTTGCGCACCAAGCTGCCCTACCTGCAGGATCTGGGCATCAACATGCTGCATATCATGCCCATCCTCGATAGCCCGCCTATGCATAGCGACGGTGGATATGCGGTGCGCGACTTCCGCAAGATCGATCCGCGTTTGGGAACAACCGAAGATGTCGAATCACTGGCTGCCAACCTTAAAAAACGCGACATACTGCTGGTTCTCGATGTCGTGGTCAATCACACGTCGAATGAGCACGAATGGGCGCAAAATGCGCGCAATGGCGACAAGAAATATCAGGATTACTATTACATCTTCGATGACCGCGAGATCCCCGATATCTATGAAGAAACCATGCCGGAGATTTTTCCGGCAAGCTCGCCCGGTAATTTTACCTGGGACAAAGCGATGGGCAAATGGGTGATGACGGTATTCAACTACTACCAATGGGATCTGAACTATCAGAACCCGGCGGTATTGATTGAAATGATTGACATCATTCTGTTCTGGGCGAACAAGGGAGCGGATATTCTGCGTCTGGATGCAGTGGCATTCCTATGGAAGAAGCTGGGTAAGGCTTGCCAAAACGAACGTGAAGCGCACCTGATACTGCAATTGATGAAAGCCTGCTGCCAGGTGACCGCACCGGGCGTACTGTTTATCGCCGAAGCGATCGTCGCTCCCAGCGAAATCAGCAAATATTTCGGCGAGGACGCAATTAACGCCAAGGAATGCGAGATCGCCTACAACGCAACGCTGATGGCATTGCTCTGGGATACCGTCGCGACCAAGAATGCGAAATTGCTTAATCGCGGGGCCAAAAACCTGCCGGATAAGCTGGAACGTGCAACCTGGCTCAACTACGTTAGATGCCACGACGACATCGGCTTGGGCTTCTCCGACAACGATGTAAGCCTATCCGGCTATGACCCGATCCAGCACCGGCGTTTCCTGATCGACTATTTCACCGGAAAATTTCCTGGCTCCTCCGCCAAGGGTCTGACGTTCGGAGAGAATCCCAAAACCGGCGACGCGCGTATCTCCGGATCTCTCGCCTCATTGGTCGGCCTCGAAGTCGCGCTCGAACACAAGGATGAACAGGCCATCGACATGGCGATCAAACATATTCTGCTGTTGCACAGCATGATACTGTCGTTCGGTGGAATACCGCTACTCTATTATGGCGATGAAATCGGTACGCTCAACAGCATAGAATATCTCGCCGATCCCTCCAGGCGCGATGACAATCGCTGGGCAAACCGCTCATCCTTTGACTGGAACAAGGCTGAAAGACGCAATCAAAACGGCACGGTGGAACAACGGATATTCAGCGCACTGAAAAAGATGATCGCGCTACGCAAGAAAACGAACGCGTTCGCAGATTTCGACAACCGTCAAATCGTGGAGGTCGATAACCCGAACCTGCTGGTTTTTTTCCGTACCGATCCGCAAAACAGCCGCAGCAAGGTACTGGTGATCGGCAACTTCAATGTTGCCCCGCAGACGCTAAACATCGATGTGTTAAAACCGTACAGTTTCTTCCAGCAGGGTGGCATGAACGACCTCTGCTCGGGCACGATCGTTTTCTCGGAAAACGATCAA
>JAJYPA010000330.1 GCA_021795795.1 Pseudomonadota bacterium | reverse complement strand
CGCTTTTGATGCACCGCTATTGGACATCCCGATTACGCCTCGTCAGCTAACCTGGTTGGCTAGAACGGGACGCGTGGAACACGATTCATCTTCGGGTAATGACCCGGAATTGAATTACCGTTACGATCACTATCTGGTTGTACCAACTGGTGTGGATTCGGTTGCTGCCGGATGATCGGACAATCTACCATTCAGATCCAGGACGTTATAACCGCGATGCTGGACAATGCCGATAAGGACAAGATGGCGCTATTCGCGTCACTTCAGGATAATCCTTTATTACAGGATGCTCAGTCCTTTGCGCGTAACGGTCAACCGGAACGCTTCCGCTATGCGCTGCCGTATCCATTGGAACGGGTGGTCGACGGACTGCTCCAGACCGTCCTCACGGGAAAACGAGAAGCGCATTTCATCTTGAAGCAGTATCAATTTCTGAACGCCAATTTTCAAAAAGTCATTGAGCGTCGGGAAGGGATGTCTTGCTGCGCGGACAAATCCCGGACCATTCTGAACCGTCTGTTGCAGTATTACCTTACCGGGAAGGAAGTGGTGTTCGATCCGAGCGTGCAATACACCTTCGGCCATCCGACCACTGTGTTTACGACACATCGGGAGATCGTGGAGTTTTTCGAAGGACTGTACGGTTTGTATTACGGAAATCCAGAAGGGTATTTGAAGGCATTAAAAAGCGCATTGGAGATCGTGTCAATTTGAACGCCCACCCCTTACAAATAAGCTTATTCGCGGAAGTCGCAGGTGCATACGCAGCATCCCCGTGCGGCGTCCTGGATAACGAATCGCTCTACGCGACGGTAGCGGAGCGGATCGGTACGACACTCGAAGCCATGGACATGCGAACCCCCATCGGACGTGCCGGCGTTCCGCGATCCACCGCCAAGCGTAAAATTCGCTGGTATCAACAGACCCTTAAACAACTGGGAGTCATTGAGCACGCCGGAGAGCGAGGTGTCTGGCGACTCTCGGAAAATGCGGGAAAGGACCTGCACCGGGCGGCAAGCGGCATTAAGCTGGTGGCCTTCAGCACCGAGTTGGGCATAGCCATCTGGGGAAATCATCAAGACGTATTTCGCCAGATCAATGAGCCTATCGCCCTGTGCATCAGTTCGCCGCCCTATCCTCTGCGAAAAGCCCGTGCTTACGGCGGCCCCGATGAACGGCAGTATGTGGATTTCATCTGCGAAGCCTTGGAGCCGATTGTTCGTAACTTGGTGCCCGGCGGAAGTGTCGTGCTCAATTTGAGCGGAGATGTTTTTGAGGCCAAGAAACCGAGCCGGTCACTGTACCTGGAGCGTGTAGTCCTGGCCCTGAATGACCGGTTAGGACTCGCGCTGATGGATCGTATTCCCTGGGTTAATTACAGTAAACCGCCCTCTCCAACCTATTGGGCATGCGTGAACCGGGTGCAGCTCACCACGGCGTATGAACCCCTGTATTGGTTCACCAATGACCCGGACAGGGTCCGGTCGGACAACCGGCGCGTTCTGGAGGCCCATACGGCACGGCACCAACGTCTCATGGCCTCTGGCGGGGATGGGCGTAGCGCAGTTTATGGTGATGGGGCCTACCGCATTCGTCCGGACAGCTTTGGGCGGGTGACCGCAGGACGAATACCTCGCAACGTCATCGAACGCGGCCATGCCTGCAGCGATACCGCGGCATACCGTCGACATGCCCGTGCTTTAGGATTGCCAATCCATGGCGCCATGCAGCCAACCACCATTCCGGACTTTTTCATCCGGTTGCTTACTCAGCCGGATGAACTGGTTGTAGACCCATTTGGTGGCACGATAAAAACGGGCCTGGCTGCCGAGCGTTTGGGGCGGCGATGGCTGGTGACGGAGTGGATGCTGGAATATTTGCGCGGGGCATCTGAAATGTTCCGTGAATTCTCAGGCTTTTCCATGCATGAAGGTTTGTCGGCTACGCGACTTCCGTCCTTATGTACAGATGGATTGAAATTTGACACCATACTATGATTGTTATATACTATTCATACATGAAGCCTTGATTAATAAGGATTGGTTTATGGGTACAATCGAAAGCCTGATGAAAGCCGGGTCGGAAGCGGATAAGGTGGTTAAACAGTCCCGCAAACTGAAGAAAAGGTTTGGTTAGCATGAAACAAGATCCTTTAACAAAACCCCGCTTTATGCAAATCGCCGCTCTCTACGATCACCTGGAGATGTCGGAACAAGGTGGCTATGATACAGGCATGTGGTTTTCGTTTCGCGCAATGACAAGCAACGCCACTATTAAAGTGCCAGAGCATGTTAGATATGGTCGGATAGTCCGTCCAGATGGTTTTTGTTCGCCGCGCATCGTTATTACACGGGGGGAACTTCTGCGTCCAAGAGGGGTAACCGAGTACCTTGTTCGAGTTGAAACCATGGGAAACAGGTATAAGCGATGGCTCGTTGAGGCGGGGAAGATACAATGAGTGGCATTGGTCGACATATCGTGAAGGCACGTTGCTCTGTGTGCCATGAGATCGTGTACGCCGACCAGGGGTATCATGGTATTTCCATGGATCACTACGATTGTCATAAGGCGCACGAAGCACCCCTTCCCTCTGTAGACGAAATCATTTCCAAAGGTGATGCCGCCATGGAAGGAATGTTTGCCGCATTCGGAAAAAAGCCGAAAAAACCAAGGATCAGATCCGGAGAGGGTAAGTTGGCGCAGCATGTTCGCCAACTGGTCATCAATGCGCTGGAAGAGAAATTCGGCGTTCCCGTGAAATCTGCAGAAATCTGGTTGCAAGAGGGTGCCTATCGCGGCCAAAAATGGGATCTGGATAGCTGGGGCATCGATGCGCACATTGGCGGCGAGGGTAATCTTCTCTGTTGTTGCAGCAGTTTGGCGCCGATGGGCGATTATCGTTCCTGCAAAAAGGTCATACTGAGTCATACCGACATGCACAATGATACGCCTCACGGCTACGACATATCAGTGCCAAACAAGGAGGAATCATGAGTGACAAAACCGGCATCGCCTGGACCAATGCAACTTGGAACCCGGTAACAGGCTGCACGAAGGTATCCCAGGGCTGCAAGCATTGCTACGCAGAGCGCGAATGGGCGAGGCTTTCCGCCAACCCCAAGGCCACGACCTATTACGGTCGCGCATTCACGGATGTTGCCTGCCATGAGGATCGGCTGGATCAGCCCTTGCGTTGGAGCAAGCCGCGCATGATCTTTGTGAATTCGATGAGCGATCTCTTTCACGAGGACGTGCCGGATGCGTTTATCGACCGGGTGTTCGCGGTAATGGCTTTGGCCACACAGCATACATTTCAGGTGCTCACCAAGCGCCCGGAGCGGATGCTGCGGTGGTTTGATCCCCGGTTCGACAACCGCGAGCATGTCGTAGGCCAGGCCATGCGGGAAGTAGCCGCAGCCCGTGGTAGTGACGATGCGGGACTGCCGGAGTGGCCCCTACAGAACGTCTGGCTTGGTGTTTCGGTAGAGGACCAGGCCACCGCCGATGAACGCATTCCTCTGCTGTTGCAGACGCCGACGACGGTGCGCTGGGTGAGTGCGGAGCCGCTGATAGGCCCGATTGATATGGCAGAGGTTCCCGTGGGCATGTCCGGGCCTTTGTGCCCCTATGGTGGCACCGGACCAGACATGCCTGGATTGGATTGGATAGTGGTTGGTGGCGAGTCCGGCCCATACGCCCGCCCAATGCATGTCGGTTGGGTAAACAAGATGCGATGGGACGCGGAGCGGGCTGGCGTGCCATTTTTCATGAAGCAGCTCGGCGCGGCGTTTGTGGACGAAAAAAACGGGATAGCTGGTGCGGGGCTCAAGGTGGACCCCGATGTGGCGTGCATGGTGTCCAGGAGATTGCGCGACCGCGCGGGTGCGGACATGGAGGAATGGCCGGAGTATTTGCGGGTGCGGGAGTGGCCCGCTGCCGTTGGTAATGTGGTTGTCTGACCAGGGAATGGAGGCTGTTATGGAAAACGTCATTGAGAAACAAATTGATGGATTCGTGAATATCATTGAAAACGGTCTCGATCTCGCCGCCATCGACCCACGCAACGGGCCTCAATTTAGCCCGAATTTGTACCGCTTTTTGAAAAGGCGAGGGCAGACTTGGGCAACTACCTGTCGGGTGTACCTGGATGTCAACCACTCCCCCCTAAGCCCTAACGGGTTATAGGCGAAGCTTGCGGGTAAAACCAAAGGCTTCTGGTTGACCGGGCTCAGTCTCAAAATATCGGGACTACGTTATTTTGGTCATGACACCCTGGAATGCGGACCTTCGGGTCGAAAGCCAGTTCCAGGCTCTGTCGGATACGGTTAAACAGCAAGCTGGGAGTGTAGCGAGCAGTGCCGTATCCGTAAAAAGCCTTAATAACCTTGCCGAGGCAAACTTTACCGGCACCTCAAAAGGCCGAGACTGTAAAGGTAGCGACTATGCAAAACAGAGTATTGGTATTGGACAAGAATCGGCAACCGCTCATGCCCTGCCACCCGGCGCGGGCGCGGGAACTGTTGCGGGAGGGCAAGGCGGCGGTATTCCGGCGCTTTCCGTTCACCGTCATCCTGAAGCACCGGGAAGGCGGCGACAAGCAGGAACTGACGGAAAAACTGGATCCGGGCAGCAAAACCACCGGCATTGCCTTGGTGGCTTTGTTCGCCAGACGTGGCCCCACGGTGATCTGGGCTGCCGAACTGGAGCATCGCGGCGCGGCCATTCGCAAGGCGCTGGAGCAGCGGTGCGGACATCGGCGGCATCGGCGGGGAAATCTGCGGTACCGGGAACCGCGGTTCGATAACCGGACCCGACCGGAAGGCTGGTTACCACCAAGTCTTCAGCATCGGGTGGACACAACCTTGACCTGGGTGGCGAGGTGTTGCCGATGGGCACCCGTAACCAGCATCTCGCAGGAGCTGGTGAAGTTCGATCTGCAGGCCCTTGAGAATCCGGAAATTTCAGGAACGGAGTACCAGCAGGGGACTTTGTTCGGGTACGAGGTGAAGGAATATCTGCTGGAGAAGTGGGGTCGGACCTGCGTGTATTGCGACGCCGAGAACATGCCTCTGGAGGTGGATCACATTCATCCCAAAGGCAATGGTGGCACCGACCGGGTAAGCAATCTCGCCGTCGCCTGCCGCGACTGCAACCAGGAAAAGGGTCAACAGCCCTTGGACCTGTTCCTGAAAACCAGCAAGGGGCGGCGTCGGCGCATGCAGACGAATGCCAAAGCATTTGCAGGCAAGGACACAAAGAAAATCGCAAAACGGAAGGCGCACGAGGAAACACGGCTACAACGGATACAGAGTCAGGCGAAAGCCCCGCTGAAAGACGCGGCCGCCGTCAACAGCACCCGCTGGACATTATACACGGTATTGCAACAAACCGGGTTGCCGATGGAGACCGGCAGCGGCGGGCGCACAAAGTGGAACAGAAGCCAGCAGCATTACCCAAAGGGGCACTGGATTGACGCCGCTTGTGCCGGAGCAAGTGGGGCCTCTGTGCGATTGAATCCGGATCATCGGCCCTTGCTGATCGGCGCCAAGGGGCACGGCGAGCGGCAACGCGCGCGGTTGGACAAGTACGGATTCCCGGTGGGACACAAATCGGTGGCCAAATTCTCTTGGGGATTGCAGACTGGGGATATGGTGAGAGCGGTGGTACCCAAAGGAAAATTCGCGGGGATCCATGTGGGGCTGGTGTCCATTCGTGCAAGGCCGTCCTTCGCCCTGTCCACCCCGGCCTTTGAGAAGCCATTCGATGTTCACCCGAAGTATATGACCATTTTACACAGGAGTGACGGTTATGTTTACAACTAAAAAGGCGGCGCGTCACCTCCAGCTAAACGCTCGGCGCTATAGCTGGAGTACCCGCGCTAAATCATGATGGGCGAAACGGGTGCAAAGATCACCAAACTGCTGGGTGGGCTGGCCGGGCAACCCTGCGTGCTGTTTCTGGATGAAATGGAAACCATCCTGGCGGAACGGTCGGGCAACCCCGGGCGAAGCGACGTGGGGGAACAGGCGCGCATCGTATCGACCTTGCTGCTGGCCATGGACCGCTTGGACCACCGAATATTGTTTGTGGGCGCCACCAATCATCCGGACTTGCTGGACCGGGCCGTGCGTCGGCGCTTCGACATGGAAATAGACATGCCGCTGGCGACTGATGAGACAGTGCAGGCTTTGGCCAAGAGCCTTTCCGCGCGGCATCCTGGGCTGCCCATTGCCGCTTTGATGCCTGTGCGGTGCGATGGACGATCCATAGCTGATCTGGAACGAGAGATACTTTGCCGTGGGCGGGAATGGATTGTAGGAAAGGCCAGCGGAATTTGACGGTCTGATATGATTGTTATATACTAATCATATAGGGAGTGGTCATGAAGATCAGGGACAGAAACCTCAAAGAAACAGTAAGCGTCTGCGACCGGAGTTGCCCCGGAAAGTCCTGCTATTGGCCGCGCCCCGATCCCGGCAGCTTCACCCAAGGCCGAGGATATCACAACACGGATCGAAACCGTGGCTGGCTGTGCGGGACGCGAGAGGCCCACGGATGCCCGGATCAGGGGGATGTGTAATGCCCAACTTGGTAGCGGTGATGCACTTGCGGTTTGACGCAGCCTGTCGGATTTACCTGGCTCCCATTATCGCCCGTTATTTGTTGGTACATCAGGAAGGTCGTTGGGACGGAGTAGAAAAGGCTATCAGACATCGCGAACTCTGCCAATTCTATGTTGCGGTTCATCGTGGGCAGTTGGATCCGGAGGCAATTCAGGAAACGGACGCACTGTATCGTGAGGTCCATGAGGTCACACAGTCCTTGACTGACCATCTGGACGAGGCCATCGGATTCCCACTGGTTGGCCGACCTGATTATGATCGGCTTATTCCATTGTTTTTTGAACGGTTTCATGCATTGGCGCTGGAAGCAATGGAGTCTTGACATGCCTTGCTACATCGAACGAACTAAAGATGGCGGAACCATGTTCCTGTGCGGCGACCTTGGGCCACATTGCGCCGCAGGGGAATGCGCGGCAGTAAGCGGGTTCCTTTGCGATTATCCGGTTGGCGAAGGCAGAACTTGTGATTTGCCGTTGTGTGCCAGTCATGCTTATGAGGTGGCGCCGAACATCCACTATTGCCCAGGTCACCTGATGTTGTGGAAGGAATTTCGGGACAGTGGTGGAGTTCAGCACGACTTGGGGAATGTAGTCCCATACAAGGGTGATAAAAAGTGAAACAACGCCGACGCTCCCAACCAGTATTCCATGCGCATGGGTTTCCCGTGCTGCGTCAGAATTTTCGCGTTAATTATGAACGCATGCCGATGGATGCGATCCCTATGCGAGGCGTTATTCTGTGGTGGTTGGGCGTGGTGCGCATACACGAGGATGGCAACGGTTGGTCTGCAGTTTTTCGCCGCTGGCATCCCGTCACCTGGGTGCTGTTCATCGCGCTCATTCCAATGTGTGCCTTCGTTGGGGAGAAGATTTTTGATGCCGTCCCGATGAAAGTAGGTAAATATTTTCAAGCTCATCCTGAAAAACTGATCTGGTGGACACCATTTTCAAAACGCCAGGGGCTGCTTTGCAGCTTGCCAGTTAAATCAACAGACGTAGATGGGGGGGGGTGTAACGGTGAACCGTTTTGAAGGTTTGGTCGTATGGAAATAGAATTTGATCCTTTCGCGGTCTTGGCAACCATTTGTGTCGTTGGGTTTGTCACCTGCGGTTTTATAGGTCCGGTGAGTTACTGGTGGCTATTGGTGCATTACTGGCAACAGATATTAATGCTCCTCGGAGTATGGCTGTTGGCCGTGGCCGGCTTCGTAAAAGTCATTGATTGGGGAACCAACTGAAGATGCCCACATTTTTCCAGAGCAAAGACAGCCTGCCGCCAGAACTGCTGGCGCGGTGGGACCACGCGGTAGCCGAGTATGATCGGGTGCTCAACGAACTTTGCGGAGACAGCGAAACTAAAAAGATGTTTTTCTATAACGATTTGCGTGAAAAATCCGCGCTGTTCTGGCGGCTGCTGAACGGCAAGGATCCTCTGCCCATGCCGCCGCCCACCAGATATTCGTACCCATGGTACGGAATCATCGAAGAGCCTGGGCCGCACCGGGTCGGTGATATTGGGTTCCATGCCTACGGCAAGCCTCTTGGTCAGCAGTTGGCCGAGATACGCGGAACGGATAGGGAGGACCGGCTGTTCATCGAGCAATGCGGATGGGTCGTGCTCTCTTGTAATGCCGCCGCGCAGGATATGCTGGAGACACTGCATGGCGGCACGTTCACTCTGGAAGACCAGGACCGGCTGATGGCCGCAGGCCCGGAGTGGATCGTCCAATACGGGAAGTGGCCGGCCTATCGCCTTTTTGTGCAGCGATATCGGCGGCAGACCTTGCCGCGATTCCTGGAAGACACGCTGAAGCTGGTGGACAAGAGTTCTTGGCCCTGGACGAACACCGTAATGATCTGTGAACGGGATGACGGCGGCATCGAGATGGAAAGCGATGGATGGTTTCTGGAGAAAACGTCGTGAGCAAAATCATCAAGGAAAGAGCCGAAATAGGTCAGGCTTCCATCCAGGCGCAAGCGGCGGGAGCGATATCGTTAGAACTGCTGAACGAATGACCCACACTATCCTCAACACAAAAACTGACGACCGCCGCCATGCGGTCTATGTCGCCCGCCCGTCGCCTCTGGGCAATCCGTACGCGATTGGGCCCGATGGCGACCGCGACCAGG
>JAJYPA010000329.1 GCA_021795795.1 Pseudomonadota bacterium | reverse complement strand
TTCCACTTCACCCAACGCGGAGCGATGTCGTGGCGAGTTCCCTGAGTGTGCGCATTGGCGCCGAGTTCGACAAGTCGCTGGGTGTGCTGCAATACATGGCACAGGACACCGTGCTGCGCGCGCAAGTGGCCGATGCGGTGGTTGTTGCCGTGGCCGCGCTGCGCGCCGGCAACAAGCTGCTGTTTGCCGGCAATGGCGGCAGCGCCGCCGACGCGCAGCACTGGGCGGGTGAACTGGTCAGCCGCTTCTATTTCGACCGCCCAGGGCTGCCCGCCATCGCCCTGACGACCGACACCAGCATCCTCACTGCCATCGGCAACGATTACGGCTACGACTACGTATTCGCGCGCCAGATCGAGGCACTGGCCCATGCCGGCGACGTGTTCTTCGCGATCTCGACCTCGGGTAACTCGAAAAACATCTTGCGCGCCATCGAGGCTGCGCGTGCGCGCGGCGTCAAGACGATCGGCTTTACCGGCCAATCGGGTGGCGCGATGGCTGAGCAGTGCGACTTGTGCTTCAAAGTACCTGCGAGTGAAACGCCGCGCATCCAGGAAGGCCATGAATTCCTCGGCCACTTGCTGTGCGGCCTGATCGAGCACGAGATGTTCGGGCAGGACCGATGACCGACACGGCGATCATCCTCGCGGGTGGCCTCGGCACGCGCCTGCGCGGCGTGATCGGTGGGGTGCCCAAGCCTTTGGCACCCGTGCAGGGGCGGCCGTTTCTCATTTGGCTGCTGGATCTGCTGGCGCAACAGGGCATGCGTCGCATCGTTCTGGCCACTGGCTACAAGGCCGAGATGGTGCATGCGGTCATCGGTGAGCGCTGGCAAGGCATGCGCATCGACTACGCGGTCGAATCGACCCCGCTGGGCACTGGCGGCGCCATCGTCCAGGCGCGGCGTTTAATCGAGGGCGAGGACACCTTCGTGCTCAATGGCGACACTTACCTTGAACTCGACTACGCGCACTTTGCCACGGCGATGCGCGTCCAGCATGCCGGCTTGGGCATGGCGCTAGCGCAGGTGCCCGATGTCAGCCGCTACGGCGCCGTGCATATCGCCAATGAGCGCGTCACCGGATTCAGCGAGAAAGGTGGCACTGGCCCAGGCTGGATCAATGCGGGGGTCTACTGGGTGCCGCGCAGCCTGTCGATGCCGGCCGCGACACAGGTGTACTCGTTTGAGGATAGCGTGCTGCGCGCGGCCGCCCAGCAAGGCACATTGCACGCCTGCACCGCAACCGATGCGTTCATCGACATCGGCGTGCCCGAGGATTTTCAACGTGCACAGACCTGGCATTTCGCTTCACCAGCCAGTCCGCCAAGCCGCAATTTTGTTCAATCAACTCTCTGAGCCAACGAGGTCTTTTTCCATGAAGCGCATCAATTCGAAACTCATCGCAATCATCCCCGCCGTACTCTTGTTGGCTGCCTGCCATCAACAGCCCAGCAACAACGATGCCGCATCCACCAGCGCCGCAGCGACATCCACGGCCAGCGCGTCAGCGCAACCGCAGCAAGCCAGCGTGATCAGCGTCGTACCCAGCAGCATGGCGGCCTGCGATCCGGCCTCTGTAGCCAAAGTAAGCTGGAATGCCAGTGGCGATGCGGGCGTCAACAGCGTCCAGATTTATGTGGGCTCGGCTGCTGATGAAAAATTGTTTGCCGCCGGCGGCGCCGTAGGCAGTGCATCGACCGGACCCTGGACACGCCCCGGCACGACCTTCACTGCCAAGGACGCCGCCAGCGGCAAAGTGCTGGGAACGGTGACGGTGCAGGGGCCGGCGTGCAAATCTTGATCTGATCGATAACCACAGCGCCGCAGGTTGGTTTGCAGGGGGACGCGTGCCACAAGGTCTGCTCTATCTGGATGACGCACCGCCTGCCACAAGGCAGGCGGAATTGACCTGCCAAGAAGATTTTCGTGCGCTATGGGCGCGCGAAGGGGGGCGTTTTGCGGCGCGACGTGTACTGGAACAACAGTTGGCGCAAGCGCTGCCCGCTCAGGCTGAGACGCGGTTGCTGGCGTTTTGCGCGGTGTGCGGCGCCTATCGCGCCTTGATTTACGACCACAACTATTCGCCCGACTGGCTCGAGCAACACTCATTCGCCACACATTTCCGCAACGGCCAGCCTGCTCGCTTTCTGCACACGTCGTCACTAAAAGGATCAGCATGAACCCTGAAGCCTACGTCATTATGTCCCGTACCGAGGCCGTTCATTGGTGGTTCAAGGGTAGACGTGAAATTATTTCGCATATTATTTCAGAAATGGATCTTAGACCGAATGCCTCGATCCTGGAAATTGGCTGTGGTACGGGTGGTAATTTGGAAATGCTCAGTCAGTTTGGAAACGTGAGCGGCATGGAAATGAATAATAATGCATTGGCCACGGCAAAAACGTATTCGAAGAACCGCTATGACTTACGACAAGGTACCTGCCCCGACTTATCTACCTTTTCCAAACGAACCTTTGACCTCATTTGCATGTTTGATGTGTTGGAACATATAGATTTGGAAACGGAAACGTTGAGGGAGGCCGCAAAATTACTCACCGAAGATGGGCGCATCATTCTGACAGTGCCGGCATACCAGTGGTTGTGGGGTATGCATGATGAATTTTTACACCACAAGCGTCGATATAATGCATCGAATTTGAGAATCGCTGCGGACGCCGCAGAGTTAGGAATTCGAAAGTTAACATATTTTAACTTTCTGCTTTTTCCTATTGCGGCGGGCACCCGCATTATGGAGAAGCTTGTTGGGGGGAAGCGCCCCATAGGCGCAGAAATTCCACCAACCGCAATCAATCGCGCGCTGACATGGATTTTTGCAGCGGAAAGGTTTGCCGTCAGTCGTTTTCATATACCTTTTGGCGTTTCTCTGCTCGCAATTCTTGAGCCAAGACGATGACCCGATCATCTCGCGAAGAGAGCATTTTTAAGGATCCGGCCCACCTCGCCCCGCACCGCCGCATGTCGTCTCGTATTCGGTCGAGGCGTTGCGAAGTCTGTTCGGTGCAACAGGAATGAACCATGCTTATACCATCAGTTGACAAACCACCAGTGATGAGTAGCACTGGTTGTGTTGGGCATCACCAGGCACCCACAGCCGGTTGTGGATCAGCACCAAAATTGTCAACTAGCCGGATAAGCATGGAATGAACGTGACGCCGTTGTATGGACGCACGTGGGCGGTCCTGGTCGAAAAGGGGATACCAGCATCAACCGACGCGGAGCAACTCGAAAGCCGGCTGTGGACTGCGGACCAACGCAATCTGGAGCGCATGGGCAATACTCGGTTCGGTCCAATGTTTCTCGGCATGGGTCTGGAATCGGCAAGGTGTTACGCCAATGTGGACATCGCCGAACAGCGCACGCGGTGGGCGCTGTCGCTGCAGCGTCCATTATTGTGACATCCACAGGCAGGGACGAGGTACACAACAACATTGATGATGGATAAGGAGGAGAAGATGTGGAAGCATGCGAAGCGTCTGCCGCGTTCGCGCGGCACCGACCGCCGCGGCCAGGTTCCCGAGATGGTGAGCATGCATATGCGTCCGCCCGAGATTGAAGACCGTCTGATGCCGGGCCACTGGGAGGGCGACCTCATCAAGGGGCGGGCAACAAGTCGGCTGTGGCCGTGCTGGTCGTGCGCATGAGCCGCGCCGTCTTGCTGGCCAAGATGCCCGATTCCACGGCCGCATCGGCGCTGCAAGCCTTCACCACCAAGCTGCAGTCCATGGTGGCCCCCCTGTTGCGCCAGAGCATGACGTACGACCAAGGCTGCGAGATGAGTCGGCATGCCGACTTGACGGCGGCCACTGGCGTGCGGGTGTACTGTCACTCTCTCGCGCCGCTCCAGCCGACAACTTGATAGCTATGCTACCCGACCCAACCGTCTCTTTAATTATTCCCTGTTATAATGAATCAGAAAATACTGAGGCACTATACACTCGCATCGTGTCTGCGATGCAGGCCGTTGACGACAACTGGGAATTGGTTTTGGTCAATGATGGCAGCACCGATGACACGCTTGCACGTCTTGTCAGCCTCCAGCAGCATGACGCACGTCTTGTCGTAGTTGAACTTTCCAGGAATTTTGGAAAAGAAGCAGCGCTGTCCGCGGGTCTTGATATTGCTCGTGGCGAAGCCATTATCCCTCTGGATGCCGATTTGCAAGACCCGCCCGAGCTCATCCCAGACCTCCTAAAAAAATGGCGGGAAGGTTACGAGGTCGTGAATGCAGTGCGGCTGAGCCGCGAAGGTGAATCTTTTTTCAAGAAGCTCACTGCACATGTCTTTTACAGGATTATTAATCGGTTGAGTTCGATTGCCATTCCGGAGGACACCGGTGACTTTAGGCTGATCGCACGGCCTGCATTGGAGGCACTGAAGACACTGCCGGAGCGCCGACGATTCATGAAGGGCCTTTTTGCATGGGTTGGTTACAAAACCACCTCCATCTCATACAGGCGCCAACCACGCCACGCTGGCCGTACAAAATGGAATTACTGGCGCCTGTGGACGTTTGCCCTAGAAGGCATCACGTCGTTTAGCCAAGCGCCGCTACAAGTCGCATCGTATTTCGGGTTTATGGTCTCTTTCATGGCTTTTCTCTACGCGGTCTTCCTTATCGTTGATACCCTTATATTTGGCAACACCGTTAAAGGCTACCCTTCCCTGATGGTCGCGATACTTTTTCTTGGTGGAATTCAACTGATGGCTTTGGGCATTCTTGGCGAGTACATCGGGCGCATCTATGAGGAAAGCAAACAGCGGCCCGTCTATCTCGTGAGAAAAATTTGGAAGGGACCGTAGTGACTCGGTCGAACATCAAAAAGGCGGAGGTTTTCTTTTTTCTCGCCGCAGGTTCGGCAGGGTTTTGTACGGACGTCGCAATCGTTTGGTTACTGACTAGGCACGGGATAAATGCACTTGCTGCACAGGCGTTCGCGTTTTCGTGCGCCGTGGTGGTCACTTGGTTGATCAACCGCCGTTACACTTTCCGAGCGCATGCCCGGCCAGATGTTTTCGGTGAGTTCATTCATTATTTTGGCGCGAACATTGTTGGCGCAATCGTGACGAATGGGCTTTATGCCGTCCTTGTCCTGAATTCTGCTGCTTTTCTTGCACGACCTGAATTGGCTGTAGCTGTAGGCGCAATTGCAGGCCTTGTCTTCAACTTCATTTCGATGAAATGGTTTGTCTTTCGCGCGCGCTGAGCCAATGAAAATATTTTTGAACCACCAGATTGAGATTGTGTTGGTCCGCAGTCCATAACTGGCTTTCGAGTAAGCGATTGGTTTGCTATCGGTACCTTGATTATTTTGCTCGCAAATAATTTATGTGATCCGAGGGTTCTAAGATGATTTCTGATCGCTTTAGTGAAAATAAACCAGCATATCATTTTCTATGGACTTTTGGCATATCAGGTCTTATCTATTACGAAATTTACATAATGACAGTGACGCCGCTGGTTAGCATCATGAATTCGATCAGTTATCTGAGTGACTATGGCCAAAGTTGGAATTTATCTTTTTGGAATATATTAAGTGCCTGGCCGCAGGGCCAGCAAAGCGGTCTAATCGATCCGCTATTCGAGTATGTAAACATTGTTTTATTTTCAGGAAACGCCCTTGTGCCGTGTATGTTGACAGGGGGTGTACTTTTTTTTTCCTATATTAGTTTTGGTAAATTGCTGATAACCGCTTCAAATAACACAACCAAGGATTTCATCAATCAAAGCGCGCACAGTAATTTATTTGTAGTTGTACTATTATTGGTTGCTGCTATTTGTGTTTTCAGTTTAAACGGCTGGGAACTTTACACCCTAACACTTGGCGCCCCAGAAATTACCCGGACTTTGCTGTACGCAATAATTGCATTTTATGTATTTCGCACTTTAAGTTCGGCCATTATAGAAATTGCCAATTTAATTTATATAGCGTTAATGTTGTTTGTAAGCATTGTAGTTTTTGGAATGGGCCAAGTTTATGGCTTTTCAATGGCGTTGTCGTTAGTGTCAATTTGGCTCACGGTTAATCCTGCGTCTGTACGACATGAAAAAACGATAATTATTCGTCGCGTGATTTGTTTGCTGCCTTTTATTTTTTTAGCCATTTATGGATCTTTGAGCTACACTTTTGGAATGGCAAGCTCCAGTCATATTACGATATTTCCTTTATTGAGTACCGCACGGCTGTATTTGAATATTGTTGCCTCTGGCGCAATAAGTGCAGAGTCTGCGCAAAAATTAGTATGGGGTAGCTTGATTCTCATTCTGTTTGGCCTTGCGATTTCAGCGTTATCTACAAGGCTTGTTTGGAAATTGCTCGTTTCATCCAAGTCTACAGTGTCTGCATTTGCGATGTTTCTAGTTATTTATTCATTGCTGGTATGTGGTTCGATTGTACTGGCTAGAAATGATACTGGTATCTGGGGTGTAATGGCTTCACGATATTACGTAAACATCATGCCGTTATATCTTGGTATGCTATTATCATTCGCTGTTGTCACTAGACGGCATAACGTTAGTAGTCTAGTCGGTATTGGTGATAATACAATTTATGATGCCATGCAAAAAATACTTATTGTCTCAATCGCTGCGGCCTTCTTGTATTTGCAAATTAATGGAAACGGTATGGAATGGAAAATCGCTCCATACCGTGCCGCATATTCACTCAATGCGGCTAAAGCCGTTGTTTGTGAACGTCCAGTTACCGAGGCTGCTCAGAGTATATTGCAAGCTGATACTTTGACAATCACACGCAATGCAGTCAGAACGATGCATAAATATAGACTCGGGCCTTATCGTATTCCTGGTATCGATAACATATTATGTAAATCATAATTTGGCCGTCGTTATAGGCCTCTCTCTCGTCCGGTGTGGTTGACTTCCTCCTGACTTGCCCTGCTCGCAGCTTGCCGCCACGCTTCGCTGATGGAAACCCTCTTCACTCAAGCTCTCGGGCTCAGCTCGCCGTGGCGCGTGGTCAGCGTCGACTTCCGTCCTGCCGAAGGCGTCATCGCCTTCCAGATCGACAACACCGCCAAGCGGCTGGCTTGTCCGGCCTGTGGTGCGGCCGATCAACCGATCCACGACCGACTGTCGCGCACCTGGCGGCATCTGAACTTCTTCCAGTATCAGGCGGTGCTGCAGGCCAGTGTGCCGCGGGTGGCCTGCACGGTATGCGAGAAGACCACGCAGGTGGAGGTGCCCTGGGCGCGCGCGGGGGCGGGTTTCACACAGACGCTGGAAGCCTTCATCGTGGCGCTGTGCGAGCAGATGCCGGTGTTGGCGGTGTCCCAGCTGCTGGGCGTGTCGGACGATCGGGTCTGGCGCGTGTTGGATCACTACGTGAAGCAGGCGCGTGCTCGTGAGGACTACTCGACGGTACGCCGGATCAGTGCCGACGAACGCAGCGCGCGGCGCGGGCACCGCTACGTGACGATGTTCTGCGATGCCGATGCGCGGCGCCTGCTGTTTGCCACGCCCGGCAAGGATGCGGCCACCTTCGAGGCCTTTGCCGAGGATCTGGCGGCGCACGGCGGTGAGGCCAAGGCGATCACCGATGTCAGTCTGGATCTGGGCGCCGCCTACCAGGCCGGCGCACGCACGCATTGCCCGGAGGCGGTGGTGAGCTTCGATCCGTTCCATGTGATCGCGCTGGCCAACGAGGCGCTGGATCAGGTGCGTCGTGCCGAGGTCAAGCAGGAAGTCGCCCTCAAGGGCTGCCGCTGGGGCACCCTGAAAGATGCGACGAACTGGACCCGCCAACAGATCGCCCAGATGCACTGGTTGCAGCGCTCGGGCTTGAAGACGGCGCGCGCTTGGCGCATCAAGGAACGACTGCGCGAGGTGTTTGCGCAGTGCACCGATCGGGCCGCCGCCGAAGCGCTGCTGCCGCGCTGGATCAGCTGGGCAAGGCGCAGCCGACTGGCGCCGTTCAAGCGCCTGGGTGCCACGGTGAAGAAGCACCTGGCTGGCATCCTCGAACACTTCCGCTCCGGCCTGAACAACGGCTTTGCCGAGGCGATCAACGGACGCATCCAAGCGGCCAAGGTGCGGGCCAAGGGCTACGGCTCCGACGCCCATCTGATCACCATCAGCTACCTCGTCTGCGCCAAGCTCAAGCACCTGCCGAAAAACCCGTGGCATCATCCCGCTCAACAGATCGGCGCCTGAGACTCAACCACACGAATCGAGAGAGAGCCGCCTTTGCCAGTCTGGCGTCTCTCATACTTCTAGGTGGCTGCACCATGGGTTGGACGCGCCCCAATACGACGCAAGCGCAGTTCTATCGGGATCGCTTCCAGTGCGAGCAACAGGCTGTAAGCATGTACCCGGTCGTTATGGCCTCCGCCGGTCCTGGCTACCAAACGCCTGCTCAAACATTTTGCACTACGTACGGAAACCAAACCAGCTGCACTACAACACCGGGCGTCTACGCACCGGCGCCACAATCCGACGCGAATGCAATCGCCAGGGTGGGTGCGTTCAGCTCCTGCCTTCAATCGAGAGGCTATGTCTATAAGGTGGGAAACTGAGAAACCTAACCCCGAGATCCTGCCGCCGCTGCACGTGTCCGGCGCCATCCACCGCACACACCGAAAACACGCTCTTGGCCAAATCCACGCCCATGGTTATAGTGCTCATGGAGACTTCCCCTTCTGCTGACGGTTGTAGAAACCATCATGGCCCTCGAGGCCGAAAGGGGAGGAAGTCTCTTTTTACTCACCTGGGCGGACCGGGTGTCATCGTCGGCAACTCGATGGGGGCAGGCGCCG
>JAJYPA010000328.1 GCA_021795795.1 Pseudomonadota bacterium | reverse complement strand
TGCGGGTAGTAGTACCACATCATGTACTGCGCATAGAGAGGCTGACTGTAATAGTTGGTATATGCTGAGGGCGGCTCAAAGTACCCGTATTGCTGGGGCATGCCCGTGTTGCCGAGATTGATTCCGACATCCCCTAGCATGACACTGAAATCAAACGGAGCAGCTAATGCTGGCATAGCGAGTGATAAAGCACCAAATCCTGCGAGACCTAAGGCGAGACTGAGTGCAACAGGTTTGCGCGACATAAGGAAGTTCCCCTTTTTATTTGATTTGATAAAGCCGAACCTAGTCCTAGAATATTGTTTATGGCGCAGGTGGGGGGGGCAGTGGTGGATTGCCGTAGCCGTTGTTGTACTGACCAGGTCCCTGACCGGGAGGAGGAGGTGGTGGCGGCGGCTGGTTGTACCCCTGATTACCATAACCACCGTAAGGGCCAACGGCACAGCCTGATAGAGCTAAAATGCCCAAGGCAAGTACAACAATTCTTCCAGTTGAAATAGGCATGGCACATTCCTCCATATTTATCATTCGTGAATATGCGGGGTCGTGAGGAATTTATCAACGAACATATCGCGCTAGACCAAAGCCATAGGCTTGATTTTCTATATCAGACGGAAGGTGCTGCCATGGAGATATCTCTTCCCTGCCTGCTTTCATGTCAGAATCATGGTGCAATTCAGCGGGCCACGCCATTCGTGACCCAGGGCTCCGGCAAAGTCTTCTTTGACTCTTTGATTCATCATGTTTCAAGCCGCTTCGGATTCGCTTCAACCTGATGAATACATGGAATATTCTATAACGGCCATCCGGCATAACAAAAAAATGCAGGAATATACTCGACTAATCAGGTAGATAGAATCAAGTTTGCCGTAGCCCTGATTCGTGACATGATCGGTTCCTGCATCCCTGTTGAACAAGCACCCGAGCGCTCGAATGACCGCAATCAGTCTCTTTGCGACCATGAGCATCAGGGTGAATTTACCGCTTTCCTTTGGCTCTCGGCAAGCAGCATCGCCTCTCAGGTGATCGCCTCGCGCAAGGACATTCTTGGCCGGCATCCTCGTCGGAGGACCCCATCTGGTAGACTCAACAGGTCAGGCGAGGAGGTTATCGATTGCCCAGCCCACCAGAGCGCAGCCCCGATCTCCGCAAGATCATCCACGTGGACATGGATGCCTTCTTTGCAGCGGTCGAGCAACGGGACCGGCCAGAACTCCGCGGCCAGCCGTTAATTGTCGGTGGTGACCCCAAATGGCCGGGGTGTCGTTGCCACCTGCGGCTATGCGGCACGGCGGTTTGGGATCCACTCGGCCATGTCAGCAGCCAGGGCTCGGTCTCTTTGCCCCCAGGCCATCTTTGTCCGCCCCCGCATGGAGGCCTACCGAGAGGCCTCTCGGCCATCCTACGCAGTTACACCCCGCGGTGGATCCCCTGTCCTTGGACGAGGCCTATTTGGACGTAACCGGTGCCACTACGGACGGCACCCTGGCTGTCGACCTTGCCCGCGAGATCCTGGATCGTATTCAGCGGGAGACAGGGTTGACGGCTTCGGCGGGGGTGTCCTACAACAAACTGCTGGCGAAGCTCGCCTCCGACTGGCGTAAGCCCCATGGGCTTTTTGTGATTCCACCCGAGCGTGGTCTCACCTTCTTGGCGCCTCTGCCCGTGGGCAAATTGCATGGGGTAGGCCCAGCTACCGTGAAAAGATTAGCGGCAATGGGCATTGAGTCCGTGTCGGATCTGCGAACCCTCTCACGGGAGACTCTCATAGCCCATTTCGGCAAGGCAGGAGCCTGGTTTTACGACGTGGCACGGGGAATCGACGGGCGGCCCGTCCAACCGTCCCGACAGAGAAAGTCGGTAGGAACCGAGCGAACCTTCTCGAAAAATCTTGAGGACCGAAGCATCATGCTGGTTAACCTGGAGGAAATGGCAGTACAGGTTGCCGCCCGTCTCGAGTCCTTGACCCTGGCCGGCCACACCGTCAACATCAAAGCACGCTTTCCAGATTTTACCACCGTCACCCGAGCACACACGGAGGGCGGGGCTATCGGGGATCTGGAATCTATCGCGACATTGCTACCGGAACTGCTGGATCGCGCGGTGCCCATTGGCGCGTCTGTGCGCCTGCTCGGGATCACAGTGAGTGGCCTGGTCCATCCTCAGGCTGCGAGCCGGGGAGCGCACCAGATGAGTTTGCTGGACGGAATCCTCAACCAAGGGTAAGAATATGGTTAGAGTTGCGGCAGTGATGCATCGGGCGCGACCCTTTCTATGCAAATCGAGGGCCGGTAATATCCAGTAGCAGATGCTCATATTCTGAGTAATTGAGGGTGACAATGAACTTATTACCCTATAAGACGAAATGCTACGCTAAATCGTTAGCACAATGGCTAAACCCGGGAGGAAAGCACGTGTTAAAGAAATCTATTCCGCCAGACAAGGGAAAAGACTTCCCAAAATTCAGGTCCTTTGATTCCCGGTTTAATGCTTCCTTCATTGCTGGCGGGAAACGTAACGATACCAAGCTACTACTGCATCATATAAAGAATAACAAGTTAAGAGCATTCATAAACAAACAGGAGGGCTCATGGGTATCATGATCGAAGCGAACTTGGCCAAGAAGATAGGATTGGCTTCGCATCAAAATGCTACCCCCCTGATTGGCAGCATTGCTATCGCCAACGACTCAGAAGAGGAGCTTGAAAATCTCACGCTTTTACTTATCCCTAGCCTTCCATTTGCGAATAAAAAAAACTGGCCAATAGACCTAATTCGAAAGGGCTCCAGGATACATATCAACGACCGCGATATAGACCTCAAGGAAGGTTACCTGGCCGAGCTTTCTGAAAATATGCGGGCGTCTATAACGCTGACGCTTAGTTCCGGCGAGCGCATCTTGCTGGAAGAGAACTTTCCTATTGAATTACTGGCCAGGAATGTCTGGGGTGGTGCTGGGAGCATGCCAGAGTTACTGGCAGCCTTTTGCATGCCGAATGATCCCGCCGTGGACAGCATTCTGAAGGGGGCCTCGGATGTCTTGCGCCGCGCCGGGAAATCGGATGCTATTGATGGCTATAACACCAAATCCAGAAAGCGAGTTTGGGAGTTATGCTCCGCTTTGTGGACTGCCATCTCTAATATCGATATCAGTTACGCGGTACCCCCCGCCAGTTTCGAGCGTGAAGGCCAGAAAATCCGCACGCCAACCCAAATTCTTGATAGCAAGGTGGCAACCTGTCTAGATACGGCGCTTCTGTTTGCCGCGGCATTGGAGCAAGCTGGACTTCGTCCGTTTATCGTCATGACCGAGGGCCATGCCTTCAGCGGTGTCTGGTTGCAGCCGCAAGAATTCGCTTCGATCATCATGGACGACGTCTCGGCCATCCGCAAAAGAATCCAACTGCAGGAACTGATCGTTTTTGAGACGACGCTGGTCACTCAGTCTCCTAGGCCTGGATTCAGTCACGCTGTCGATAATGCGACCAATCAGTTGACAGATGAAAACTTCATCCTGGCTTTGGATTTGCAACGAGCCAGGATGCAGCGCATACGGCCACTGGCCACGACGGTTCATTCCGAAGACGCGAGAGGCGCCAAGGGAATATGCGGGCACGAAGGGTTTGAAGAGGCACCGAATCTGCAAGACGATTTTCCTGACGATGACTCACAACCATCAGGCTCGGTAGATCGCATCAAATACTGGCAGCGCAAACTCCTGGACCTGACCACACGTAATCGCCTGCTCCATGTCCCGGAAAAAGCAAAGGTCGTCAGGTTGATCTGCCCGGATCCCGGGAAACTCGAAGATCTGCTTGCCGATAACAAATCGCTCACTATCGTGCCCCTACCGAATCTCGAGGCGGGTGGGCGCGACGTTCAAATTTACGAACAGCGTAATCAGAAAAATCTCGAGGAAGAATTCGCGCGGGATGCCCTGGCACGAAACCAGGTGCCGTCGAAAATGGAGAAAGAGGCGCTTGAGGCCAGGCTGGTTGATCTATACAGACAAGCCAAGAGCGATATTGAAGAAGGCGGCTCCAATACGCTGTACCTCGCGGTGGGGTTTCTCAAGTGGAAGAAATCTGCGGGGGACTCCAAGACCTACTCCGCACCCCTCATCCTGATTCCGGTCAAACTCGAGCGAAAGAGCGCACTATCCAGTGTCAAAATGTCCATGCTTGAGGAACCCAAGTTTAACCTGACGCTGCTTGAGTTGCTGCGCCACGACTTCGAAATCAATATTCCCAGCCTGGGCGACGAATTGCCAACCGACCAGAGCGGCATCGATGTCAACCGCATCTGGAATATTATGCGGCGGGCAGTGCGTGACATTGCCGGGTTCGAGGTGACACCCGATGTGCTGATAGGCACCTTCTCGTTTGCCAAATACCTGATGTGGCGGGATCTCAAGGATCGTGCCGATCAGCTCAGGCAAAGCGACGTCGTACGCCACTTGCTCGAATACCGCATAGGTCAATCCACGCTTCAATCCAACGAAACCTTCCCGCTCCCTGAAAATTTGGACGAAGAGGTGGAGCCGCGTGAACTATTTACACCGCTACCGGCGGACTCATCCCAGGTGGCCGCCATCGTCGCCTCGGCGAAAGGACACAACTTCGTTTTGGATGGTCCTCCCGGCACGGGTAAATCACAGACGATTGCGAACATGATTGCGCATAATCTAGCGCTCGGCCGGCGTGTACTGTTTGTCGCAGAGAAAATGGCAGCGCTGGATGTCGTCAAGCGCCGCCTGGATCAGAAGGGCGTGGGCCAGTTCTGCCTCGAGCTCCATTCGAACAAGACCTCAAAGCCCCATGTGCTGCAGCAGCTGGACCGTGCCTGGGGCTCCGGAGGACAGATCAGCCAAGAAGATTGGGACGAGCAGGCAAACAAGGTGCTAGAGCTGCGAAATCAGCTAAATGGCCTTGTAAAAGTCCTCCATCGGCGTTGGCCTAACGGCTGGACTATCCAGAATGCGATCGGACTGGTTATCAAGGAATCCAATCCACGCACACCCAATCTATCCTGGCCTGCAGGCACGGAACACACAAAGGTGGCCATGGAGGCCATGCGCTCCATGGCCCACCGGCTTGATCTTAATAAATCGGCGGTCGAAGAGATCAATGGCGGCTTTTCGCTGCTCATCAGCAGCGAGTGGTCCAACGCCTGGCAGGCCTCCTTGGTGGACAGCGCGCGTCACATCCTCAAGGCACTTCTCGAGGTGAACAAGGCCCGTGATCAGGTCCTAGCTTTATCCGGCCTACCCTTGAAAGATTCACCTGTTAACGCCATTGAGCTGTACGCGCTGATCCAACATTTGCCTGATGCTCACCGAATGAACCTGCGCTTCCTGTTCTCACCTGCAACAGCTAAAACTCTGGAGGCTGCTAGTCAGGGCATATCCCTGGTGAGGGCCTATCGGGAGCAGGTCAAGAAACTCTCTCGTATCTACGACCCCGATACGATCGCGAGCATCGATACAACTGCTTTACGTAGCGTGTGGGAGCAGGCTTCTAAACGCTTTTGGTTTTTCTCGTCCATTGCCCAGAAGAAGCTCGCTAAAGCCCTGCAGGCGCAAACCAAGGCGGATGGCTTGCCCAATATTCCTGCCGATCTGCCGATTATCGAAGGACTGCAACAGCAACTGGCGCAAATGAAGGCGCTCGAGAACGATCTGGGCGAACTGCCCGGATGGTCTGGTCGAGATACGGATATTACCGAGATAGATCGTGCATTGCAGGTGGGCGTCGCACTCAGGGCCGCGATTTCACAATTGGCCACATCGACGGAGCATCTGCTAGCGCTAAGGCAGTCATTGCAGCTCCTGGTTGTAGATGGCAACGACCTCCTTTCAAGAGACGGTCAGCTGGCTCACGCCATCATGCACTTGAAGCAAAAGCGTGACGCGCTGGAGCAGGCGGCCAAACAATTCGCCACGGTCTCAGGCGCTGGAATTGATCTCGCGAAACAAGTAGACGAGCTGGCCGAAAATGCCATAACCGTACTTTCGCACGAAACGCATCTCAAGGCCTGGTGCGACTGGCAGCGTATTAAGACGGAAGCCAACGCGGCCGGACTGGGTATCTTGGTCGATGCGATTGAAAAGAAAGACCTGACCAACGAGGAGGCAGCCAAGGTATTCGAAGTGGCGTACGCCAAGTGGTTTGCCTCCACCAAAATCGACGCTGAACCTCTTCTTCGCAATTTCGTGCCAGCCGAACACGCCAGTGGCATAGAGGCTTACCGCCAGGCAGAAGACAAGCTTGCTGAGCTTACCGCGGCGTACATCAATGTGAAACTCACCCGGGATCTGCCCAGCAAATTCGAACTGTTGCCGAGTAGCGGGTACGCCATGCTCAAGCGCGAATTGCAGAAATCCAGAAGGCATAAACCGGTTAGGCAGCTTGTCCAGGAGATGGGCGACGCCTTTACGACGCTCGCGCCGTGCATGCTTATGAGTCCGCTTTCGATCGCGCAGTATTTGCCGGCCGATCAGGCGCTCTTCGATCTTGTCATTTTCGATGAAGCATCCCAGATCACCCCCTGGGATGCCATCGGTGCGATTGCTCGAGGTAAACAGGTGGTTATCGCGGGTGACCCGAGACAGATGCCACCTACGAGTTTTTCAACCGAGGCGCGATCGCCGAGGATGATGATACCGACGAAGATCTCGAAAGCATACTTGAGGAATGCATTGGCGCCGGCATTCCCAGCCACAGTCTTACCTGGCACTACCGTAGCCGACATGAAAGTCTGATCACATTCTCGAACTACAACTACTACGACGGTAAGTTGATCACTTTCCCCGCTGCAGATACCCGCGAGAGCGCCATCGTGTGGCGTCATGTCAACGGCGTCTATACCAAAGGCAAGGGTCGGAACAATCAACTCGAGGCTAAGTCAATCGTAACTGAGGTTGTCAAACGCCTGACCGACCCCAAGCAACTTGCCAAGCAACAAACCATTGGCATCATCACGCTCAATGCCGAGCAGCAGCAGCTGATCAACGACCTACTAGATAAGGCACGGCAAGAACACCCTGAGATCGAACCCTATTTCGCTGAAAACCTTGCAGAGCCTGTCATCGTCAAGAACCTCGAGACCATGCAGGGTGATGAGCGCGATGTGATTATTCTCGGTATTGGATTTGGGCCAACAGAACCTGGTGCCAAGACAATGGGGATGAATTTCGGACCGCTAAACAAGGAGGGGGGCTGGCGACGGCTGAACGTGGCCTTGACCCGGGCGCGCCAGGAAATGATAGTGTTTACCTCATTCCCGCCGTCGATGCTGGATCTCAATCGGACTTCTGCACGCGCCATAGCAGATCTGCGACATTTCCTGGAATTCGCCAAGGACGGACCTGATGCAATTGCCCGTCAGGTAAAAGGCTCGTTGGGCAGCTATGACTCACCCTTCGAGGAATACGTTGCAGATGGGCTTAGAACCAAGGGTTGGGAAACACGCTCTCAGATTGGCGTTTCACGATTCAGAATCGACCTTGGTGTGGTGCACCCCGACAGACCCGGCGATTATCTGGCCGGTGTCGAGTGCGATGGAGCCTCCTACCATAGCGCAGCGACAGCGCGGGATCGCGATAAGGTTCGCAGTGAGATACTCAAGGGGCTTAATTGGAAGCTCGTGCGTATCTGGTCGACCGAATGGTGGGTTGATAAGCGCGGTGCCCTAGATAGATTGGATCAGGCCTTGCGCGCATTGCTCGAGGCGTCACGCGAGGAGGTCCATAAGAAGGTGCTGCTTGAACCTGAAAGCGTCGTTTTAGGTATAGTAGCGGACAATACATCTGAAAAATATACCTCTGACGATACCTCTGCTGGAGATGAAATCGACCAATATGAGCACGCCGATAGCATCTCTGCCATGGGCTACAGGCTGGTGGCCGATTTCGCAGGGCAATCCCCACTGCAGTCCGTGAAAACGATTTATCAGGCAATAGATCTCAAGGAAAACTACTCCGATATTATTGATGATACGATGTTTTACCAAATAGATTATGACCCTACGCTTAACACTCTGATCAAGGCGATATTAGACCAAGAGGCTCCAATACTGGATAAGCTGCTGGTCGATAGAATAGCCCGGGCCCATGGTTTTCGAAGATCTGGCGGGTTGATCTGGGCTCGCGTCCTTGGCCTGGCTAAGAAGAACTTTCACATTAGAAATGATCCTGCCGGAGGACGTTTCGTTTGGTTAGAGAAGGGCGATCACGCAAAGTGGAATCGATACCGCATTCCTGAAACAGCCGAAAGTAGGCGCTCAATAGACGAAATTGCATCCGAGGAGCTGAAAGCGGCAAAGCTCGCGGTCAAGGGAGATGACTTGCCTGTTGAGGTGGCTAGGTTGTTTGGCGTCTCAAGACTCACATTATCAGCCAGGAAAAGAATCTTTTCTGCCGGAAAAGAGACATAATAAAATGCGACGATATAGCGAAAGATTGGGCGGTTTTTTACAATATGATATTTACTTGTCTGCTAACGGAATAATTCCAGGCGACTCCAACTATAATCAATATTTAGAAAGTTTGAGCTATAGACGTAAACGCCTAGTCATTACATCTTGTCATGTGCTAGCCATCCAAGCCACAAGCCATTTCTGAATACCCCACAAAAACTAGAAGCAACAATCGCCAGTATGGTGGTTGCATGGCGGCAACCAAATGTCCGCTTACAGTCTTTACCGCTCATTCAGCATAAAACCCCTACACGCATCTGACAGGTCAGACCGATAGAGAGTACACCAACTGTACGCCTTCATTCCAACCGGAAATCTTCTGCGTATATTCCACATTCATCT
>JAJYPA010000327.1 GCA_021795795.1 Pseudomonadota bacterium | reverse complement strand
CTCTCCAGGGAGGGTTGCGCTGGTGGTCACCCGGCGCTCCTGCCCGAGAATGACGACTACCCACGTATCGAAGTCCAAGAGGGCCAGGAACTCGAAATCTGGGGTGTGGCCACCTTTGTGATCCACGCACTGTAGCGCGCCAAGACGGTTTTTCCACAATATGGAGTAAACGTGATGATTTCCGGAATGATTCGTTATCGTGATGGCCGAATTGTCATACCTGATGCGGGCAAGCCGGAAAACCCGGTGGAGACCGGTCTGGCCATAGCCGCCATACACGGATCGGCTGAATCGAACTCTGGAATTCTCTGGCTGGAGCCTGCATTCCTTTTGGCTTTCGTACCGCACGGCGCCGTGGATATTGCGACCATGGACCGTACAGGGCACGTCATGCAGGTGCATTCCAGCGTAGGGCCTCGCGGATCGGCAGAGGCTTCAGTCGGATTGAAAGCGCTGATGAAAGCGCCGATGGCGATTGTGGCGAGAGATGGTTTGTTGCTGGATGTGGTGACGGCCGGGATGGTGCTGTTCTGGCAGGATCGGCCAATGCTGCCATTGGATTCCCGGCTTGGTAAAGACATGAACACCGCAAACAAACAGGGAAACGTGGTGCCGGCTTATGTGGCTGACGCAAATCCAGGAAACCAACATATCGTATGACCATCGCCCTGATCGACGGCAACAATTTCTATGTCTCTTGTGAGCGGGTCTTCCAGCCCAAGCTCAGGGACCGACCCGTCGTTATTTTGTCCAACAATGACGGATGCATTGTTTCCCGGTCCGCCGAAGCCAAAGCCATCGGCATTCCCATGGGCGCGCCCTGGTTTGAGTGGAAGCTGCGTGCCGCCCGACTCGGCATTGTCGCCCTGTCCAGCAACTATACCCTCTATGCCGACATGAGCGAACGCATGATGCGCATTCTGAGGCGGTTTTCCCCACAACAGGAGGTGTACAGCATCGACGAATGTTTTCTGGACCTCACGGGCGTCCCCGACGATCAACAAACGGGCATGGCGACCGCCATGCGCACCACCGCCGCACGGGAGATTGGCATACCGGTTTGTGTGGGGATCGCCAGCACCAAAACCCGCGCGAAACTCGCCAACCATATCGCCAAAAAGACCCCGGAACTGCATGGTGTCTGCCATCTCGAACTGCTTTCCCAGCAGGATTATGACGCCCATCTTGGCCGATGGCCGGTGAATGACGTCTGGGGCGTCGGCCGCAAAATCGCCGAGAGACTTCAGACGCTGGAGATTACTACTGTGGCTCAGTTGCGCGACGCCGACCCCAAAAGCCTGCGCCGGCGATTCAGCGTCCAGGTCGAGAGAACCGTCCGGGAACTTCGCGGCGAGATGTGTTTTCCACTGGAGACCGGGCGTCCTCCCAGAGACAGCATCCAGTCCGCGCGCTCGTTCGGACAACCGGTTACCTCTATGGATGACCTGCGGGCGGCCATTACCCTCTACACCTCCCGTGCCGCCGAAAAACTCCGGAAAGACGGCAGTGTCGCGGGCGCCATGGAGGTTTTCATCGGCACTTACCGCCACCGGGACGAACCACAATATCATCCCGTCCACAGCGCTCGTCTGGCCACCCCAACCGACGACACCTTGCAAATGATCCACACGGCCGTCTCCGCCCTGCAATCCATCCACCGGCACGGGTATCGTTACGCCAAAGCCGGTATCCGCCTGATGGATTTGCACCCGGCTGGATCCCGGCAAGCGGATATTTTTGGTGCGGCACCGGAAGATGACGAACGTAGGTCACGGCTGATGCAAACGCTCGACATGATTAGTCAGCGATACGGGAACTCCGCCTGCCAACCCGGATCTGCTGGAATTCGCCAAAGGCAGGCATGGCAGATGCAGCGGGGAACGCTTTCGCCGCAATTCACTACGTCATGGGCGGAACTTCCGGTTGCGTTGGCGAGAATGTCTGAAGTTTAGACCTTCCTGACCCGGCCCGAGCTATTTATGCCTGTACATGTAAAGCGTGGTTGACATGATCATCAACAGGTATACACATAACCCATAGGTAGCGCTGACCGGTGAAAGTGCCCGCCGGCCTTGCAAAAGGTTCGCACCCTTGAGTGGAATAGCAGTATGGTAAAAAACTTGATTGGTTTCTTGTGCTTAAGGGCATCAATCCGCTTATGAGCGCTGTTGATAAAAAGGTTAAGGTCAGCCCCGTCAGTCTTATTCGCCTTGGTGACCGTAAAAAATATCGCATATTCAAATTTGCGACCATCTTCCACCATATCGACTGTTATGGACTCTTCTCGGCCGGAACGCGGACAGCGTCTTCTTTCCAGATCAGCAATAATACTTGGCAGCCGGGTCCATCCTGCTCTCCGGCTCCCCCGGAAGCTCGCGGTGGGTGTTCCTATGTGAGCCGAAGATACGCCTGGACCGCCGCAATGACACCAGCAAGATCCACCTGATCGAGTCGTGGTGTGAAGTATTGCCGCCCGCGCGCTGTGTTTCTATGTGGCTTATCGAGACGGCTGAATGACACCGTGTAGAGCATATCGGCTTTTGCCCATACCTTCTGGTATCCGATGCTTTCGAGCGGCTGGCTCTTCAATAGATAGTGCCAATCCTTCACGGGGTCAGGATCTGTAGTTGATAGTGGGACCACGGTGCATAGACGCCTTTGGTGCGTATCGCCGTGCGAAATCACGACCACTGGTCGTACTTTCAACATTTCTGGCATAACGAAACCTTGCGTAAAGTCGCAGATCAGGACGTGTCCGCGCTTTGGGTAAAATGTTTGCAGAGGCATGCTGAGGCTCATTTAAAGCAAAGCCCCCTACAAGAGGGGGCCAATCTTCACACCTTGGGCAGCTTGCGATCGCCACCCAAGGCCGCTCTGAACTGCACGAAGCTATCCAGAGACTCCAACCGGACAAGCCGGAAACAAGTTAACTATAGCCTTAAGCTATGCGGGATGCAACACCGCTTCCCTTTCCGTGCATAGCCTGTCAACCACTATCACGAGGAAAAGCAGCCATGACTGCAGTAGTCCATCTCACCCCAGACCAGACCTACCTTGAGCACAAAGCCTCAGCTATGGTCCACGCGGTGGCCATCGTATATCAACAAGACCCGGACATGCTGTCTGCAGCCGGTGACTTGCTCATCGGCATCAAAACGGGCCTGCTGCCTGTTGACGTCCTGATGCACCTGGCGAATAGCCTGCCCTTTGTTATGCAGTGCGTGCGCTGGACAGCAGTGAACATTGACAGGCCATGGGGCGACGACAGTTACCTGTGTGCAAAAATTTAGTCTTTGTTGCCAGACCGCTTCCCGCGCCGTGCATAGCATAGAGGGGTGGATGGTCATGCCGACTGCAAGTCCTGCCGACTGCAAGTCCTGCAGACTGCAAGTCATGTTGACGGCAAGCCCACCCCATCACCAGAGAGGAACGCCATCATGAAAAATCCGCCATTCATCATTCTGGAAAAAGGCCACCTGCGCGTATGTGACTGCGCCACCGGCGAGCCGATACCGCATTTCACCGGGCTGGCCCGTGATTATGAAGCAAACCGCTTTGTTCTGGTGAGCGTGTATCCGGGGCATGAGACCGAGATCAACTATCTCGTGTCCGACACCGTCCAGGCCGCCATGCACGAGATCGAATATCTCCGGGCCAAGTATGGCATCCACCGGATAGCCGCCTGAGATCCTGGCAGCAGATAAAAACTGGCGGCGGACCAATCGACCGGCTATCCGTCGCCAACCAACTCGGCGTATCATTGGGGTAAACCAAAGCCATCTGCGGTAAAGAGGAGTCGCACCATGCCACAATCCAGAGACGAATCATTCCTTTCGTCCCCATCCTTCGCCAGAGCCTTGGCCAAAAATGAAGGTCGCGCCGCCAGAGCGCATTTGGCCGCTGGGCGTCCCATCTATTGTGGAGACGAGCGTTATCCTGGCATGGTGATCAAAAAATTTCCGGGGGGCCGCAAGCAGTTGATCAAGATCAGCGGTTCGGGTGAAGAGACGGTCGTCCGGGAGATGTAATGCCACAACTCTGGATCGTTGCCGGGCCGACAGCGCACCACCTGGAAGGGGTATCCGCCAGCTTCGTCTTCCCGCTTTGATAAGACAAGGCGATTGCATTACCATGTAAAGCATCCTCACCTTTAGCCGGAGAGCGCCATGCCCGCCACCCTCGAAGTCGAATCCACGTTGACTGACCGCTACCAGACGACGGTGCCGGAAACCGTGCGTCACGCCCTTCGACTTGCCAAGCGCGACAAGATTCACTACACGATCCGCCCCAGCGGCGAAGTTGTGCTGACGCGCGCCGAAGCCTCCGATGGAGACGACCCGGTGCTCGGCCAGTTCCTGGACTTTCTGGCTCGCGACATCGCCAGCCATCCTGAGCGCCTGCAGGCAGTTGATGTTGCCCTGGTCCAACGGCTCCAGTCGCTGGTCGGCGGCATTGAAATCGATCTCGATGCCGCCCTGTCTGCAGATGATGAATGAGCGCAGGCATGATCCCGCCGTTAGTCATTCACAGATGGACGGTTTTTGCTCACCCGCTATTCCTGGCGCAGCTTGAAGCTCTGGCCCAGCAGGTCGAGGCCTTCAAGCAAAAGGACCCGGTCGGCTACGAGAAGAAGAACGCCAGCAAGCGACTGGCGGCGATCACCAAGCTGGCGTTCGACGTCATCCCGCAAGATCCGGCTCGGCCGGAATACAGGCAGGGCAAGACCATCGGCGACGAGCACAAGCACTGGTTCCGGGCCAAGTTCTTTCAACAGTATCGGCTGTTCTTCCGCTACCACGCGCCGAGCAAGGTGATCGTGTTCGCCTGGGTCAATGACGAGGACACCAAACGCGCCTACGGGAACGGAGACGACGCCTACCGGGTATTCCGCAAGATGCTGAAAAGCGGCCATCCTCCGGACGACTGGAATCAATTGCTGGCCGAAGCGCGAGCCGAGAGACAACGCTTGCAACGGTTCGTCGCTGGCATTGCACTGTAAGGCTAGGCGATATCACCGCAGCCTGGCCAATTTGGCCGGCGCCTTATCCAGGGCGGATCGCGCGTTCGTTCTGGATAACTCAGCGGAGAAACCACGGTTGTTGTTCTCCACAGAACACGGACGAGTGCGCCATCTTGGCAGCAGGCTACCTGAATGGGTCACCTTGTCTGTACCCAAGAAACTTCTGGGGCGAGCCTGGGAAGTGGGGCTGTAGACGCGGCATATTCACCGCTTCCCGCCCTGCGCATAGGTTACAAGGGCAGGATGGTCCGGCCCGACTTCAGGAGCAAACATCATGAAAACCTACCCCCTCTCCGATTCTTTGAAACGCTATATCACTATCCCCAACAGCCTGTGGGCCATGCCCTCTGAACACCCTGATCCAAAAGTCTCGGCCGCCCTGACCACTCTGCTGGAGATGGTCGTTGATCGCGGTTCCGCCCGCGAATACGGTTGCCGGATGTACGGGCGGAAGTACGAGGCGACCAAGGGTCGCTGGCTGATGGAGGACATCGAAGCCCGGCGAATGGCCGAAGAAATCTTTGAAGGCTACCTGGCGCCGGACCTCATCCATAATATCAATGAGGCATTCGTCCTGATGTACGACCGCATCCGTGCGGAAACAGCGGCACGGGGTTCGCACCAGGCTCTGGCGCGATCAGTCGCCGCATAGTCCCATTTCCGATCCACACCGGGGGGTTGCAGGGTGCAACCCCCAATCCTCCTTCATGAAAGGCCCCTCCTTGGCGGCCCATTTCAGGATACCGTCTATCTGGTGGCGCTCCCAGAACACCAGATCGCTGACCTCCCCGGGCTTTGTTCCCGCGAGCTCTTTGCCCTGAAAAAACGCCGCAAACCCTTTTTTACTGGACAGACCCACCAGGCGCTCCCACTCCCGCACACGCTCCATAATCATCGCATTGCTTCCCGCGAGCAATCGGACATCCCCTTTGGTCGCATAGATGCACGGGGCGCACCCGACCCGGCCCAGCGTCTGGTACAGCGGATTCGGGTCCAGCCCGTGCTCGGCAATGCATCGGAACACATCCTCCACTGTCCAGTCTATCAACGGACGGAAATTACAGTATCCCTTCGCCACCCTCTCGATCTTCTTTGCGTTCTTCCGCTTATCGCTTTCATCCCGCCGCACCCCCTGCCACACCACGACGGGCCTGCCCTCCTGCTGGGTAACGCCATCCACATACTCGACAAAGGTGTCCCTCTTGAGCCATTCCGTGCAAAACCGTGCCCGGTTGGTCGGAAAGCGGCCCTTGAGCATGCAAAGATCCAGGAATGGGTTGCCGACCGGCTGCAACACGGCCAAGGCCCGCCGCTTAGCCTTATTGGACCACCGTATTTTCTCTCCACGCTTATCCCGACCAACCCGCCGATCGCGCGCTATGAACAGCCGCTTTTTGGCTATCTCCCCTGAAAAATCCGGCTTGAGCCGTACCACGGCGATATCCAGCCTTTCCTCCAGATATTGCAGGTACGCATAAGTCTCCGGGTGTTCATTCCCGGTATCGGCGAATACCGGCCGGACGTTTTCCAGGCCCTTGCGGTCGATGGCGAGCAGCAGCGTCGCCGTGGAATCTTTACCGCCGCTCAGCCCCACAATGTGCAATGTTCCGTTCTTCATTCTGTTCCCCTTTCGTCTGACGTGCCGTCCGCAAGACCGCTTCCGATATTACTTATATAGCGCCATGTTTTCGTTTTGTGGTGCTATATAAATGGAATTGGCACAAAGAGGAAACCGGATGAAAGATCAGGCCACCCTATCCAGGGAAGAGCGCGCCCTTGAGCGTGACCGGGAGCAGCAGCGCCGGGCAGACCAGCATTTCGCTCACAAACCCCAGGCCGCTCACGCGGTGGGCCGGGTGCGCACCATGCGGAATAAAGCCGTAGCGGGAATGAAACCGAAAATGCCCCACTTTGACAGCAAGCGGCCCAAAGCCACCAAACAGCGCACCGCCGCCGACAAGGCGCATGCCCGCCGCGCATTCGTGCGGGTGCGCTGGGTGCAGGCCAAGGGCAAGGGTCATTGGGCCGCGCATGCAAAATATCTGGAGCGTGAAGGGGCGCAGAGGGAGGGCGAACTCGGGCAAGGCTTTGACGCCACCGGCGATGGCGTCTCACTGGTGGACAAGGCGAACGAGTGGCAGTCCGCCGGTGATGAGAAAATCTTCAAGATGGTCCTCTCACCGGAAGACGGCGACCGCCTGGACCTGCCGGACTACACCAGGCGCATCATGGCCCGCATGGAGCAGCAAATGGGCCAGAAGCTGGAGTGGGCGGCCATCGATCACCACAACACCGCGCATCCCCATGTTCACGTGCTGATTCGCGGGGGACACAATCTGGAGATAGCGCCGGAGATGATCCGCACGGGTATCCGTGAGATGGCGCAGGATGAGGCTACCCGAGACCTGGGCTACCGGTCGGATCGGGAGATTCGCCAGGGACTGGAGCGCGAGATTCCCCAGCGCCGCTTCACCGAACTGGACCGGAAAATCATGAAGAAAGTGGAGCGCACCTCCGATGGTCATGCTGGCGGCGGTCGGAACTTGATCAGCGAGCCGCCGGTAGACCCAGTCAAAGACAATACAGGATACGCCGACCGGCGTCAGCGCGTGGCCCGTTTGGGCGCCCTGTGCGAGATCGGTGTGGCCCAAAAAGTGGGGCACATGACCTGGCAACTGGATGATGGTTGGGATAAAGCGCTGAAGGAACTGGAGGTGCTGCAGACGCGCTCCACGATGCTCCTGCAGCACAGGGAACTCATGACCGACAGCCGGTCGCTACCGGTGGTCTCCAAGCTGGCGCCGGGACAGCGGATCACCGGCCGGGTGCTGGGTACCGGCCTCGATGAGGGTAACGATCGCTCTTATATCCTGCTCGAAGCCACCGATGGCCGGGCGCATTTCATCTATCAGGACAACAAAATCGAAACCGCCCGCGGGGACGGGCAACTCAATCCCGGCACATTGGCATCCATCGAGCGCCGTTCTTTTCAGAAAGACGGCAAAGATATCCAGTTTACCAAGGTCACCGATTACGGACTGGAAATTCCGGCGCGAGGCTTTACCACCGTCATGAAAAATGACGATGAGCGCATGCAAAAGGCCCTGGATGATGAACTGGCGCACAAAGGCGCATCACCTGAGCCACCGGAAGCTGCCGCCAGCATGATCGCAGTGGGTTTTGCCGGACAGTGGCATCGCCTGCTGCTCGAACGTCAACGCCTGCTGGATGTGGAGAAAGCCCGGAGGAAGTCGCGTGATGCCGGGAAAAACAGCGATTTTCCGGATTCCGGCGCTATAGATAACGTACCGCGCGGCAAAGGCAAGGGGCTGGAATAGGAGACCCGCCGTCTGCACACACACCGTCCGCAACACCGGCCGCTTCCCGCGCGGTGCATGTGCTGAGGCGGTGCAGACGCCGCCCGGTGCTTTCCCCTTCAACAATAAGGAGTAATGAGCAATGTCCAATGAATTTCCGATGATGATGGAAGTCCCCGACGGTGTTGAGATTGAAAATATTCTGCGTGGTCTGGGAGATGACGGGCTGAACGATTTTTTAGACCTGCTGACCATATTGCGCGACCAGAACGAACAGCACGGCTGTGATCGATTCGAGACCGACCTGACCGACGACGATCCCGCCTATTTTCGCGGGCTGGGTGGTACTCTGCTGGCTTTTGGGGACCCGGATGTGGTGTTTCAGGCGCACTGCGACCTTCGGCAATCCGGCAATCACCGCTATGCGAATGTCTGCTACGACGAAGATGGGCAGTTCTACCTGTTCCAGTTGCCGGAGTAGCAATCAGTCTCGCGGAAAGCCACAC
>JAJYPA010000326.1 GCA_021795795.1 Pseudomonadota bacterium | reverse complement strand
GTAACTGAGCCACCGTGGTAATTCTCAGCGCCTGCAGTTTCTCGGCGATTTTTCGGCCGACACCCCAGACGTCATTCACCGGCCACTGTTCGAGATAGTGCGCCTGTTCCCGAGTGGAAAGTTGTTCCAGGTGACAGACGCCATATAGTTCCGGCGTCTTTTTGGCAATGTGGTTGGCGAGCTTCGCGCGGGTCTTGGTGTTGGCGATCCCCACGCAGACCGGTATGCCGATCTCCCGGGCAACGGTGGCACGCATGGTAACCGCCAGTACCATTTGCTGATCGTCGCGGACACCGGCGAGATCCAGAAAACACTCGTCGATGCTGTACACCTCTTGCCGCGGCGAGAATCGTTTCAGGATACGCATCATCCGCTCGCTCATGTCGGCGTAGAGCGTGTAGTTGCTGGACAGAGCGATGATGCCGAGCCTGGCGGCCCGCGTCTTCCATTGAAACCAGGGCGCGCCCATGGGAACGCCCAGGGCCTTGGCCTCGGCGGACCGGGAAACGATACAGCCATCATTATTGGACAGAATGACGACGGGGCGATCCCTCAGCTTGGGTTGGAAGACCCGTTCGCAGGAGACATAGAAGTTGTTGCCGTCAATCAGGGCGATAGTCATGGCCGGGCTACAGGGCGTGGATCACGAAGGTGGCGACGCCCCAGATTTCGAGTTCCTGGCCACCTTGGATTTCGATACGCGGGAAGTCGTTATTCTCGGGTAGGAGGGCCAGGTGACCGCCTGCGCCACCATCTCTGGAAAGCCTTTTGACCGTGAACTCCCCGTCCAGGATGGCAACGACGATTTTCCCATGCACGGGCTTGAGGCTACGATCGACCACCAGAATATCGTTGTCGTATATGCCGGTACCGGTCATGGAGTGTCCGCTGACGCGCAGGAAGAAGGTCGCTTCCGGGTGCCGAATGCAGTGCTGGTTGAGATCCAGCCGGCGCTCCACGTAATCGTCGGCGGGAGAAGGAAACCCCGCGGCGATCTTGCTGATGAAAACGGGGCGGTAACTCGGGCTGGCTGCGGGCTCCGGGTGGATCACGGTGAGGCCTGCGCGCGCCAGTTTTTCAATGGTCTCTGGATTCAGTGGCACTTTTTCGTCTTCCCCCAGCCGAATGCTGCAGACATAGGTTCCCACGATCTGGGCTACTCAACAAGGTGAAATAGCTTGCATGGCGCATTCGCTCAAGACTGGAAACGATGTACCTTATTCGGTGCGGGTCACAACCCCATGGTCACTCTGACGGCCTCTCTCGACAAATCTGTCGCGAATGATTTTGAAAAATCGTGGCGGCAGAAATCCGTATGCTGCGCTGTCCGGCCCCATACCGGGCAGTATACGCAGGTCAGGCCCAGGCCAGGAAAACCTGTTGGCTTCACTGATGATCACCCACGATCGTTCACCATCCAGGCCAAGGCGCAATTTCGTCTGCTGTGGCAACTCGATAGCCTCTGAAAGATCGATGGGCGTGGAATGTGTGATGGGCAGCACATACACCGTCTGCCCGCCAGGATCGTTTCTGACGGCGGCTACGATTGCGCACGGGCGGTCTTTGACGCCTTCCTCCCTACCCTGATCAGCTTCACGTCGCCACAAATAGCTATAACGGATGACCAGACCTGGAACAGGGTCTGGCCAATGACTCAAAGCGCATATCCTTTCATCTCGGCATCAAGCGCCGCATACTCTACAGGCACCTCAGCTTTAGCAATCAGTTCCAGTTCGGTGTTGCTCAGATCCTCCGGGAATACGGCCCGTCGATCCCGACTTTTCAGTCGGGAAAATTCCTCAGCGGATACCAACACCAAACGATCACGGCCGTTTTTAGTGATGGTCAGCGGCTCTGTCAGCGCCTGGTCGGCCAATGATCCGTAGTGTTTGATAAAGTCAGCAGTGGTTACGCGCATGATGGCATCTCCAAGAAACACAACTCACATTATATGTATAATTCGTACTTTTTTGCAATGGTGCGGTGGTTGTTTTCTGGGCGCTCAGATGCCAATCCACACCCGCTCCGCCGCACGGGTCACCGCCACATAGAACGCGCGGTGGTACTCGTCTGGGCCGGACTTCCTCACCATGCCGTACAGATCGTTCAGGTCTACAATGGCGTAATGGAAGGTACTGCCTTGGGATTTATGCGCCGTCATGGCATAGCCGTGCATGGCCGGGGCGATTGCGCGGGTGACCGTCCACGCGCGCCGTGAGCCGGCCGTGGTCCGCCGCGGAGCGTTACGATACTCGTTCCATGCCTCCATCTGCATTCTGCGGTGCTCCAGCGGGCTGTTCGCAACAAAAAACTCCGCCACTTCCTGCCCGGGCATTTCGACGGTGATCCACCAACTGGCGATGTCCGCATAGGGGTGCGACATGGGCACGCAGGACCGGACGGCCATTTCCGTGTTGTTCTGCACGAGAACAACGTCGTCGGATCGCTCGGTTTTCCGTTGACCATCGTCTTCCAAGGCCGGCGACAGCGCGTCCTCCCAGAACTTCGCTCCGCGCATATGCGCTCTTGCTGCGGGTTTAAAACCATACATCGCCTCCCGAGCCACCAGCGTCTCTCCTGGCCAGAATGGGGCTTCCAGCAGATTGTCGTCCGGCTCGAATAACGACGCCAGTTCGCGGTGAATGAACGCATTGTGCCGGTCAACCACCTGATTACGCCAGGCTACCACCCGGATATCCTTGCTCGGAAAGCGCGTGCGCAACGTCACTGCGCCAGCAGCGATGCGGTCGACGGGCGAAACCATCACATTTCTGCCCATGTCGTCCGCATGGGCGGCAATGAATGCGCTGGCCAGGGATGGTGTGAACACCCCCGTCGCCGAACCTTCGATGTACCGCCGGATTTCCTGCGCGAACACGGCAATGGGATGCGGCTTGCCGGTGGATTTCTGGCGGACGATTTCGACCAGTTCGTGGTGATCGCGAATCGTCTCGAACACGGGCGGCGCACGGTATGTCTCTGACGCATCGGTCTGGGTGAACAGGGGACCCAGGTTATCCGCAGCCATTTCCGGCTCCACTGGCAGTAACTGCCCGGGGTCGCCCACGTACAGAACCCGGGGACGTCGGCCGGAATGTTGGAATTGCGCGATATAGGTTAATAACTGAGTGCCGACCATGCTGGCTTCGTCGATCACCACCAGGTCGTAGTCCTCGAAGTAGGTCCCCTTGTCCTGCCGGTCCAGGTCCAGTTGCATCCCGCCGTCGCGGTCTTCCCGGAGCCGCAGTCCGAGCAGGGCATGCAGGGTCCCGCTCCAAATCTTGCCTTTCGGCTTCGACTCGGCCAGCTTGGTGGTGATGACCGCCACAGCTTTGTGGGTTGGCGCGCACACCGCCACGCGCTGCTGTGAAGCCGCCAGTATGAGTTGCACCAGGAGCCAGGTCTTTCCGGTGCCGGCATAGCCGGACAAAACTCGGGATTGCGGGCTATCCCCTCTTCCCTGGATGAACCGGACCAGTTCCGCGAATGCCGCGCGCTGGTCTGCGGTGGACTCTTCGGGCAGATCGGCTGAACAGTGAACAACGCCGTTGCCAACCGGCTCATACGTCCGGTTGGCAACGGCGCCGCTGAAATTGGCTATGCCCAACCGTCTCTCCTGTGTGGGTGGTGCGTTCCCGTTCGGGAGTCGGGGCGGCGGTTTTTAGCCCTGCCCCGCCTTGACTAGTGAACCATGGCCTCGAATTCTCCGGGGAAAATGGTTTGCAAAAGCCTGAGTTCGGCGGCTTGGTTTTCTTCCGTGATCTCGAAATCTTCGGGAAAGATGGTATTCAGGAGTCGGACTTCGACTTCTTCGTTTTTCTTCCGGTCGTCGCGTTCCAGTTTGGCCTCAGAGAAAGAAATGATCTGGCAGTCCTTACTGTTTTTCTTGGTCTGCATTTTGTGCTCCTTATGTTTCGTTCGTTGTGTGAACTGTAACACGAAATATGAAACCGGCCATGTTTTTCATCCACGAATACGCGGGGCGAACATTAATCAAGCCAGACGTAACTACCTTGCTCAACCGCTTCGCACAAACGCAAAGCGGATTTAGCCACTGCTTTGCGCTCTGGAACAACGGTTGGCGTGCGGTGTGGTTCCACGCTGCCGCACAGCTACCAGCACATACGGATCCATATCCGTTTGCTTGAGGAGCCAGTCACAGTAATCCGCGGGCAGGTCGGCAATGGCCGTGCCTTTATGTTTGCCGAAAGGCATGGTGACCGGTATGCGCGCCCGTTCGGAGGCTTCCCATAATCTCTCCCAGGTGCGTACCTTGGGCATTTTCTCCAAGATATGCTGCAGAAGTATCCTGGTGAGAAGCACGTCCTGGTAGGCGGAATGGGCGTTCCTGAGCAGATCCTTGGCTTCGTCCTTGTGCAGCAATCGATACATCATGGCGCCCAGGGAATGTCCCATCTCGTCCGGCCAGAGCCTGCGGGAAAGCGCCAATGTGCATATGCGCGGCACATCCGGCTTGCCGATGGCTTTCCAGTCGAAGTCGATGTTGTGCCCGATCAGGAACGTGGTGTCCTCAGGTAATGCAAAATCGGCAGACGGTGGGCAATCCTCCAGGTCCTCTTCGGTGATGTGGTGTGTGGCCATGGCGCCGAAGGAAATGGGTTGGGTCGGCTTGTAGCGCTGGTCGAATCTGCCCATCAGGTCGAGCGCCAGGTCTAAGTCGTTGGATATCAGCCCGGCGTCCAGTTGGACCCAAGCCACCTCAATAGGTTCGACTGGTTCGGTGAAACCGGTGGTTTCGGTGTCGATGATCAGGATTTTTGACCTGGTGCGCGGCAAGCCCCGCCGTTCAGGGCGGGGAAGGATAGCGCGGACGGCGTAGCCGTCCTTGGGTTTTAGTGCGGTGTTTGCTGTTGCTCAATGTACTGGCGCACGATGGAAATCGGAGCGCCACCACAGCTTGAAGCGAAGTAGGACGGCGACCATAGGACGCCTTTCCAATAGCGTTTCTGAATGTCGGGGCGTTCCTTGCGCAGCAGGCGGCTGGATACGCCCTTGAGACTGTTCACAAGATTGGAGACGGCTACCTTGGGCGGGTACTCGACCAGCAGATGCACATGATCGTCCTCGCCGTCCATCTCGATCAGTTGCGCCTCGAAGTCGGCGCAGGTTTTGGCGAAGATCGCGCGCAGTCGGTTGATGGCGTCGCCATCGAATACTCTGCGGCGGTATTTCGCCACAAAGACCAAATGAACGTGCATCTTGAAAACGCAATGCCGCCCATGTCGAATATCATTGCCATCTCTCATAGGCCAAACTATACTAAACCCATGCAACGACTCCAAGCCTACAAGTTTGAGCTACGACCGACCGGGGAACGGCAGCGCCAGATGCGCCGCTTTTCCGGATCGTGCCGCTTCGTGTTCAACAAGGCATTGGCGTTGCAGAAGGAACGCTACGAGCAGGGAGAAAAGAAAGTGGGTTACGCAGGGCTGTGCAAGCGGCTCACCGAGTGGCGCAACAGCCCGGACACCGCGTGGCTCGCCGACGCGCCCGTGCATCCATTGCAGCAGGCGTTGAAGGATTTGGAGCGTGCCTACGCCAACTTCTTTGCCGGTCGATCCAAGTTCCCGCGCTTCAAGAAGAAAGGCCGGTCGGACAGTTTCCGCTATCCCGACCCGAAGCAGATCAAGCTCGATCAGGCCGACGGCCGTATCTTCCTGCCCAAGCTGGGCTGGCTGCGCTACCGCAACAGCCGAGAGGTTCTCGGCCTGGTAAAAAATGTCACCGTTTCGTTCAGCGGCGGCAAGTGGTTTATCAGCATCCAGACCGAGCGCGAAATCGAACAGCCTGCGCATCCCGCATCCAGCATCGTCGGCATGGACATGGGCGTGGCGAATTTCGCCGCCTTGTCCACCGGAGAGATCATCGCCCCAGTGGATGCGCTTAAGCGTCATGCACAAAGGCTCGCGCGGTATCAACGCGCCATGAGCCGCAAACAGAAGTTTTCACGCAACTGGGTCAAGGCCAAAGCCCGCGTCCAGAAGCTTCATACCCGGATCGGCAACATCCGGCGCGACCATCTGCACAAACTCTCCACCACCCTCAGCAAAAACCACGCGGCGGTAGTGATTGAGGACTTGCAGGTACGGAACATGTCCAGGTCAGCGTCGGGGACGGTTGAGCAACCGGGCAGAAACATCCGCGCCAAGGCGGGACTGAACCGATCCATCCTCGATCAGGGATGGTTCGAGTTCCGCCGCCAGCTCGAGTACAAGCAGGCTTGGTGCGGCGGGATCGTGGTCGCGGTGAATCCACGCAACACCAGCCGGACCTGTCCGGCCTGTGGACACGTGGCGAAAGAAAACCGCACCACGCAATCCCGGTTGAAGTGCGTTGTTTGCGGTCACACGGCGCACGCCGATGTGAATGCCGCATGCAACATACTGGCGGCAGGGCATGCCGTCATGGCCTGTGGAGGGGATGTAAGACCTTACCTGCACTTCGGTGCAGGTAGGGCGGCCCCGATGAAGCAGGAACCCGCCGAAGCGACTCTGTGCAGTACGCTGCATTGAGCGCCGTAGGAATCTCCGGACTTCAGGCCGGGGAGGATGTCAAATGATTACCCCTGAACAATTTTGTAACTCGGTTCGGCATATTCGTTATGTGCCAAACAATACTGACCAGACTCTTCATCGGCAATCCACACACATGCGGTTTGCAAATCGTCAAACTCCATTGCGCGCCCAGTCTCATCAGTCACGAAATGGCTATGCTCCGTCGGCCCGTAGTAATAATGGGTCTCGAGGATCAGAAATGGGCCTTCCGATTCTTTGTCCGCGGGTTCGATCACGTCAGATCCGCGCACGTTGGCGGTCTGGATAATCTCGTCCTCACGGTTCAGATCAGGGGATTCCAGCCAGTACGCGAGGTCCGCAACGTCCTCACAAATCGCCGTGGATGTATCACCATTGTTGCCATACAATATGAGATACTTCCCATCATGTTCGTAATCGGCGACAAATTCGTAATCCTGGCCCGCGGCTGCCGTAAAAGTTGCAACAGGTGTTTTCCCATCGATGTCTAGCATCTTGTCTCTCCTTGTTCCTGTGCCAATAGTGTCGAGTGAAGCGCTTCCGTCTTGCCTTCCGCCAGAGAAGCGATATGTGCATTATACAAGGAAAGTGCCAGCTTACTGGACATTCACCGGAACTATTTCCCCTTCCATGGTGCCCCGCACAAGGTCATGCAGAGCATACGTTACATTGGGATTTTCGCTGAAATAAGCAAATGCGAACTCAAGAAAGCCAATCTCATCCTGAATCAAAAAGGCTTCGAGCCATAATCCCGGCTTTCACGGACGTTTTTTATCGTCGGATGGGTGACTCCGACGGCGTTAAACCGTCTCGCCGCCGCGCTATCCATCCCCGGCCTGAACGCCGGGGCTTTCCGCGTTTTTTGGTAAACAGTCCGTCCACTGATTCCTCTTCCATTGTGGTGACTCCTTAGTAATAACTGTCGTCTCGGTCCCATTGACGTTGCCGCCGCTGCGCCTGATAGCAACGGTCGCAAATGCCAAAAACACCCTTGGCTGGGAGCACCTTTCCGCAGGTTTTGCAGTGACGCTTCAGTCCCTGGCGAATGTGGGCGATCAGTTGGTTGACGCATCGGGTTCTCTCGACGGTGGCCTTGCCGATCTCCGGGAACGCCGACGGATAACGATAGTGGAACCAACAATATAAAGAAAGGTGCTTGTATGCGGACTCCAGGTCTTCCGTGCGTGCATGCGGACCAGCGCCAGACACCGGCGACATAATCTGGCGACTTTCCAGAATGCCAGTAACCATGGTTCGAAAATGATGCATTTGTCCAGCACGTACATCCACTGGTGCCGTCAAAATCTGCAGACGTTCCGCCATGGGCAAACGGCAGGAGCCTTCGATGCCGTCCAGAATACGGGATTTCTCCAGCATATCTGACAAATCGACGCAGCGAAACCAACGGGAGCCCTTCACAGTTTGTTGCCATGCCGTGAGCAGGTCGCTGACGGTTGTCTCCGGGGCGATATCCATGGCATTAGCGACCCAGCCACGGGTGGGTGCTACATTCGGCAGTGGGAAGGTGAACTGTTCGTCCTGGCCGCTGAGCGCGCTTTGCATGTGGCGATGGATCAGCGCATCCGCGCCTGCGGCAAAGCCGGCGTCATGGTGCCCATAGCGGCCCGCTCGCCCGGCGATCTGGCGGACCAATGGCTTGGGTACGGCGGTGCTGGTCTGACCGTTGTATTTTTCGCTTTCGCCTATGACCACCGTGTGGGCCGGGAGGTTGAGCCCCATGGCCACGGCGTCGGTGGCGACCAGGATATCCGCTTCGCCGGCGCGGAATCGCCGGGCTTCTTCGCGCCGTACTTCCGGTGGCATGGCACCATAGATCTGAGCGACCGAGTGCCCGTTTCCACGAAAATACTCGCCCCAACGGATAACCGAGTTGCGCGAGAAAACCACGAATATGGTGCCCGCCTGTACGGACTTCGGCGCTATGGGCTGTGGCTTCATCTTCAATGGAGTGAATCGTTGGGTGCGATGCAGGGTTAAGATATCCCCTGTGGTTTCCGCAAAATCCTTCAGCAAGGACTCGACGGATGGACTACCCAACACAAAAAGACGGTCAGCCGACATCTCAAAAAGCGCCTGTGTCCACGCCCATCCGCGTTGAGTGTCGGCGATCATTTGCATTTCGTCGATTACTCCGACCGCGTAGTGCTGGTTGGCATCCAGCATTTCTATGGTCGAACAGACCACGCGGGCCTGCGGGTCGATATCGCGTTCTTCGCCGGTGATCAGCGAGACGGCGACGCCCTGGCTGCGGAGTTCTTCGCAGACCTCGATGGCGA